>JAJCZP010000175.1 GCA_029262315.1 Deltaproteobacteria bacterium | reverse complement strand
AGGCCCGCAGCTCGCCGGGACGACGACCTCCTGGGCCGAGGTCGACGCGCTCGTGCGCGAGCAGCTTGCGGCGGTCAGAGGCCCCGGTGGCGTGTTCGTGGTTACGAAGACGATTGTCAGTCCGACGGCGCGGGCGGCGATTGCCGCGTTCCTCGAGCCCTATGGCGGTACGCTGATCGAGTACGACGCTCCGGTCGACTCCGCCTCGAGTGTTCTCGAGGCGTACGAGATGCTCGACGGACGAGCACGCCGCCCCGCGCTGGCTTTCGAGCGCACCGATCTCCTCGTCGGGCTGGGCGCGGACCTGTTGGGATCCGGTGACGATCCGGTCGCGCATACGGCTGCGTACGCAGCGCGGCGGCGCCAGCGCAGCGAGCGCGACTTTCGGCACGTCCAGGTTGAAGGCAGTCTGAGCCTGACCGGGGCCGCCGCCGACGAACGCCTGCAAGCGACGTCGGGCGAGCGCCGGTTGATCGCGCTCTGGCTGTTGCGGCTGGTGTCCGAGTCCGTCGACAACGCGACGACACGGCGTGTGCGTGGCATGCTCCGCGCGTTGCCCGCGCTGGAATCTCACGACGAGAAGCTGCGAGAGCTCGCGCAGCGACTCCTCGCGCACCGGGGACGGGCGCTGATCGTGAGCGGGGCCCAGGATCGAACCGAGCAGCTCGCGGTCGCCCTGTTGAATCGCGCGCTCGATGCCGACGGGCAGACGCTCGACCTGGACCGGCAGTCGTGGACACGTCGTGGTAGCGATGCGGCGACGCGACGTTTCGTCGAGGCGCTCGAGCAAGGCGGCGTCGACGTCGCGTTCTTTCTCGGCTGCAATCCGGTCGAGGAGCTACCCGACGGCGCGGTGCTTGCCGAGCAGCTTAGCGCTGTGCCGCTCACGGTCGCGATCACCGACCGGCCCCACGGGACAGCGCGCGCGTGTCGGGTGGTGGCGGCTGCACATCACCCGCTCGAGTGCTGGGGGGACGCGGCACCGCATCGTGATGTGCTGACGCTCGCGCAGCCTGGTATCCGTCCGCTGTTCGATACCCGTCACCCGATCGAGAACTTTCTTCACTGGACCGGTACGGAGCCTGCGGACTATCGGTCCCATCTCAGGGCATCCTGGCGCACCCACGTGTTCGGTGGCGGCGACAGCCGAGCGTTCGAAGCGTTCTGGAACGAGGCGCTAGCGCGCGGCGGGGTGTCGAACGCGGTGGCTGTCGCGAGCCAATGGCGCATCGACGGCGACGATGGCGGCGTCGTGCCGGGTGGCGCGTCGGCGCGGGAGTTGGCGTCCGGGCTCGTCGGCCAGCCTCCGAGCGCGGGCATGCTCGAGGGAGAGCTGATCACGGAAGTGGCGTTGCGCGATGGTCGCAACAGCTTCAACCCGTGGTTGCGTGAGATGCCGGATCCGCTGACACGCGCGGCGTGGGCCGGTACGGTCCGGGTGGCCCCGCGGCGTGCGGAAGCGCTCGACGTGGAGGACGGAGACGTCCTCGTGCTGCAGGTGGGAGAGCACGCAATCGAGCTGCCGGTCCGGGTGCTTCCGGGGCAGCACCCGGACGTCCTTGGCGTGCCAGTTGGGTACGGTCTCGTCGACGGCGATGCGGGCAGTCCGGTACGCAACGGGTATCAGCTCGCGCGCTGGGACGAGGGTGGCAGGTTGCAGACCCAGGGGTTGGCAATCACAGCCACGAAGGCCGGGCGTACCGACCGCGTGCCGATCGTGCAGCCACATCCCAGTGCGGAGGGCCGTCCCATCATCGGGCAGGTCTCGCAACCGGACGAGAAGATCAATTTCGGTCACCATGGCGCGATCCACAGCATGTGGAAGGAACGTAACTACGAGACCCACTGGGAGATGGTGATCGATCTCGACGCGTGCACGGGCTGCAGTGCGTGTGTCATCGCCTGCCAGGCGGAGAACAACCTGCCCGTGGTCGGTCCAGAGGAGGTTGCCCGCCACCATGACATGGGATGGTTGCGTATCGATCGCTATTTCGACGGCAGCCCCGACGCGCCGGACGTCCTGTTCGAGCCCATGCTGTGCGCGCAGTGCGACAATGCCCCCTGCGAGACGGTGTGTCCGGTGGCGGCGACGGTGCACGGGCACGATGGTCTCAACAATCAGGCATACAATCGCTGCGTAGGGACGCGCTACTGCGCCAACAACTGTCCCTACAAGGTGCGACGCTTCAACTGGTTCGACTACACGCCCAAAGATCCGCTCGAGCGGATGGTGTTGAATCCCGACGTCGTCGTTCGTGAGCGCGGGGTGATGGAGAAGTGCACGTTCTGTGTGCAACGCATCCAGCGTGGGCGGATCGCGGCGAAGCTGCGCGATGACGGCAGCCCGATCGAGGTCGAGACGGCGTGCCAGCAGAGTTGCCCCGCCAAGGCGATCCACTTTGGAGACGCCGCCCTCCCGGAAAGTCCGCTCGAGGATCTGAAGCATGAGCATCGAGCGTTTCAGGTGCTTGCAGATCTGGGCGTCGAGCCCTCCGTGTCGTACCTCGCCAGGGTGCGGCGTCGCGACAAGGCGGGAGGTGTTTCATGATCGCGATCGCCACGACCGCCGAAGAGCAACTCATCCCCGGCAATCCCTCCTATGGAGAGATCACCGCCGAAATCGCGCGCCCGCTTGAGCGTAAGCCCGGACGGTCTTGGTGGATCGCGATCACGATCACGAGTTCGCTCCTGGCTCTCGGCGCCGGGCTCATCATCTACACGATCATGACCGGGATCGGCACCTGGGGGCTCAATCGCACCGTCGGGTGGGGCTGGGCGATCACCAACTTCGTGTTCTGGATCGGCATCGGTCACGCAGGGACCCTCATCTCGGCCATCCTGCTCCTGTTCCGGCAACGGTGGCGCACCTCCATCGCCCGGGCTGCCGAGGCGATGACGATTTTCGCAGTCATGTGCGCGGGGTTGTTCCCGCTCATTCACATGGGTCGTCCGTGGCTCCTGTTCTGGTTCTTTCCCTACCCCAACAGCCGCGGCTCCTTGTGGGTGAACTTTCGTTCTCCGCTCATGTGGGACATGTTCGCGATCTCGACGTATCTCATCGTGTCGTTGCTGTTCTGGTACGTCGGCCTGATTCCGGACTTCGCGACCCTGCGGGATCGGACGCGCGGCTTCAAGCGACGCGTCTACGGGTTCTTGAGCCTGGGATGGGACGGCTCCAGTCGCACGTGGCAGCGCCACGAGCGCGCGTGCATGATGCTCGCCGGTCTCGCCGCCCCGCTGGTCGTCTCGGTGCACACCATCGTCTCGTTCGATTTCGCGACGAGCGTGATCCCGGGGTGGCACACCACAATCTTCCCTCCGTACTTCGTTGCCGGCGCCGTCTTCAGCGGTTTCGCGATGGTGTCGACGCTGCTCATTATCACCCGCAAGGTGTTCGCGCTCGAACGCTACATTACCGGACGCCATCTCGAGAACATGGCGAAGGTGCTGCTGACGACGGGAATGATCGTCGGCTGCGCCTACGGCACCGAGTTCTTCGTCGCCTGGTACAGCGGCAACGCCTACGAGCGCTTCACGTTCCTCAATCGCGCGTTTGGACCGTACGCGCCGTTCTACTGGATGATGGTGTTCTGCAACGTCATCGTTCCACAGATATTCTGGTTCAAGTGGGCGCGGCGCACGGTGCCGGTGATCTTCGTGGCGAGCATCTTCGTCAACATCGGCATGTGGCTCGAGCGCTTCAATATCGTGGTGACCTCGCTCCACCGCGACTATCTGCCGTCGTCGTGGAGCTACTACACTCCCACGATGGTCGAAGTAGGCATCTTCGCCGGGACCATGGGCCTGTTTTTCACGTGTTACTTGTTGTTCGTGCGGGTCGCGCCGGTGATCGCGTTCCACGAGGCCAAGCATACGGTGAGCGAGCAGATGGCCGGACACGAGGTAGGTAGCCATGGTTGAGCGCGAGCGCATTCACTCGGTCGCTTTCGACAGCCCCGAGGGCGCGGTCGAGGCCGCGCATTTGTTCCGGGCTCACGGACTCGAGATTCGGGACGTGCATACGCCGTTCGCCGTACACGGCATGGATGAGGCGATGGGCCTGCGGGAGACCCGGCTTCCGATGGCCACGCTGTTCGGCGGTGTGTTGGGGTGTTGTTTGGGATTCGGTTTCCAAGCCTGGACGCATGCCGTCGATTGGCCACTGAACATCGGTGGGAAGACGAATCTCGCGTGGCCCGCACTCGTCCCGATAGGATTCGAGGTCACCGTGCTGCTCGCGGCTCTCGCGACGGTCGCTGCGCTTTTCGTGCGCGGGCGGCTCCTTCCGAGCCTCACGGGCCGCATGCCCACGACGCAGCCGCACGCGCGGGTGACCGACGATCGCTTTGTCGTGCTGGTCGCGGAGCGCGACGGGAGCTTCTCACCGGCCCGCTTCCACAAGCTGTGCGAGCGCCTCGGGGCGTCCGAGGTCCTCGATGCATGGAGGGTCAGTTGATGCGGCGGGCCTGGCTGCTCTGTCTGGCCCTCGTCATGCTCGGTGCGTGCACCGCGGATGGGGACCGTCCGGGTGTGATCGTGCTTCCGGGGATGGTCGAGTCCATTCCGTACGACTCGCACGATCGCAACTCCGTCACCGGTCAGACGTTGCTGCTTCCTCCCGAGGGGACGGTGCCCTATGGTTTCCGGCCGTTCGCGTACGGACCCGGCGTGGAGGAGGCGGCGCGCGCAGGGCGTGAGCTCGCCAACCCCATCTTGGTTGACGGTGCGGCGATGGAAAGTCATCTGCGTGCTGGCCAGGAAGGGTACGACATCTTCTGTACGGTCTGTCACGGCCCGGCGGGCGAGGGTGACGGCCCGATCATCGGTCGATTCCCCAATCCTCCGAGTCTGCTCGGCGAGCACGCCTTGGGGATGGCCGATGGGCACATCTACCATGTGATCTTCCACGGTCAGGGGTTGATGCCCGCCTACAACGCGCAGATCCGCGAGGAGGAGCGCTGGCGGATCGTTGCCTACGTGCGGAGCTTGCAGCGTGCGGCTACGGCGACTGGATCGGCCGGTGCCGATGAGAAGGCGAGCGCGCCGCTGGCATCTTCGGCCAATGCCGTGGTGGAGCCGGAATCGGTTGAGGATCCGAACACCGTGGAAGGAGGCGCGTCGTGAACAACGCAACGATGGCCGCGACCTCGGGATGGGCGGAGCGACCGCTGTCGAAGCTCGCGGGGGCCCTCTGCCTCCTCGTGCTCGTCATCGGCATCCTGCTGCGACCGGAAGCGGGATGGTCCGGGCTTCTGATCGGGGGATTCTTCGGGTTGACGTTGGCACTGGGCGCCAGTCTGTTCGCGGCGATCAATGCTGTGAGCGGCGCCCGCTGGAGTGCGCCGTTTGCCGTGGTGCCGAGCGCACTCGGCCGCACGCTCATCGTGCCTGCGCTGGCTCTTGCGGTGACCTTTCTCGGCGGGCTTTCCGTACTCTACCCGTGGGCGCAGCCAGCGGTCGTCGAGGGCAGTCACTTGCTGCAGGAGAAGACCGCGTGGCTCAACGTGCCGTTCTTTCTCGCGCGCGCCGGCATCATCCTACTCGTCCTGCTCGCGATGACCCACAGCCTTTTTCACCGACCGGCCTCGGGAAATGCCGCGGCGTTGCCCCGCCCGCCCGCGGCTGCCGTGTTCCTCGTCGTCTTCGCCGTTGCGATCACGGTGGGGAGCTGGGATTGGTTGATGTCGTTGGAGCCTGAGTGGTTCAGCACGATGTACGGTGTGTACAGCTTTGCGGGTGCCTTCGTCGGCGGCATCGCCGCCATTACCGTCCTTTCCATCAGGCTGTCGGGATCGCATGCCTCGCCGGTGCAGCTCGGTGAACGGCAGTTGCACGATCTGGGCTCGCTGTTGTTCGGCTTCAGCGTTTTCTGGGCCTACATCTGGTTCTGTCAGTACATGCTGATCTGGTACGCGAACATCCCCGAGGAGACGCCCTACTATGCACGGCGGCTCTCCTACAGCTGGTCAATGCTGTTCTGGCTGAATCCGGTGGTCAACTTCGTCGTGCCGTTCGTCGTGCTCTTGTCCTCACGAGCGAAGCGCAACCCGCAGGTGCTGATGGAAGTTGCTGGTGTCGTGCTGGCGGGCCGGTGGCTGGATACGTACCTCATGGTTGCTCCGGCACTCGCGCGCTATCCGGAGTTTCCAGTCTACGCGCTCGCCGCGACCGGCGCCGTGTTGCTGGGCATGCTCGCGATCGGACAGCGGCACCTACGCGCGGTGGGGTGACACGGTGGCGCGCCCGGAGGCGCGATCAGCAGTGTGGGAGTCGAGCGTGGCGACGATACGGACAGGGCGCGCGCGACTACTCGGATCGCAGTCCTTCGATGAGCTGCCGAATCGCCGCCTCCTGTGTGGCCCGCGACGTGCGTGGCTCGCGATGCAATGCCGCCAGCGCCGCTTCCGCGAGCGCCGCGTTGATCAATCGCGCAGCCAGCTGGACCGACGGTACGCGGACTTCGCCCGCGGCGATCGCGCGCTCGAGTCCCTGCGTCATCCGTCGAAGGCTCGAGAGTGCTTCGAGATCGCGTGCGCGTTTCCAGCCGAGGACCTGGGGCCCCTGATCGATGAGGATGGCCGCCACGTCTGGACGCCGAACCTCGCGCAGCCAGGCGAGGCAGGCGCCGATCAGATCTTCTAGCGGCGAGTCGCTGGGCGGGCTGCGCCGTACGGCACGTACGATGGTTTCGTCGGACACCTGGACGAAGACCGCCTCGAACACGTCGCGCTTGGTTGCGAAGTGATGGTACATCGCGCCCCGTGAGAGGCCGGCCATTTCGAGGATCCGCTCCGTCGGTGTCCGGTCGTAGCCCTCGCGCGCGAACAACCCACGCGCGACCTCGATCAGTCGGGTGCGGGTGGCGACGCGCCTCTCCGCCTGGGTGGCCATCGGACTACTTTACAGGCACAGCGTCGGTTTGCTAGATACAGACTGACTGTCGGTATCTAGCCCGGTGCGCAGAGGAGGCCCCCATGAGTGATTATCCCGCGGCGTTTGACCAGATGCTCGCTGCCTGGAACGAGGCGGACCCGAGAAAGGTTCGTGGCCATCTGGAACAGGCCCTGGCGCCCAACGTGCGTTTCGTCGATCCGTCCATCGACGTTACGGGGATCGACGGCTTCGAGGCCAATGTGCACGAGGTGCACGGGCGACTTCCCGGGGCGGTGTACTCCAGAACGAGCGGCGTCGATGCTCACCACGGGATCTACCGCTATGCCTGGGCGATCCATCGAGACGGGGAACTGGTCCTCCCTGGATTTGATGTCGTCGAGGCCGATGTTTCGGGGCGAGTGGCTCGCGTGCTCGGCTTCTTCGGTCCCTTGCCCGCGAAGGAAGGCTGACGCGCCGCCAAGTTGCTTCGCGCGATGTACCCTGATGTAATCCGCGCCCCCGTCGGGGTTTCGCCTTGGACTGTCGAAGCTGTGGTCACGAGAATCGAGAATCCGCGAAATTCTGCGGAAGCTGCGGGAGTACCTTGGCCGCCGCGGCGCATTGTTCCACCTGTGGGAGTGAGAACCCGGCCGGCCAGCGCTTCTGTGACGAGTGCGGTAGCGCCCTAGGCGAGACGACGCAGGCGGCGCCGGGCGCAGGCCAGGTGTCGCGCGCCACCGCACCCGGGCACCCCAGTGAGCCCGAGGTGCTGGCGCAGGGTCGCTATCGACTGCAGCGTTTCCTCGGCGAAGGGGCCAAGAAACGCGTGCATCTGGCGCGCGATTCCCGGCTCGACCGCGACGTCGCCATCGCGTTCGTGAAGAGCGACGGGCTCGACATGCTTCGCGTTCGGCGCGAGGCCGAGGCTATGGGGCGGCTCGGCGACCATCCGAACATTGTCACCGTCCACGACGTGGACGAGGAAGACGGCCGCGTCTATCTCGTCTGCCAGTTCATCGACGGCGGTGACCTGGATCACAAACTGGCCGAGAGTGACGGACACCGGCTCCCGATTGACGACGCACTCGGGATTACCGAGCAGGTGTGTGCCGCGCTCCAGCACGCGCACGACAAGGAGATCGTGCATCGTGACTTGAAGCCCGGCAATGTCTGGCTGACGGCGGGCGGCGAGGCGAGGCTCGGCGATTTCGGTCTGGCGGTGGCGCTCGATCGCTCGCGCCTGACGCACGAGGGCGCGATGGTGGGCACGGCTACCTACATGCCGCCGGAGCAGGCCGTCGGTGGCAGCGCCTCGCCCCGGTCGGACCTCTACTCGCTCGGCGCGATGCTCTACGAGATGCTGACCGGCCGCCCGCCTTTCGTCGGTGACGACTCGGTCGCCATCATCAGCCAGCACCTGAACGTCCGCCCCGTGGCGCCGTCCTGGCACAACGCGGAGATCTCGCCCGAGATCGAGGCCCTCGTGCTCTCGTTGCTGGACAAGGATCCGGACGCGCGGCCGGCGAGTGCGGTCGCTGTGCGCGAGCGGATCGCGCAGATCCGGAGCGCACCTCGAATCGAGCCGCCGAAGGCTGACGCGGCGCCGCGCACCGCGTCGGGCGATTTCTTTGTCGGGCGGAGCGTCGAGATCGACGCGCTGAAGCGTGCGATTGATGCCGCGCTTGGTGGGCATGGCTCGCTCGTGATGGTCTCCGGAGAGCCAGGAATCGGCAAGACGTTTCTGACCGAGCAGGCAGCGGCTTACGCGAAGCTTCGCGGCGCACAGACGCTGCTCGGCCGGTGTCACGAGACCGAAGCCGGCATTCCCTACCTGCCGTTCGTCGAGGCCCTTCGCCAGTACGTGCAGAGCCGACCCGACGAGGCGCTTCGCGAAGATCTGGGCAGCGGGGCGGCCGACGTCGCGATCCTGGTTTCGGAAGTACGCGAGCGTATCGCCGACCTGCCGACGAGCGCGTTCCCGGGCGGCGAGCAGGAGCGTCATCGTCTGTTCCAGAGCGTGGCCGGCTTTCTCGTGAACGCGGCCAAGGTCACGCCACTCTTCA
>JAJCZP010000174.1 GCA_029262315.1 Deltaproteobacteria bacterium | reverse complement strand
CTCCACGGGCGGGGCGCGCCCGTTGGTTCGCCCGGCCGAGTGCCGACTAGATGGAACGAACAGCGCTGTTAGGGAATGAGATTGATCGTCGACTTGACGCAGAACTCACGAGGACCGTGGACCTCGCGGAGCAGCGGGCCGTTCGTGAACTGGTTGTCCACGATGAAGTCGCCCCTGTACTCCTGGCGGACGGGGTTGTCCGCCTCGTAGCAGACGAGGCCGGAGCCGGCGGCGCCATTAGCATTGATGAAGCCCTCTTGGTTCTTGTCGGCGGGGAGACACACGGTCCGCGGCCGCTTGACGTCGATCGTGTAGCCGGTGATCGGGTCGTTGAACTGATCGTGGATCAGTACCGTCTCGTTGGGGTTCTGCCCCTTCGCGCTGTAGCAGCGGAAGTGGTCGATGAGTGCCGGCATCGGCGGGCCGACTGGCGGCAGCGGCGGGACGCCGAGATCCCCCTTGTTGGTTGGGACCAACAGGCGCGTCGCCCGCTGGAGCTCGATCTCGACCTGACCGAACTGGTTGCTCACGCTCACATCGACATTGCTGAACGGTGGCGAGTCGAGCTCGTAGCTCACGAGGTGGTTCGGGAAGTTGACCGCTGACGGATCTTCTTCGTTCTTGTCGGCCGGGTTGCAGATGCGCTTCATGTTCTCCACGGTACCTGAGGCGCTCCCGAAGATGTCCACCAAATCGACCGTCTGGTTCACCCTGATCTTGTCGAGCTCGTAGCACATGAAGTGCACGGCCTCGACGCGGATCGCGTTGCAGATCGGAATCGAGGCGTTGGCCGGGATGACGATCTGGTTCTGCTGCGACTCGCCCCGATCGTAGTAGGCATGCGCGCGGAGCTGGCCGGGATCACATTTGTCGTCGAGGGTCGGATTGAGCTCGTCGGCCGGATTGACGACGTAGCGGACGTAGTCGGAGAAGTGCTCCGCGACGCCCACCGGGTTGCAGCCGGCACCGCCATCGCAGACGAGCGGAACAGGTGTCGCGTAGTCCGCCTCGCAGCACTCGCCCGCGCCGACCGTCGTGAACGATGGCGGGTCGAAGGATCCGGCTCCGGCGTTCAACGGCGCGGTATCGGCGCATCCTTGCTGCGGGGTGTCGATACAGACTCGGCCGTTTTCGTAGCCGCATCGTACCGGGTCGTTGTGCTGCAACACGGCCTGGTAGAGGACGACATCGCCCGCGGCCTTGAGGGTGCCTGGGGCCAGAGG
Organism: Deltaproteobacteria bacterium; assembly: GCA_029262315.1. Classification (GTDB taxonomy): domain Bacteria; phylum Desulfobacterota; class Binatia; order UTPRO1; family UTPRO1; genus JAJCZP01. The sequence goes on along the minus strand of JAJCZP010000174.1, from coordinate 24,452 downwards.
CCCAATGTCGGGGTTCCCATCGTCGTCCGTGTCGAAGAACTCGCGAATCACGATCTGGACTTCGGGCTGCACGCAGTTCGGTGGGTTCTCAGCCTGCGCGTCGTTGATCCCACTGATGGTGAGTACTCCGATCACGAATGCGGATAGACCGACCAGTTTGAGGATCTGGTGTTGGATTCTTGGCATCGGTGCCTCCTTCTTGATTTACGACCGGGGTCCGGCCGGTCTCCAGTTTGGGTCTGCTGGATCATAGAAGGTTGGGCACCATTATGCCAAGTGGCATTTGCTCTTGCTTGTTACGATCCGGGTCACTCTCTACGAGGATTATCGGGCTTTGCGATGCACCCGCTGTGCCGTATGCGCGCCGACAAGGACAAATAGGCGATAACGCGCCGCGTCATCGCCTAAAATCCGGCCTTTTGGGGGAGTGCGCCCCGGGCAGCGCGTCGGCCGCCCGGGGACCAGGAAGGACTAGGGCGTCAGCTGCACCAGGTAGGCGTCGTAGTTGCCGGCGCTCGTGTGCGTATCGCCTCGAAACGATCCGGTGCCGGAGAAGGCCCCAGTGGCGACGATGAGTCCCTCTGGGCTCACCGCCACATCGTTCCCGAAATCTTGGCCGCTACCCCCGAGGGCTTCGGCGCTCCGCAGCACGCCGTTGGCGGCGTAGCGGACGAGAAACGCATCGTCCCCGCCGGCGCTCGTGAGGGTGGTGTTGCCAAAGGTCGCGGAGGACCCGAAGCGCCCGGTGACGATCGCGCCGCCATCGCTGTCGACGGCGATCCCCGCCCCACTGTCGGTGTCGAGGAAGCTACCGCCAGCGCGCGACCAGCGATGCGTGCCGTTGGCGGCTGAGTACTTGGCGACGAAGACGTCACCGTTGCCGGCGTCCGGTAGTGGCCCGCCGCCGAAATCTACGTTGTGGCGGAACGTGCCCGTGACGAGAACATCGCCGTCGTCGTCCACCGCGACTCCGGTTGCGTAGTCGGCGTTGGTGCTGCCGAAGCTGCGCGACCAGATGTGCCCGCCGTTCGCCGTCAGCTTGGCGATGAAGCCATCGTCGGTAAAGTTGTTGCTCACCATGCGGTTGCCGCCGAAATCGAGCGGTCCCGCGAATCTCCCGACGACGGCAAGCGTGCCGTTCGGCTCGACCGCGACGTCATAGGCGATGGTGATCCCGTCGCTGGCGTAGTTCTCCGACCAGAGGTGCGCGCCCTCGGGCGAGAACTTGGCGACGAAGAGATCCGTGGGCGTGTATTGAGAGGCGACGAGGGGCGCGCCCCCGAAATTCACGCTGCCGAAGAAGTTCCCGACCACGATCACGTTGCCGGCGGCGTCGGTGCCGACCGCCGAGCCCATGTCGGTATCTGGACCACCGAAGCTCTTCGACCAGAGGTGGCTACCATCAGGCGCGTATTTGACGAGGAAGATGTCCATCTCCCCCGCGCTCGAAAAGGTGCTGCCCCCGAAGTTTGCGGAGCCGCGGAAGAATCCCGTGACGAACACGTTACCTGCCGCATCGACGGCGACGCCTCGGCCGTCGTCACCGCCAGAGCCTCCGAACCCCTTCGACCAGATGTGCGTCCCGTCGGCCGCGTAGCGCGCCACGAACGCATCGAAGCTGCCGCGGCTGTTGATGCGGCCGCCACCGAAGTCGACCCGATCCATGAAGCGACCGGTGACGACGACGTTTTGACCCGCATCGACTGCAACCGCGGCACCGATGTCGGTTTCATCGTCGCCGAAGCTCGTCGTCCACGGGCTGCCGTTGCCGCCACTAGGAGGTGGTGGGGGCGGCGGTGGCGGTCCTCCCGTCGTCGCCGTGGGCTGTGGTGCCGGCTCGGCCTCACTGAGCGTCGTGCCGGTCACGGGCTTCGACTTCCGGGACTTCTTTGGCTTCTTCAGTTTCCCCGACCGGCTGCGCTTCTCCTGCATCGAGCGCAGGCGATAGTAGTACACCGTATCGCTCAGCAGCCCTCGATCTTCGTAGCTCCGGGTGCTCCCGTTGTTCAGTGTTGCGATGGTTTTGAACCCGCGCTTCTTGCCGGGTTTGCTGCGCTCGACCATGAAGCCGACGAGATTCGGCTCGGAGGTGCTCCAGGCAATCTCGATGGCGTCACTGGAGACACCGATCGGTGTGATGTCGGTCGGAGCGCTCAAACGCGCTGCCTCGACCACGGAGCAGCCCAGAAGCAGGACGCTCGCAAATGCGCTCAAACGCACGAAACCCCTAAAAAGCATGACAAACCCCCTCTCCACCAGGTGGGGACCTTGCAGATCCTGCGCCAGCAACCCCGATGTGGTTCTCCAACCCATGAATCCTTGTGATTCGACGTTGTCTGTTGGCCCGAACGGGCGCTCTGGACTCGGCGACAAATCACGGCAACTCGCACTCGCGTAGTACGGGACGGTCGGGTGTCACATTCTTGTTCGCCCACGCGCAGGCGCTCCGACGAATGATGAAGGGATCGCCCGAGCGACCCCGGCATCAGGGCGCGCGCTAGAGGCGAAAGCGCCTGACGCGCTACAGCCGAAGGCCCCTGACGCCCCACAGGCGAAGGCTCCTGACCCAACAAATCGTACGACGTGTCAGCGACACGTCTCCCACACCACGACCGCACCCCCCAATGGTCTGCGCTCGACCCGCGCCAGACCCCACACGAATTGGTACCGCAAGGCCTAGGAGGCCCGCAAGTAGACAACGGAGAAAAACGCGTCAGACCCGCGCGGGGCGGGCATTTGGGGGCTATGGGACGAGGTCGAAGTACGCGCCGCCAGGGCAGGGGCCGCTCGTGGTCGTCCGGTCGTCAAAGCGCACCAGGGTCCGGCCACGATTCGTGACATGCACGACCTTGGGCTTGCCGAAGGAGACGATGTCTTCTTCGGGGCAGAGATCGTCGCCGAAGATCGGGCCGAGATCTTCGACATCGTCTTCGAGGATCTTCATGACGCGCCCGGACTGGCGCGCGAACAGGTACAGCCCCCACTCTCCGACGATCTCCTCCGAGCCCGGCGGAATCGGTGTCTCGCTCAAGACGGCGACCCAGTTGCCCTTCTCGCTGACGAACACGGGTTCGGCGAAGCCCGATGGCAGTCCGAACATGGGAATGTTCTGGCGCCGCCTCGTGTTGTAGAGGAAGAACGAGCTATTCCCGCCCGATCGGCAGACGTAGGCCTGGTGCTGTCCGTCGCCTGACAGCAAGGACATGTCACCTGGAACGGGACCCTCACAGCCGTCCGAGGGTGTGATGCGGATGATCGCGCCGAGCGGATTGCGCGGGGCGTGCAGAGCCTCACCTGATGCAGGTTTCGGCGCGCTCGAGACGAGGGCCAGGGTGATGGTGAGGGCGAGGACCGGTGTGAGTCTGCGCATGAAATCTCCTCCATGGAATGCGTAGTTCTCCCTAGCATGGGCTACACCTGCTCCCGGTGTCAAATCGTCGGCGAGATCTGCGCCCGTATCGCGAATGCGCGGGACGCTCTATGCTCGACGGTGATGTCGGAGACGAGGGGTGGGGACGCGCGCACGGCGTCGCGGATCGCAATTGTTACCGGGGCAGCCTCGGGCATCGGACGCGCGCTCGCGGAGGCGCTGGCGGCGAATCACGTCGAGGTGGTGCTGGCCGACCGTCAGGTAAGTCTCGCGGAGGAAGTTGCGGAGGGGATCGTTCGCCGCGGTGGCGCCGCGACCGTCGTCGATCTCGACGTTACGAGCCACGCGCGGTTCGGTACCGTCGTGCAGGAGACCATCGCCCGGACGGGTCGGCTCGACTATCTGTTCAACAACGCGGGCATCGGCGTCGCGGGGGAGATGAAAGACTACCAGGCCGCCGACTGGGACGACGTTCTGAACGTCAACCTGCGCGGCGTCGCGTACGGCGTGCTGGCAGCCTATCCGGTGATGGTCGAACAGGGATTCGGCCACATCGTCAACACCGCCTCGATGGCTGGCCTGGTGGCGAACGGCTACATGGGAAGCTACGTCGCGTCGAAACACGCCGTGGTCGGCCTCTCGAAGACGTTGCGCATCGAGGCGAAAGAGTACGGCGTCAGGGTATCGGTGCTCTGCCCGGGTGCGGTGCGGACGCCGATTTTCGAGGGCGGTCGCTATGGTCGGATGAAGGAGGACCTCGACATGGACCGGTGGCGCGCGCTCTGCGAGCGCTTTCTTCCACTGGATCCGTCCGTGTTGGCGGAGAAGGCGCTGCGCGCCGTCGAGCGTAACCAGGCGATCATCGTCGTGCCGGGCTGGTGGCGCCTGTTGTGGTACCTCGAACGACTTGCGCCGCCGCTCGGTGAGCGCCTCTTCGGCGCCGCCTACCAGCGCGGCAAGCGCGAGATGCTGTCGATCCGCCGCACATCCTAGGATCGTCCAGGGCGGTTGGCGCCCGTGGTAGCCGTGCGACAGTGCGCGGCGCGCGTTCTTCGTCTGGCTGGGGAGTTATCCCGTATGGACTCGCAGCGTCTCGAGTGACCGGAACAGCCCCGTGTGGCGCCAGGGCAGGGGCGTGTCGACGAGCGTGATCTCGGGGAGGACGGCGAATAGCGTTTCGAGCATTGTGCCGGCCTCGAGCCGCGCCAGGCTGGCGCCGACGCAGAAGTGGGCGCCAAAGGCGAAAGACAGCGGAGGATGTGGCTCCGGGGCGCGCGTCCACCGTCGAGGGTCGAAGCGGTCCGGCGCGGGGTAGGCGGCCGGGTCGCGGTTGGCGGCGGCCAGGACGATGGCGATCGGTTCATTGGCTGGGAGCGTGATGCCGTCGAACTCCATCGGCTCGGTCAGCATGCGTGCGACGTAGTGCGTGGGGGTCTCGAAGCGGAGGAACTCCTCGATCACGGCGGCGGTGGGAATGGATCCCGCGCGTACCTCGGCGACGAGGGCGCGATCGGGAAGGAGCGCGGCGAGGCCGTTCGAGAACAGATCGCGCGTCGTCCGGTGGCCCGCCGAGTACAGCGTCGCCGCGAGCGACAGCAGCTCGTCCTCGCTGAGTCGTTCGCTGTCCTCGTCCGCCGCGAGCAGCGCGCTCAGGAGATCGTCTGCCGGGGTGCGGCGACGCTCGGCGATGAGGGCGCGCAGGTAGGTGTGGAGGGATTCGGCGGCCTCCAGTGCGCCCCCTGGGCCGCGTTCGAGATTCGCCCGCAGACCAAGAAGCTCGGAGACCCGATCCGAGAGGATCGTCAGTCGTTCGCGATCGGCGATCGGGACGCCGAGGAGCTCGGAAATCACCAGCGACGGGACCTGATGCGCGAACGCGGCGATCAGGTCGATGTCGCGTGCTCCCGCGAGTGGCCGAAGCAGCTGTTCGCAGAGCGCTGCCACGTACGGCTTCAGTTCCGCGACGCGGCGTGGGGTGAACGCTTTTGCGACGAGCCGTCGCACGCGAGTGTGATCGGGGGGATCGAGAAAGTTCACGCGATGCGCCATCTCGTCGCGGGCGGCTCCCGGCGGTAAGAGCTCGCGATACAGATCGGCGATGAAGCCGGAGCGCGTCGTCGGGCTGCGGAGCAAGGCCGTGGCCTCGGCATGGCCGAGGACCAGCCAGCTGCCGGAACTCTGGAGTACCTGTCCGGATGCACGGGCCTGTGCGAACAACTCGTACGGTGCGGTGGCATCGACGAGATCGCCGAGGCTGAAGCTGGCAGGCCTGTGGTCGGTCGTTTCGATGGGCGCGTCCCCGGGGGCTCGCGGATTCGAGCACAGTCGGGACGGTGGTGCTAGCGAATCCGTCGCGAGTGCGCTCGATCGGGAGACTTCCGCATCAAGACGTGGACGGGGCGACGATCGCTTCGATGGGATGGCCGTCGAGGTCGGGACGGGGCAGGCCGAGGATCGAGGAGATCGTCGGGGCGAGGTCGACGCTCTCGATCGGGGCGATAGCGTGACCGGACGCGATTCCCGGACCGCGTGCGATCAGCAACCCGGTGGGCTGGTGGTCGCCCGTGCGTGAGGTGACCTTGGGACGCGCGAGCCGTCCGTACCGTGTGGACACAACGCGCTGAATGGTGGCGCTGCGATCCCAGTCGACAATCACGTCAGGAAGGGCTTCGTGTGGCTCGCCTGGGTACAGCGTCTCGATCCGGTGCAGCGCCGCCACGACAGGCCGGCCCGTGTCCTCGTTCACGAACGTCGAGAGTTCTTCGCCGAGGGCGTCGATGGCGGCATCGAAATCGCGTCCCGGTTGGATGCAGCCCGCGGGCTCGCGGCCGACGACGTTCAAGCGAATCGCGCCGTGGCAGTCGTTGTTGGGGACGGCGAAGTAGCGCATGCGCGTCGGATCCGGGGTGCGGAGCGCGCTGCCGAGGCCCGGGGGGGCGCCTGCCCGTCGTCGTCCCAACCACAGACCCGTACGGACCGCGAGTGGATTGACCACTCGGCGTAGCGCCGCGGGGGCCGCGTGCCACGTTCGTTGGAGGGTGCTCACCGCGTCTCGCCGCGCACCGGAGACGTGCATCGCCGCTAGCATATCGGCAAGGAGCAGGCTGCCGTCGTAGTGCGGCCCCATGCCGTGGCTGGCGAGGACGAGGACCGTCGCCTCCGTGGGGAGCGCGGCGAGCAGGCGAGCGAGACTGCGGTCGAGGGCACGGTACACGCGTTCCATCGGGTCGCCGAGCGCCCGGCGGAGCGCCGGATCGTGTTCGGGGTGCGTAGGATCGTGGAGCCACCACAGCTGATGCCCCGCACAGTGACTCTCGGTGAACACGGCGAAGAACAGATCCCAGCGCTCGCGAGCCAGGAGATCGAGGCAGAGCTCCGTTCTGCGTTCGGTGCGCTCGATCAGGCGATCGCAGAGTCGCTGCACTGCCTCCCGGTCGTGGCCATAGTGGTCACAGAGGCCGACGGGCTCGGTCCGGTACCGCCGCTGCACGTCGCGCGCCAGGGTTTCTGGGTACGCGCGGAAGCCGAGCGAATCCGGATCGTGGGTTCCCCAGTCGGCGAGCTGAAGGCCATGCCCAAGCGCACGGATCGGGCTCTTCGGGACATCGACGATGGCGACCCGTTTTCCGGCGCGGTCGAGCGCCATCCAGAATGGCGCGACCTGATAGTCTTCGGCGGTCATACGTCGGACCCCGTATGTGCCGGGGACGAATTGATCGTAGCACCAGCGTCCATGACGGGATGGTGACGTGCCGGTGATCAGCGACGGCCACACGGCTCCGACGTACAGGCCCGGCGGATTGCGCGTGCTCGTGGTCACGCCGTCGGCGCGCAGGCGCGCGAAGGCGGGGAGAGCCCAGTCGCGAATCAGGCCAGGCGCCGCGGCGTCGAAGCCGAGAACGACGACCGGATTCATGCGTGACGCTCGCGTCGTCGGTGTTCGCGCCGCGCGCCGATGTAGTGCGCCGCGCGTCCGAGGTGCACGGGCCAGTCGGAGCGACCGAGCATCCTCGTGGCGAGCGTGGCCGCGGCGCTGCGTGCGATTCTCGGAAGGGTGGCGGGTTGATCCTCGCCGCCGAGTCGGACCGCCGTGGCACCGGCCCCCGCGTGGTAGCGCCACAGGTAACGGAGCGTGGCGCGCTCCGGTGGAATGACGTGCCTGACCTTGGCGGCGGGCACCCAGAGGCCGCGTGCGCCTCTGTGACGGAGCGTCTCGATGATCGCGACGTCACTCCCCCGAACGTGATTCGTGCCGCGCCGCCCGACCGCGGGATCGAAGCGGGTGTTTTCCAGCGCGCTTCGTCGATACGCCATGTTGGGGCCGAACGGCTGATCGTTGGGCCCGATCGGACCCCCACGCGTCGAAAGGTCGACCGCGCACAGCATCGGGCGAAACGCCCGCGCGTTCTGTCGCAGCCACCGGGGGGGCGTCTCCTCGAAGGCGGCGTCGATATGACCACCAAAATAGTCCGCGTCGGAACGCTCCGCGGCCTCGACGTAGGCGCGAAGCCAGGCGGGATCGACTAGGACGTCGTCGTCGGTGAATAGGAGAAGCTCACCCCGGGCGCGGTCGACGCCGGCGTTGCGTGCGTGCGCGACACCGAGGCGTGGCTCATGCGCGATCCTGATCGGCAACCGCCGCTCGAACGTGCGCACGACCTCCTGGGTGTCATCCTGGCTGCCGTTGTCGATGACCAGCACCTCCCAGCCGTCGGAGGGCGCGGCGATCAGCTCGGTCATCGAAGACAACGTCCGCGCCAGCGAGCGCGCTCGGTTCCACGTGCACACGATGACGGTAGCGTACATGGCGGGCGCCACTCTAGCAGCTACCCGCGGGCGGCTGCGTCTCCTTCGCGAGCTGTCGGAGCATACGGGCGACCGCGCCCCTGCGCACGAGGAGTTCCTCCTTGCGTATCTTGGGCAGTCGCTTGATGCGGTGCTCCAGACGAAGCGCCAGTCCCCGCGGCCCGACGGCGCGCGTGAGGACCAGCGCGAGCGGACCTTTGCCTCTGAGGCTGCGGGCGCCGACACCCCGTGTGTGCTCGGTCAGGCGTCGGGTGACGTCGGTCGTGATGCCCGTGTAGAGCGCGCCGTCCCGGTCGCGGATCATATAGATCGACCAGCGTGGGAGTCGGGTGCTTGCGTCAGCGATGCGGCCGCTCCGTCAACGCGCGAGCCCGGCGCGAAGCGCCGCGGCCAGGTCCTCGAAGGCGACAGCGGCCTCGTCGATGCCGCCCGCCATGGCCACGAAGCCGTGGATCAGCGACGGGTAGCGACGCAGTTCGACGGCGACGTCAGCGCGGCGGAGGCGCGCGGCGTAGGCCTCGCCTTCGTCGCGCAGCGGGTCGAAGCCCGCGGTGGCGATGAACGCGGGGGGAAGCCCACTGACATCGTTGGCGAGCAGCGGCGAGGCGCGCGGATCGCGTGCGGCCTGCTCGTCCTCGAGATAGAGGTTCGCGAACCACCGCATGGTTGCGCGCTCCAGAAAGTAGCCCTCGGCGAACAACTCGTAGGAGCGGGACTCCGCTGAGAGGTCGGTGACGGGATAGATCAGCAGCTGGAAGTCCGGCGCGGGTTCGTCCGCCTTGTGCGTGATTTGACTGACGGTGGCGGCGAGGTTGCCGCCAGCGCTGTCGCCGGCGACGGCGACGCGTGTCGGGTCACCGCCGAGTTCCGCCGCGTGTGTACGCACCCACCGATAGGCCGCGGTCGCATCGACGACCGCGGCGGGGAATTTGTGCTCTGGTGCCCGGCGATAGTCGACCGAGACGACGAGGGTCTGTGCGTCATGCGCGAGTTTCCGAAGCGGGCTATCATGGGTGTCGAGGTCGCCCACGACCCAGCCGCCTCCGTGGTAGTAGACCGTCACCGGAAGGCCGCCGCGTGCGTCGGGTGGCGCGTAGACGCGCACCGGGATTTCATTGCTCGGGCCCGGTATGTGCCGATTCTCGACGCGGGTGAGTCGGGGTGCCGGGCCGAGCGAGGGGGCGGTGGCGGAGAACAACTTTCGCGCCTCGTGTGGGTCGAGCTCGTGCATCAGCGGGATACGCGCGAGTACCATCAGGCGCAGCAGCAAATGGGTTTGCGCATCGAGGGTGCCGCCGTCGACGATGACGCCCGGCCAGGTTGCCATGGAAAGCACGGGACTCGGCACGCGGAGCAGTCCGGCGACAACGGCATTCTGTAGTGACTCCAGCACAGGTCTCTCCTATTCCGGGCTGTCCGGGCTGGGCGTTCTGCCCAGGCTACTCACGGCAAAGATCACGCCGCCAGCGGCGACGGTGAGTAGCGCCAGTGACGATTCGACTGGGCGTCCGCGAAAGGCCCAGAACATCGTCCAGATCGATACCGCGAGAAAGAAGAGCGGCGGGATGGGATAGCCCCAGACCCGAAACGGTCGGGGCATGTCGGGCGCGCGTACGCGCAGCACGATGACGCACGAGATTGCGAGTGCGGACATCAGTGCGAGCGTGAAACCCGCATACGACAAGATCTGATCCACCTGGCCGGTCACGACGACGATGGAGGCGACCGTGCCTTGCACGATCAGGGATGTCGAGGGGACGCCATCGGCAGTCGTGGTTGTGAGCCTGCCGAGTGCCGGCACGTCGCTGCCCAGCGCGAAGTAGACGCGCGGTCCCGCGATGGTCATGGCGGAGGCCGACGCGAGCAGGGAGACCGACAAGACGACCGTGACCAGGCGTGCTCCCCATTCACCGAACAGATGCCGGGCGGCGACGAGTCCGACCTCGACTTTGCCGGCCAATTCGTCGACGTTGGCCCCGTAGAGGTACATCGCGTTCAAGCCCAGATAGATGATGGTGACGATTAGCGTCCCCAGCAGCAGTGCTCGTGGGAGATTGCGCTGCGGCTCGACGATCTCGCTGGCGACGTAGGCCGCCGCGTTCCAGCCCGAGTAGCAGAACATCACGAAGATGAGCGATGTGCCGAGGGCGGTCATCGTACTCGTCGTGCTCATCGTCCGGTAGCCGGCCGACACGTAGCTGAAGTGGCTCAGGTCGCCTTGGCCGATCAGCGCCGCGGCGGCGATGATCGCGACGAGGCCGGCGGCTTTCGAGACCGTGACCATGTTGTTGAAACGAATGGCGCTGTCCTTGCCGCGGAACTGTATCGCCACCAATGCCCAGATCAGCAGCACGGCGACCAGATCTCCCAGGTGCACGACGCCGAGCACGAGCGGATCGCGTTCCAGGATGGGGAAGAACGCGGTCAGGTAGCGCACGAGGCTTTTGAGGGCCGCCGCGATCGGCGCTGGAAACCCGGCGATCAATGACACGAACGCGCTCATGAAACCGAACGCGGGCCCGTAGGTCCGTCGCAGGTACACATACTCGGCGCCGGCCTCGGGCATGGCGGCGCCGAGCTCGGCGTAGCAAAGGGCACCGCAGTACGCCAAGGCCCCGCCCACGACCCACAGAATCAGAATCAGTGTTGGGTTGCCGAGATCGGCAGCCTGAAACCCGGTCGTGGTGAAGACGCCGGCGCCGATGACGTTCGCGACAACCAGCCCCGTCGCGGCTCGCGCCGTGATATGGCGACGAAGACCGCGGCCGTCCGAACTCACGTGGGTGCTATTTCTCGTTGTCGAGGTGAGCGTTCGTCCGTGCCGCGGTCCACGCGCGTGGTTCTCGCGGCGTTACTCGAGGGTGATCGTCGCGGCGTTGATGGCGAGCTTCTCGCTCGTTTGACCGCCCGAGCTGCCGCGCTTCTCGAGTTCTTTGACGACATCGAGTCCTTCGACGACGCTGCCGAAGATCGTGTGACGCCCGTCCAAATGCGGAGTCGGCACGAAGGTGAGGAAGAACTGACTGCCATCGGTTCCGGGGCCCGCGTTGGCCATGCTGAGCATGCCGGGCTTGTCGTGTTTGACGTCAGCCTTGAACTCGCCGTCGTATTGATATCCCGGCCCGCCGGTGCCGCGTCCGAGCGGATCGCCGCCCTGGGCCATGAAGCCGGTGATGACACGGTGGAAGATGACGTCGTCGTAGAAGCCGAGTCGCGTCAGGTAGAGTGTGCTCGAGACGTGCATCGGGGCTACGTCGGGCATTAGCTGTACCTTGATCGCGCCGACGTTGGTGTCGAGGTTCCAGAAGTAGGTCGTGCCGGCCGCGAACTCGAGCTTCGGCGGCTTCGCCAGCTGGGTCTTCCAGTTCGGCTTCGAGGTGTCGATCGCCTTCTCGGCGATGAACGCATCAATGGCGCTGATGGCGGCGTCGGTCGTGATGTCGGTCACCTGATTCTCCTTTGCGGGCTCGCGCGCGCATGCTGTCAGGGCGAGCACGAAGGAGACGATGGCGATCGTACCTCCCAGCCCTCGGTTGCTTCTCGTCATGATGGTGTCCATGGGCCGGGCGTTGTAGCAGGCGAGAGCCGATCTGCGCCAGCTGCCCCGTGGCGTTCGTTTCCGGTCATCCGTCCCATTGATCGGTGAAGCCCCGAAAAGCGCATGGAATGCCGTGCAGATCCTGGAGCAGCTCTTGTCGCTCTTCGGGGCTGACGCTGGGGACCAGCCCGAGGAGGAGCGAGTCGGTGAGGCCTCCGAATTGCCGCTCGATCGCCGCGGTTAGTTGGTCGTAGCGCCCGACGGCGGAAAATTCCTGAACGACATCATCCGGGACCGCCGCCGCCATCTCGTTCCACTTGCCCTGCTTGGCGAGCTGGTGGAGCTTCAGGCCGAGATCCTCCCAGCCGTGGGGTTCGAACACCACGTGGTAGGTGCGCGTCGCTCCATAAAACGCGATGCGGTAGCGGATCTGCTCGAACTGGTTGGCAACGTCCTCGTCCGTGGCGCCGGTGACGATGAACCCGCCGCCGCTGACCTCGAAGTGGGCGCGCGGGCGGCCTCCCTGCGCCCATCCTTCATCGAGGGCCGGAATCGCGACTTGCTCGAGGTACTTCCGGGTGGCGAATCCGTGCAGCTTCACCCCGTCGCAGACCCGGCCGGCCATGCGGATCATAGGCGGGCGCACGGCGGCGATCGACACGGGAATCGGTGCCAGGCCAGTTGGAGGCGGCGCGAACTCGGGCGTCATGAGCGTGAACCGGTAGTGCTCGCCCTCAAACGCGAGTGGCTCCTGCTTCTCCCAGGCCCGCCAGATCGCGCGCAGCGCCTGCACGTACTCGCGAAGGCGCGGCACGGGTGGACTCCAGGGCACGCTGAAGCGCCGCTCGTTGTGTCCCTTCACCTGCGATCCGAGTCCGAGCGAGAAGCGCCCGCCCGATTGGGCCTGCAGATCGCGCGCGATGTTGGCGACGACCATCGGGCTACGCGGGAACGCCACGGCGATGCCCGTGCCGAGGGTGATACGCGAGGTTTCCAGCGCCGCAATGACGAGTGGCGCGAACGGATCGTGGGCGATCTCGGCAGTGAGCAGGGAATCGAACCCGGCGGCTTCTGACGCCCGGGCGACGGCGCCGACCTGCCGCCAGTCTCCAAGGGGAAGGAAGCTCTCGACGCGCATGCGGCGACCTTCGTGCCCCACAGTCGTGCGTGCGGTCAAGCGCGGGGCGGGGCAGCGGTTGGTGGCGGGGGCGCGGGAGCAGTCAGTCCGCGATTCGCGGTGCGAAATCGGTGCCCGTTACGATGCCGCGTGGTGCGAGCGGGACGGTGCCGGTGTCGGGGAGGACGATCGGCATGGTGGCCACGTCGAGAATATCGTTCCGGATGTCGATGCCCGGCATGACCTGCGTCAGCTCCATGCCGCGGCTCGTGAGCTGGAAGAGACCGACTGGGGTTGCGAAGAAGACGCGCTTGCCAGCGGTGAGCGCACGCGGGCCGTTGAACGTGATCTCGCGCACGCGCTCGACGAACTTCGGTACGCCGCGGCGGCGGAGCCGCACTTTGCCGTCCTCGACGTCCATCGCTCCACCCACCATCCATCCCGAGACGAAGACGATCGTGCCCGCCGCGGTGGTGAGATCGATGAAGCCGCCAGGGCCGACGTAGTCGGCGACGCTGTTGCTTCGGCGTGACACGTTGACGCTGCCGGTGCCGTCGGCCTCCAGCACGCCGAGACAGGTCGCGTCGAGTCGCTCATAGGTCAGCCTGAACATCTCGGCGGACGACAAGATCTTTTCAGGCGAGAACGCGGCGCCGAAGTAGGCCCCGGGCGCCGGCAGTCCGCCGAGCGGGCCGCTCTCGACCAACAGCGTGATGCGCTCGTGGAGGCCGGCGGCGAAAAGCATCTGGCAGGCGTGCTCGGGAAGACCGATGCCGATGTTGACCCGCGCGCCGGCGCGGACGGAGGCGGCGAGCGTGGTGACGGCGAGGCGTGCCACCGCATCGTGGACGGCGTTTCGCCGAGCCGTGACGCCGATGATCCAGTTGACGAATGCGGCGCGCTCCATGCTCTCCGCGATCGGAGCGTGCGCCTCGGTGGTGAGCGCGGGCCAATAGTCGCGATGCGGAATCGCGGCGGCCTGCTCAGTGTCCGGGTGGTACGCGATCGCGTCCACCATGTCGGCGGGGAGAAACACACGATCGTACCCGGGCTCGACGATGAGGCCGACGTTGGCGATGACGCGCCCGCCGTTCTTCCGTGCCGCGCGCGCGATTTCGGCCGTCTCGCCAATCATGGCCGCGTGTTTGACGTAGATGTTTCCCTCGCGATCCGCGGCCGGCGCGTTGAAAATCGCGACATCGATCGCGGGAATGCGATAGCGCAGTCGATCCTCCTCGACCGTGATCAACTGCTCGCCCGTGCCGCCGACGGGTGATCCTGACCCGATTCGCGGATCGACGAACGTTCCGACCCCGGTGTCCGAGACGAGTGATCGTTCGCCCCGGCCCTGGGCCTCGATCAGGAGGGCGAGCGTGCCCTGGGGGATGCACTGCAGTTCACAGTGTCCGTCGGCCGCGAGTGCCAGCATGGCCCGGAAGGTTTCCATATGGCCTGCGACGAGACGGCGGCAGAGGCCGCGTTGTCCGAGTTCCTCGAGCGTGCCTGGCGCCTGCCCGCGTCCGCCGTGGCCGCCGAGATTTATGATGGTCAGCCCCGCGGGTCGGCCCGTTCGCTCGAACGCCTCCCGGATCGCCCAAAAGAGAATGGACGCACGCTGGTTTCCGCCGAGGCCAGAGACCGCGACGACGTTCCCGTCCGCGATCAAGTCCACCGCCGCCCGCGGGCTCATGAAGCGCGGGTTTTCGGGCACGGGACTCGGATAGTTGGTGTCGTGCCAGAACGCGGTCCAGCCCGCTCTGGCGAGCTGGACCAGCACCTGTGCCTGCTGCCAGAGATCCACGGCCCCGGTTCTGGCACACGCGACGCGTGCCGTCATACGAACCAGCCGCGGCATGGCCTCGCGACGCACGCGCCGTCTTCAGCGCCAACAGCGCGGTGCGTCATCCGCTTGCAAGCCGGACAGAGTTGTATGCGCATACCACGGCATGCTAGCTACTCCGGAAGTGTGTCGATGCGCGGGTGCCGTGCCCGCCCTCGGCGTGAGTGATCAGGACGCAGCTTGGCAGACGGCAGCCCGGCAGGGCTTGCCGTTTTCTGGAGGAAAGACATGACGACCCACCACCCACACACGCGCGTTGGCGCGATTGTTCTGGCCGCCGGTTTTGGCCTCGCAACGCTTCTGCTTTCGGCGTCCGCGGGCCGCGCGCACCAGGAAGGCGGCGATCCTCTGACGAGTGATCAGCAGAAGTGTGCCAACGGCGCGCTGAAGGACTGGAACAAGTCCTCCAAAACCACCTCCAAGGAAACGCAGGCGTGCGTGAAGAACTTCGCCAAGGGCAAGCCATTGGACAAGGCCGACGACGACATCGATACGCTCGAAGAGTGCCTCCTGAATGATTCCAAGGGGAAGATCCAGAAGCAGAAAGACAAGACCGGCAAGAACTTCGACAAGAACTGTGGCGGGCCAAACCGCGACGGTGTCGACAGTGGTGGCTTCCCGCAAATGCCGCCGGAGTATGGTGCGACCGATCCGGTGACGGTCAGCGCCGCCGCCGCCCAGCAGCAGCGTGACATCGCGCACGACGTCTTTGGCGAGGATCTCGACTCGGGTGTGATGGTTGCCAACACCGATGTCGGCGATGCGAAAGACGCAGCCAAGTGTCAGGCGCGGGTCATGAAATCGATCTCGAAGTGCGTGGCGACGCGCGAGAAAGAGTTTCTCAAATGCACCAGGACGCACCTGGCCGATGTCGGCGACCTCGGACTCATCTACGACATCGATGACCTGCAGCTTTGCTATGACGGCATGG
Organism: Deltaproteobacteria bacterium; assembly: GCA_029262315.1. GTDB lineage: Bacteria > Desulfobacterota > Binatia > UTPRO1 > UTPRO1 > JAJCZP01. Next base: position 8,850 of record JAJCZP010000174.1, on the reverse strand, counting down.
ACACGGAGGCGATCAAGAAGAAATGCGCCGGAATTCCGGGCCAAGGCATGCAGAAGGATGTGCAGAAGTGTGCCGATTCCGTCGATGACCGCACCTTGGCGGAGCTGTTTCCGGGCTGCGGAGAGACCGAAGTTTCGAACGTAACGGTCTGTCTCGACCGTGCCGCGCGCTGTCGCTTCTGCCAGTCGGCGAACGCGGCCGTGGGCGGCAATGAAGATTGTGATGATTTCGACGATGAGCTTGCCAACGGGAGCTGTGAGATCTGCAGCGTCTCGACCGGCTTTCCGTCGACGATGGCGGCGATTCAGGCTGTGATCTTCGACTCGCCCACCTACGGGTGCACCAACGATCTTTGTCATGGCGCGGGCTCGCCACAGGGGAATCTCAGTCTCGTCGACGATCCCAACACCCCCGAGAGCGAGTCCCATGCGCAGCTGGTCAACGTGGCCGGCTTCGGTGCCAGTCCGCCTCTCGATCGGGTGATGCCTGGTGAGCAGGATCTGAGCTTCCTCTACAAGAAGCTCGAGGCCGGGACGCTCGGCGGGGATCCGGGCGGCGGGTCTCCGATGCCAACGGGTGGCGCGACCGCGCTCACGCCCGAGCATCTCGAGGCGATGAAGACATGGATCCGCGGCGGCGCGCCGGAGGATCTGACGGTCGAGGGTACCGCGCTTCTCCTCGGCAGCTGTCTCCCCGAGCCGGATCCATTGACGATTCCTGTTCCGGCGGCGCCTGGTGCGGGTATTGGTGTGCAGTTCCAGCAAACGCCGTGGCCACTTCCCACGCAGTTCGAGGACGAGATCTGCATGGCGACGTACTACGATCTGACGGGAACCGGGCTCGTGCCGGCCTCGGCCATCGTGTCGTGTCCGGTGACGGCGGCCAATCCGTCAGGCGAGTGCTTCCTCTATCACAAGCAGGATCTGTCCCAGGATCCGCAGTCGCACCACAGCATCATCCATCTCTACACGGGGACGTACCCCCTCACCGATCCGGGCTGGGGCGATTTCACGTACAAGTTCCAAGATCAGGGCAATCCGCTCGAAGGCCAACCCTGTGACCCGAACGACGTCGGTCCCGAGGGGTACAACCCGGGGTGTAGCGGTGCGATCGCCTCGACCATCGCGTGTATCGGGTACGGCCCACCGGACTACAGCCAGAGCGGCGCCGGAGGTGGCACGGCGCCCGCGTTCAGTGGTTCCCAGGAGCCGTTCTACACCCTCGAGTTCGCCGATGGTGTGTACTCCACCCTGCCGATGCAGGGCGTCATCGTGTGGAACTCGCACGCGTTCAACTTGACGCAGGGCGACTCGACGATGAGCCAGTATCTGAATCTCGAGTTCGCCGCGCCGGCCGATCAGCTGTATCCAGCGCAGGGGATCTTCGACAGCATCTCGATCTTCGTCCAGGACGTGCCGCCGTTCGAAACGGAAGAGTACTGCCGGACGTACACGCTGCCCGAAGGCGCGTCCCTGTATCAGTTGGGATCGCACACCCACCGCTGGGGCGTGCTCTGGCGGACGTGGGCGCCGCCGAATACGGTCTGCGTCCCCGGCGAGCCAGCGTGCGTGCCGCGCGGTGACACACCGCTCTATCTCAGTACGGAGTACAGCGATCCGTTGCAGCTGATCTTCGATCCACCGATCGTGCACGGCACGGGGATGACGCAGACGGACGAGGAAAACCGGACCTACCTCTACTGCAGTCTGTACGACAACGAGGCTGGTCCCGGCAGTCCCAGCGTCAAGCGCCAGTCGACGTCTCCGTCGCCGCCGCTCCCACTCCAGCTCGGTGGACCGTGTAGTGATTCCGAGGTCGCGTGTGTCAACGACGGCCCGAACAAGGGTGCGCTCTGCAACGCCGTCGACTCTTTCTGCGATAGTAGCCCGGGCGCCGGCGATGGTGTCTGCGACGCATGCCCCGTGCGGGGTGGCGTCACCACCGAGGACGAGATGTTCATCCTCCTCGGCGGGTTCTTCGTTCCCTGAGTCAGCTGACGTCGGGGCTCCGACGCGTCGACGACGTGTCGGAGCCCCAGGCCCTTGAGCTTTCGCGTGGGACTCCATAGCGTGCGCGCCACGGCCCGCCGCCGAGGAGGATCCCATGTTGCTCAATCCCAAGCGCCTCGAGCGCTCCTATCCCGACGCCCGCTCGCGCGAGGTGATGCAGAAGACGGTCGACTTCTTCGAGCAGAAGGGGAAGCGCAAGCTCAAGGAAGATGACATCGGCCACGTCTGGTACGCCGACTTCCTCGAGTTCGTGAAACGCGAGCGCATCTTCGCGACGCTGCTCACACCGTCGGAATACGGCGGCGAGGATTGCCGCTGGGATACGTGGCGCATCTGCGAGTTCAACGAAATCCTCGCCTTCTACGGCCTCTGCTACTGGTACACCTGGCAGGTCTCGATTCTTGGGCTCGGGCCCATCTGGATGAGCCAGAACGAGGAACTCAAGCAACGCGCCGCACGACTCCTCGAGGAGGGTGGCATCTTCGCGTTTGGCCTTTCCGAGCGCGCGCATGGTGCCGATATCTATTCCACCGACATGACCCTCACCCCGACCGGGGAGGGCCGGTACGTCGCGCAGGGCGAGAAGTACTACATCGGTAACGGCAACAAGGCGCGCATGATCTCGACGTTCGGGAAGCTCGCCGACTCCGACATGTATGTCTTCTTCGCCGCCGACTCGGAGCACGCCAAGTTCGATCTGAAGCAGAACGTCGTCACCAGTCAGTCGTACGTGTCGAGCTTCCGTCTGGACGACTATCCGATCACCGAGGGGGACATCCTCTCGAAGGGCGACGACGCGTGGAATGCGTCGCTCAACACGGTGAACATCGGCAAATACAATCTCGGCTGGGCCTCGATCGGGATCTGTACACACGCCTTCTACGAGGCCATCGACCACGCCGCGAACCGGCGGCTGTACGGGATGGCCGTCACCGATTTTCCGCACGTCCAGCGGCTCTTGACCGACGCCTGGGCACGCCTCGTGACGATGAAGCTGGTCGCGCTCCGCGCGGCCGACTACATGCGCTCCGCCTCGGCCGACGACCGTCGCTACCTCCTGTACAACCCGGTCGTGAAGATGAAAGTGACGACCCAGGGTGAGGACGTCATCAATCATCTCTGGGACGTGATCGCGGCGAAGGGCTTCGAGAAGGACACGTATTTCGACATGGCTACGCGCGACATCCGAGCCCTTCCGAAGCTCGAAGGGACGGTGCACGTCAACATCGCACTGATTCTCAAGTTCATGCCGGCCTATCTCTTCGATCCGGCGCCGCATCCCGAGGTGCCGCGCCGCGACGATGCCGCCAACGACGACTTCCTGTTCGATCAAGGTCCGACCAAGGGGCTCGGTCGCATCAAGTTTCACGACTATCGGGCGGCCTTCGCGCACTTCACCTGTCCCAATGTCGGGGTCTTCCAGGAGCAGGTTGATGTTTTCACAGAGATGCTGACGGCCGCGCCGCCGAGCGACGCGCAGCGGAAGGATCTCGATCTCTTGATGACCGTCGGCGAGCTGTTTTCGTTGATCGTCTACGCCCAGCTGGCGTGTGAGAACGCGCGTATCTACGAGATCGATGTTGACCAGATCGACCAGATCTTCGACGTCCTCGTACGTGATTTCTCGCGGTTCGCCGTGGAATTGCACGGCAAGGCGGGCAGCACGCCCGAGCAGATGGCCTTGGCGTTGCGGATGATTCGGAAACCCATCGTGGATGCCGATCGGTACCAGCGGGTGTGGAGGGATCGCGTGTTTTCTCTCGTCGGCGCCTACCAGATGAATCCCTAGCGACGCGTTTCAGGCTCCGCTCTTTCTCAAGCTCAAGGTCAAGTGCCGTGCCAACTGCGGTTTTCGGCGAAACCTGCTGTTGCCGATCCCTCCGGTGCGATACGCATGCAGGGGGATCGGATGGCATGACGATTGGTGGATCAGCGTGGCCCGCGCCTACGTGCGGCCGGAGCCCCGGGGCAGTGCTCGCGACGATGGTGGCCGTGGTGCTCGCCTCGGTCGGTCCGGCCGGAGCGATGAGCGTCGGCCTGCAGCAGATCGCGGCGGTTGGTAGCCCGTCGCACATCACGCACGCGGGTGATGCGCGCCTGTTCGTGAGCACGCTCGACGGACGGATCATGGTGGGCGCCAGCGAGACCGGTGCGTCGTTCACCGAGTTTCTCAACATCGATCCGCTGGTGAGCGGCGGCGGTGAGCGCGGCCTGTTCGCCACGGCCTTTCATCCCGACTATGCGTCCAACGGCTTCTTCTTCGTCAGCTACACGAACAACGCCGGAGATTCCGTCGTGGCTCGCTACCAGGTCTCGGGGGACGTCGACGAGGCCGATCCCGCGAGCGGGGTCGTGCTCCTGACGATCGCCCAGTCACAAGCAAACCACAACGGCGGGCAGATCGCCTTTGGCCCCGACGGCTATCTCTATATCGGACTTGGCGACGGTGGCGGTGCCGACGACTTGCCGTGCCATGCGCAGCGCGAGGATACCTTGCTCGGCAAGCTGCTTCGGATCGACGTCGATCAGAACGTGGGCGCGCCTCCGTACTACGGGATTCCGCCCGACAACCCGTTCCTAGGTGGGGGCGGATTGGCCGACGAGGTGTGGGCGACCGGCCTCCGCAATCCGTGGCGCTTCTCCTTCGACCGCGGCACCGGTGCGCTCTACATCGGCGACGTTGGTCAGAACGACATCGAGGAGATCGACCGGCAGCCCGCGGGCAGCGCCGGGGGCGAGAACTACGGTTGGAAGGTGATGGAGGGGACGACCTGCTTCGATCCCGACCCGATCGATCCCGATTGTCCCGGGACGACTCCCTCGTGTTTCGATCCCGCGCTCACGTTACCCGTGTACGAGTACTCGCACAGCGAGGGCTGTTCGATCACCGGCGGTTTCGTCTATCGCGGGACCGGAATCCCCGGACTCCAAGGGCAGTACGTCTTCGGTGACTTTTGTACCGGCACCATCTGGGCGATCGAGGAAACCGCCCCCGGAACCTGGATCCGGACCGACCTTGTCGAGGCCGGATTCGGCCTGACGTCGTTCGGAGAGGGCGTCGATGGCGAGCTCTATGCGGCGGTCGATTTCACGAACGTGGTTCGACTGAGATCGAAGCTCAGCCGTGACCAGGTGCGCTGCCTGAACGAGATCAACAAGGCCGGTGCCGCGGTCGTGAAGGAGCAGGGCAAGTCGAATCTGTCCTGCGTCAAGAACGCGGCACGCGGGAAGGTCCAGAAGCTCGGTCTTCCGCCGCAGATCCAAACGGCCGAGGCCTGCCTCACGAACGATGTCGGTGCCAAGGTGGATCGGCGCCTGGCTAAGCTCGCGACCAAGGACGATGCACGTTGTCTCGGAACCTCATCGCAGCGTCCCGAGTTCGCCTACACGACCGCGGCCCAGGTGGCGGCGGTCGCGCCGCCGAGCGCGCGCGGAGTCGCGCGGGCCCTGTTCGGCGAGGATCTCGATCTGGCCGTGGTCACGCAGGGCGCCGATCGTAACGGCGCCAAGTGTCAGGCGGAGGTCCTGAAGCGGGCGAACGTGTTGGTCGACACTCTGTGGAAAGCGACCCTCAAGGGCAAGAAGGAGGCGCTCAAGGGCGGTCGCAACGAGAACCCGCCGCCCGTGGCGTCGGCCGCCGCGCTTCGTAGCGCGCTCCTCGACTATCTCGAGACGGCTGGCGCTCGGAGGATCGACCAGGCGTCGAGCAAGCTCGTCGGCGGTACTCTGGCGCGCTGTGGCGAAGTCGTGACGCCGATCGGGGCGCTTTTCCCAGGGTGTGACAGTGTCGCGGATCCTGCCGCTGTTGCCGATTGTGCCGTCGCGGCGGCACGGTGCCAGTTCTGCCAGTCGCTCGAGGGCTTCGACGAACTCGGACTCGACTGCGATTCCTTCGACGAGGGTGCGGTCAACGCGAGTTGCGAGCCCGCGGTATGCGTTGAGGCGGGCACCGGCGTGAATTGGAGCGCGGCATTCGTCGACTGTCCACGATTGTCGGACTATCGGCTCTTTGCGAGCGGCGACCCTACCGCGGCTCTCAACCTCCCCGGGATACCATACGACCTGACGACGCCGCTCTTCTCGGACTATGCGCACAAACTGCGGGCAGTGTTTCTGCCGCCGGGGGGCATTGCCACCTACGACAGTGATGCCGCGTTCGACTTCCCGGTGGGCACGGTACTCACCAAGACCTTTCAGTTCCTGGACGATCTGCGCGCGCCAGAGCTCGGTGGCGAGGTCGTCGAGACCAGACTCCTGATCCGTCGCCCAAGCGGTTGGGTCGGCCGACCGTTCATTTGGGACGGTGCCAGGACCGAGGCCTTGCTCACGGCGGGCGGCGGCCAGCGCGCCGTCAGTTGGATCGATCTTGCGGGAACACCGCGGGCCACGACCTATGAGATTCCGAGTACATCGGAGTGCACGATCTGCCATGGCGCATCGGCGGGCGATGTCCCGATTGGACCGAAAGCACGTCTGCTGAACCGCGACTTCGCGTATGCGGGAGGCGACGAGAACCAGCTGGCGCATTGGAGCGCCGCCGGTATCCTGTCGGGCGCGCCGGTCCCGGCCGCCGCGCCACGGCTGCCGGTCTGGGATGATCCGGGTGACGGGTCGCTCGATGAGCGGGCTCGCGCATATCTCGAGAGCAACTGTGCCCACTGTCACCACCCGCTGGGCGCCGCCCGCTTCTCCGGTCTCGTGTTGACCGCTGCCGAGCCCCTCGGCCCGACGGTAGGCGTCTGTAAATCGTCGCAGGCCGAACCAGCCGCCAACGGCGGGCACGAGTTCGACATCGTTCCTGGAGATCCCGATGCGTCGGTCCTACGGTTTCGGATGGACTCGGTCGCGCTCGGCATCCGCATGCCCGAGCTGTCGAAGAGCGTCGTGCACGCCGAGGGGGTCGACCTCATCCACGATTGGATTGCGTCACTGTCGGGCAGCTGCGACTGAGCCGGGACGCTCCGCCACGGACGTCACTGTCTCGCCGTAGTCCCCCGCTCCCGGTTGCGTACGCGTGAGACGTTGGCTCTCGCGCGCGGTGTGGGTATGTAGCGACATCCCGCGCTCTCGGAGGTCCAGTGAAGCTCTACTATTTCTACGTTGCACCGAACCCGACCAAGGTGCGTCTCTATCTCGCCGAGAAACATGCGGGCGGAGCGGAGATCCCGGTGACGCCTGTCTTCGTCGATCTGAGCAAGGGCGAGCAGCAGAGCCCGGAGCACACCGCGCGCAACCGGTTTCAAACGCTGCCCGTGCTCGAGCTCGACGACGGCACGTACCTGACCGAGTCGTTGGCTGCGATGGAATACCTCGAGGAATTGTACCCCGAGCCCGCGCTGCTGGGTACGAGTGCGTTGGAGCGGGCGGGGATACGAGAGCTCGAGCGCATCGCCGATGGTCGGGTGCTGGTTGCCATGGCTCGTTTCGTGCACGCGACCAAGTCGCCGCTTGGATTGCCCCCGTCCCCGGAGATTGCCGCCTCGGCGCGAAGCCTCCTCGACAAAGGCCTCGCGTTCTTCGACGGGCTGATGTCGGACGATCGACTGTTCGTCGCCGGTGCGCGCCCGACGATCGCCGATTGTACGCTTGCGGCGGCGCTCAACTTTGGCCGCTTCGGCGGCGTCGAGACCGATCCCGCGCTCGTGCACCTGGTGCGTTGGGAAGCGGCGTATCGGGAGCGGTCCGCGGTGCAGTCCGTCCTCGGCGTCGGGTGACGCCGCGGTGACACCGCGGCGGCGCAGAGGGCGCGTTGCGCCCGGGAGGGGAGCATGATTCCCGTCATTTCGCTGTTGTTAATCGTCGGTCTCTCGCTGCTGGTGACGCGCATCGCGACCGTGGCGCTCGTGCACACCGGACTCGGCCGGGAGGCCGCGCGCTTTCAGGCGCGCTCGGCGTTCACCGGGTCGGGATTCACGACCAGTGAGGCCGAGAGCGTGGTGAGTCACCCGGTGCGCCGCCGGATCGTCATGTGGCTGATGTTGGGCGGGAATGTCGGCATCGTTACCGCGATGTCGTCGTTGCTGCTGTCGTTTCTCGAACCAGCCGCACGTGCTACCTGGCTCCCCGTCGCGGTCCTGTTCATCGGCTTGACGTCGATCGGGATCATCGCGTCGAGTCAGTGGGTCGATCGCACCATGTGCAAAGCCATCAGCTGGGCCCTTGGGCGTTGGACGACGCTGGATGCGCGCGACTACGCGCGGCTCCTGCATCTGCGCGAGGACTACGGTGTCACCGAACTGCGGGTGGAGCCCGCCGATTGGCTCGCCGGCAAGACGGTCGGGGAGGCGAGCCTCGGCCGGGAGGGGATTCTGGTGCTTGGGATCGAATGTCCTGGAAACAACTTCGTGGGAGCGCCGCCCGCGGAGACGGAAGTTCGGGCCGGCGACCGCCTCATCCTGTACGGCAGGACACCCCGGATCGCGGAGATCGATCGCCGGAGTGCGGGAGGATCCGGCGATCAACTCCACACCGCTGCGGTCGAGCAGCAAGTGCGTATCGTGCACGAGGAGCGCACGCGCGCCGGGCGATAGTTCTTAGAGTTCCTTCGAGCGCAGGACGACCATCTTCTCGATCTGCATGTCGCGCATCGTGTGGGGAATGCCACCGATGCCGAGTCCGGACTGGCGGAGGCCGGCAAACGGCATCCAGTCGACCCGAAACGCTGTGTGATCGTTGACCATGACTGCGGCCGCGGCGAGGCGCCGGGACGTACGGAGCGCCGTGTCGATGTCGCGCGTGAAGACAGAAGCCTGGAACGCGTAGGGTACGGCGTTGGCGCGTCGGATCGCGTCGTCGAGCTCGGCGAACGGATAGACGCAGACGACGGGGCCGAAGATCTCCA
>JAJCZP010000173.1 GCA_029262315.1 Deltaproteobacteria bacterium | reverse complement strand
CGGATGGAACACGAAGCAGGGATCGATGTCGATCCAGCGGACGTCGGCGCTGGCGCCGTTCCGCGGCATGACGCCGAGTCGGGCGCCACGCTCGGGTTCCCACGAGAAGGGACCGCCGCGCTCGGCCATGTTGTCGAAGCTGAACACGACGGGGAAGAGCATGAAGATGACGTAGTTTTCCGTGATCGCGAAGTCGTGCATCATCGATGGCCACGCGACATCGATCTCTTCGCTCTTCACGAGGGCGCCTGTGCGATCGGCGACGTGGTACTGCAGATAAGGAGGGAACGGCGAGTAGCCGAAGAACAGCATCTCTCCCGTCACCGGATCGAGCTTCGGGTGCGCCGTCATGGCGCCTGTGAGCTTGCCGTCGTAGTTGTGCAGCCCGAACGTCTCGAGCGTTTGGAGATCCATCGCGGTGGGGTTGGCCACCTCCACCAGTGCCAGTAGCTTCCCCGCGTGGGCGACGATGTTCGTGTTGCCCGTAATCTTGAAGCCGGTCATGTCGGCCTCGCCCATGTCGAGGAGGCCAGGGTAGAGGGCTTTCCCGGCGGCCTGTTCTTCTTTCAGTCCTTCGCTTGCCACATAGCGGTTTCGGTAGCTCGCGCGACCGTCCCGAATGTCGATCGCATGGACCATGCCGTCGCCATCGAACCAGTGGTAGCGTCCTTTCGGCTCGAAGGCGGGGTTGGGGCCGGTGCGATAAAAGGTGCCGTTCAAGTCGCGCGGAATCTCGCCCACAACCTCCAGCGCGTCGTAGGAGCCTTCTTCGCGCCAGGGGGCGAAGTTGCCCTGCAGGAACGAATTGGTGTCCGACTCGCGTGGTCGAGGTTTCTGATCGATCATCGTGGAGCCCCTTTCTTTTCCCGGCGTGTCGATGCGCGCTCGGGACTCGTGAGTTGTGTGATCATGGCATCGCGTACGAGCGCGATCGCTGTGTTGTCTTCGTTCCAGAAGCCACTGACGAGTAGTGCCGTGACGCCGTGGACGGCCGCCCAGAAGGCGGCGGTTGCTTCGTCGACGGATGTGCGAAGGCGTCCGGCGGCATGTATCGCGCGCACGCTGCGGCGCAGGCCATCGTACGAAGCGACGCCGTTCGCCGAGATGCGGCTTCTGGCCTGGCCGAACATCAGGCGGTACGGGACGGGGTGCTGCAGGCCGTATTCGACGTAGCGGTCGAAACCCCAGCGCAACGCTTCCACGGGATCGCGAGGCGCCGCACGATGCTGAAACGCACGATCGAAGTCGGCGAAGCAGTCGTCGACGATGCGCGCGACGAGCGCCGCCTTGTCGCCGAAGTGATGGTAGATGGTCGGTGGCGTGACGCTGGCACGCGCACACACTTCGCGAATGGAAAGACCGTCCTCGCCTTTGTCGGCGAGCAGCGCACCCGCCGCATCGAGGATCGCACGCCGAGTCGTCTCGGACCCGAGATCCCGCGATCGCTCCGCTGTCGCGCGCCCAGTCATAGGAACTATATCGCTGTTATACTCACCTGAGTCAACGCAGGTCTAAGCACCAGAAATATCAGAGCTGTGTGGTTATCGCAGGTAAAGCAGCTGAGGCGCTTCGCCTTGGATCCAGGACCCTCGCGGTTACGCCGAGGGTTCGAAGATGCCGAGGAGCTCGACGTGGTCGGTTTGCGGGTAGAGATCGAACGGCGTGAGTCGCTGGAGCGCGTAGCCCGCTGCGTGCAACGTGCGGGCGTCGCGGGCGAAGCTCGCGGGGGAGCAGGAGAGGTACACGAGTCGTCTTGGCGCCAGGGCGCCGAGTGCGCGTGCGACGCGCTCGCCGCATCCCTTGCGCGGTGGATTCATCGTGACCACGTCAATGGCGCCTGGGGTGATGTGTTCGATGGCCTCATCGACGCTGGCCGTCTCGAAGCTTACGTTGCGGGCTTGATTGCGCCGCGAGTTGCCGCGTGCGGCGTGCACGGCCGCGTCGACCTCCTCGATGCCGACGACCGAGGACGCCCGACCGCCGAGGGTGAGGGCGATGCCGCCCACGCCAGCGTACAGATCCAGGACACGGTCCGTCGGCTTGACCCGTGCGGTGCTGGCAATCGTGCGGTAGATTCGTCCCGCCATGACCGGGTTCGTTTGGACGAACGCGGTTGGTCCAGCCGTCAGCATGACGTCGCCGTAGCGTTCGGTCAGCGTCCGCGCTCCCCACACCAGGTCCGTACGTGGTCCGAGGATCTCGTTTCCCGGTGACGGATTGTGATTCACGCTCAGGCCGGCCAATGCCAGGCGGCGGCGCAGGATCGCCGCAAGTTCAACATCGCGTGCGAGCTTGGGGTGGGAGGTGACGATGGTCGTGAGCAGTCCACGATCGACACTGCTCGTCCGCAGGAGGACGTATCGGACTCCTAGCCGGTCGCGTCCGTGGATGGGCACACGCTCGCGTTCGAGTACCTCCCGGAGCACGCGTACGCCGCGCCGGATGGCCGGCGCATGGAGCGGGCATCCGCTCGCGTCGACGACGTGGTGGGACTCGCGTTGGTAGAGGCCAAGGATGAGGCCGTGGCGCGTGTTGCGTGCGACGAGCTTGGCCTGGGTCCGATACCCCTCGATGCGCGCCGCCCCCACGACGGGTGCGACCGGCACGCGGGCGTCGGGGGGCAGGGCGGCGGCGAGCGTCCGCTCGACGTTCCGGTGTTTCCGCGCCAGTTGCTGCTCGTAGCGTTCTCCGACGAGAGGGCAGCCTGGGCACGCGGGGTAGTGGGGGCACGTCCGCGCGGTGACCTGAGCAGCCGTCATCCGCGGACTCTCTCCCAACGGGGACGAGGCGGCAAGCTGTCGGGCCAGGCGTCTCGAGGCTACTGAAGCGTGCCTTGCGCGGTCGCTTGCTCGGGGTTCGGCGGCAGCACGAACTCGAACGCCACGCCTTCGCCGTCAATGAAGGGCGAGATGGCCTGGATGTCGCCGCCGTGGTGGTGCACGGCGAGTTTGCAGAAGCTCAGGCCGAGTCCCCAGCCGTAGCGCTTGCGCTGGGTGCCGTTGTTCTGTTGGAACTTGCCAAACAGCGTCGGGAGCACGTCGGGCGCGATGATCGGTCCGCGGTTGCCGACGCGCACGCGAAACGTGCCATCGATCTGTTCCGTATGAATCGCAACGCAGCTTCCCTCGGGCGCGGCTTGGATGGCGTTGTCGAGCAGATTCAGCATGACGCGCTCGATCAGTGCGGAATCGCAGCGCACGATGGCCTGCGTGTGGCCGGTCTGCGGAATCGACAGCGACTTCGCGCGCGCCATCACTTCAGCCTCGGCGATCACCGGACCGCAGACGCTTGTCCACGGAACCTCGCTGAATCGCATCGGCATCCAGCCGCTTTCCAGGCGGTGAATGTCGAGCAGCGAGTGCACCAACGTGCCGATGCGCTTCGTGGTATGGCGGAGCATCGGCATGAGGCTCGCGGCCTCCGCGGGATCCTCGGCGACGAGCTCGATTGAGGCGTCGACGGCGTGAATCCAGTTCTTGATGTCGTGGACCGTCAGGTCGACGAGATCGGTGCGACGTTGCTCGCTCTCCTGGAGCTGCGCAGTGCGCTCGGTGACGAGCCGCTCGAGGTTGGCGGCGTACTCTTCGAGCCACAGGTGCGAGGCGTGTAGCAGATCGGCCTGTGTGATGATGCCGGCGAGCGTTCCGGCTTCGGTCAGGACGGGGAGCTGGCGCAGTCGATGCTCGGCGAGGCAGGCGCTGGCGTCGGCGACGCTCGACTCCGGCGTGATGCACTCGAGCTTCCGGCGGATACTCTCGCCGGCCAGTCGTCGGTGCCAGCCGTCGGGATCCGAGGCAACCAGACCGACCAGATCGCGCTCCGAGATGATGCCGATCGGTGTGTCGCCCTCGAAGACGACGGCGCAGCTGATGCCGTGGGCCGCGAGCAACGCAGCGACTTCATGCAGCGTCGCGGACGCCTGTACGCCCTGCACGGTGCGGGACATGTGGTCGGAGACGGCGTGTGTTCCCCGTACGGATGCTGTCGCAAGAGACTCTGCCATTGGGAGTTCTATCGGCAGAGCGAGGTCTCGACTTGAGTGCGCGCGCGAGTCGCACGCGATCTGTCACAGCGTTCGCGTCAGGGGTGATCGAGCTCTTTTGCCCGAGCCCGGAGCAGGAATTTCTGAATCTTCCCGGTGGAGGTCTTCGGGAGCGGGCCGAAGACGACCGTGCGCGGTACTTTGAAGCGTGCCAGTTTCTCCCGACAGAACGCGATGATCTCCGCGTCCGTCGCGGTGGCCTCGGGGCGCAGGGTGACGAACGCGCACGGTGTCTCCCCCCAGTGATCATCGGGGCGGGCGACGACGGCTCCTTCGAGTACGGCGGGATGTCGGTAGAGCACATCTTCGACTTCAATGGTGCTGATGTTCTCGCCGCCCGAGATGATGATGTCCTTCGAGCGATCGCGGATCTCGATGTAGCCATCGGCGTGCATGACCCCGAGATCGCCGGTATGGAACCAGCCACCGGCGAATGCCTCCTCCGTGGCCTTCCGGTTCTTGAGGTATCCCTTCATCACGACGTTGCCGCGCATGAAGACTTCGCCCATGGTTTCGCCGTCGGGTGTGACCGGTGCCAACGTTTCCGGATCGGCGACCATGAGTCCCTCGAGCACATGGTAGCGGACGCCCTGACGCGCCTTGAGCGTGGCGCGCTCTTCGCTCGGGAGATCGTTCCAGGCGTCGTGCCAGGCACAGACCGTCGCCGGGCCGTAGCACTCCGTCAGCCCGTAGACGTGCGTGACCCGGAACCCCGCCTCTTCCATGCGCTCGATGACGGCGGCGGGCGGGGCCGCACCGGCGGTCATGACCTGGACGGGATGCGGCAGTGGCTGCCGCTCGGTGTCCGTCGCGTTGACGATCATGTTCATGACGACCGGTGCGCCGCAAAAATGCGTGACGCCCTCACCGGCGATCGCGGCGTAGACGGCGGCGGGCTCGACGCGGCGTAGACACACGCTGGTGCCCGCGAACGCCGCGAGCGTCCAGGCGAAGCACCATCCGTTGCAATGAAACATCGGGAGCGTCCAGAGGTACGCCGGGTGCGAGCCGAGCTCCCATGCGAGTCCCTGGCCGAGCGCGTTCAGGTAGGCGCCGCGGTGATGGTAGACGACACCCTTGGGGTTCCCCGTCGTGCCCGACGTGTAGTTGAGGGCGATGGCCTGCCACTCGTCGGTTGGTGGTTGCCACGCGAAATCCGGATCGCCTTCGGTGAGAAGCGCCTCGTAGTCGATCTCTCCCAAGCGTTCGCCGATTGTCGCGTAGTCCTGCGCTTGCGGATCGTCGATGTCGATGACGGTGAGGGTACGATCGCATTGTGCGATCGCCTGCTTGATGACAGCCGCGAACTCGCGGTCGGTGATCAGCACATCGGCTTCGCCGTGGTCCAGGACGAAGGCGATGGCGTCGGCATCGAGCCGGATGTTGATGGCGTTGAGGACGGCGCCGGTCATGGGCACGCCGAAGTGCGCTTCGTAGGCCTCCGGCACGTTCGGCGCCATCAGCGCCACCGTGCTGCCAATACCGACGCCGCGGGCGGCGAGCGCGCTCGCAAGCCGGCGACAGCGGGCGTAGGTCTCGGCCCAGGTGCGCCGCACGGTGCCGTGGATGATCGCGGTCCGCGTCGGATAGACGGTGGCCGCACGAGCGAGGAACGAGAGTGGTGTGAGCGCGGTGTGGTTCGCGGGGGTACGGTCGAGATCGCGCTCGTAGGGATTGTCCTGCCAGGGGTTGGTCACGGGTTCCATCCTTCCGCAGAGATGAGTTGTGCCACGCGGGTACGGATGTCCTCCCGGATGGCACGTACGGCCTCGGGCCCCTGATCCTTCGGGTCGGCGAGAGGCCAGTCGTCGCGACGCACGCCAGGGATGACCGGGCAGGATTCGCCGCAGCCCATGGTGACGAGCAACGCGGCATCGGCGGCGAGTGCGGCGGTCAGGAGTTGCGGCTGTGCGCCGGAAAGATCGACCCCGAGCTCGCGCATGCTGTCGACGACGACCGGGTGGACATGGGCGGCCGGCGCGGTGCCTGCCGAGATGGCCTCGGCGCGCGACCGGTCCGCCGCCGTGTTGAACAGCGCCGCGGCCATCTGCGACCGCCCCGCGTTGTGAACACAGGCGAAGATGACGCGTGCCGGAGGCATGCTGGGATCCTGGCACATCATGGCCCGGACTTCGAGAAACCCCCAGGCCGGGGACGCGCCCAATGCCTGCTTGCGCTTCCGCAACGGCCCTCCTAAAGAATCGGTGTGCCGTTTCCACCGCGTGGGGTTGGCCTTCGTGCCCGTGCCGTTGCCGTCACGCTGGTCGTGCTCCTCGCCGCTGGATGTCGTGGTGGCGGGAGCGCTGCGCCGCAGCCGTCGGCCACGCCCGATCTCCTGGCCGGGGCGCCCGCCGATCCGGCAGGGTTCCTCGTCTGGGCCGAGACGCAGCTCGGAACGTTTCCGTCACCGATAGCGGTCCCCACGCCGCGGCCCGTGGCGCTGCGCTGGCAGGTCGTGCATTTCGTCGACCATCTCGACATGGCCAGCGTGGCGACCGACCCTGCGCCGGCGTCCTCGCCCGAGCCGCCGCTGGCGCGGCTCGGCCCGCTGCGCAGCGGCGAGGCTCGACCGGGCGTCGTGACCGACACAGTTTTTCATCGAAAACTCGGCCGTTTCGTTGCGATGCGGATCGGGGGCTTCGCGGTCCCAACCGAGGACATCGGGAGCATCGTCCTGGACGTGAAGGTGCCGTTCGGCCGCCACCTGGAGGTCAGCTGGTCGCCGTACGGCTTTGCGCGCATGCCACTCCCCGACAATGAGCGTTTCTGGACGTTGCGCCTGGCGACCGATGGCTTCGAGGATTGGAAGGGAACGTTGGAAGCGCTCACGCTCCGGACCGATGGAGAGGGCGAAGGCGCGATCGAGGTCCGTGCGCTCGAGTTGCACGGCCATCGCGAGGCCTTTCCCGAGACCGTGGCCGCGACGTCGGTGACGCTCGGAGGCACGCGCCGTCCAACGATCTACGCGCGGTCGCCGACCGGCGTCCGTTTCCCCGACGTGCTGGTGCCGCCGGGGGGGGCGTTCCGAGCTACAGTAGGACGCCAGGCTGCGGAAGGTGTCGCCGACGTCTACGTGGAGATCGTCGACGGTGATGGTGCACTGACGTCGGTCCTGCACACCGCCGTCACGACGCCCGAGCGTTGGCACGATGTGTCGGCGTCGCTGGCCCGCTGGGCCGGGCAGCGGGTGACCGTGCAGCTCCGGGTCGCCAGTACGGCTGATGACGACATCGTGTTCTGGGGTGATCCGACACTCTACGAGCCCGTCGAGTCACCGCCGCTCCTGGTCGTCTATCTCATCGATACGCTGTCGGCTGAGCACATCGGATTCTACGGGCATACCAACGCGACGATGCCGACGCTCGGCGCGTTGGCACGATCGGGTGCCTGGTTCGAGCACATGTATTGCAACTCGCCAGTGACGATCGCGTCGATTCCCGATCTCATGTTGTCGGTCTCGACGGAGCGCCATGGGGTGCATTCGCCGTCGCTCAGGCCGCCCGACGTGTTTCGCGCGCTGCCGGAGGTACTACGCGCGGCGGGCTTTGCGACGTTCTCGGCGGTGACCAACGTCAACGCCGGGCCGCGCCAGGCGATGGATCGCGGCTTCGGTACGTTCGTCGACCGCATCGCGTTTTCCAAAGAGCTGGAGGCCGACCGCACGGTGCCGCTCCCCGAAGTGCGCGCCTGGATTGCCGCCAACGCGGATCGCCCGATGTTCCTGTACGTACACACGGCCGAGCCGCATTCCCCCTACCTGCCGCCGGCGGGCTATGCGGACCGGTTCGATCCGGACTATGCGGGGACCCTCTCCGTGCATCCGACCAACGGCCTGCCGGCAGTGCGGACGGCGCGTGACCTGCAGCATGCCCGCGCGCTCTACGACGCCGAGGTGTTGTATGCCGATGCACGCCTCGGCGCCTTCCTGAAGACCCTCGATGCACTCGGGGTCCGCCAACGGTCGACGATTTTGGTGACGGCCGATCACGGGGAGGAGTTGCTCGATCACGGGCAATGGGGGCACGGGCCCGGCATGTACGACGAGGTGTTGCGAGTGCCGTTGGTACTCGCCGGGCAGGGGATCCCTGCCGTGGGCCGGATCACACAGCCGGCGCAGATGTACGACGTCAAGCCGACGATGCTCGCGCTTGCGGGGGTGGCGCCGACGCATCCGCTCGAGGGCGCGAACCTCCTGCCGCTCATGACCGGTGATGACGCACCGTTCAACGACCGGTCCGTCGTCGTGTCCCATCACCGATTCTGGGGGCACGGCGCACTCGAATACGCCGTGATCGAGGGCGAGCGTTGGAAGCTACTCTTCCGGTTCGCGCCGATCGCTGTTCGCGAGGGCGAACCGGCGTCACGTTTTCAGTTGTTCGACATTGTCGCCGATCCCGACGAGACGGTGAACCTTCTCGACGACCAACCGGAGGTCGTGCGGCGTCTGGTGGGCGCGCTGCTCGCGTATCGCGAACGTCAGGTGCCGGTAGCAGCGGCGTCGGGGGCGGAGATCGAATACGATCCGGCGCAGCTCCGTCAGCTGCGCGCGCTCGGCTACATCGAGTGATCGCCCGCCCGGGAACTGACGTCGCGCGGCTTTCCTACGAGCAGGGCCGCCCACGAGTACACGAGGACGAGCACGCTCAGACTGGCCAAGCCGACGGAGAGGGCTTGCGCGCCCGGCGAACCGATATCGTACCAGAGGTTCCAGGTGAGTTCGGCGGTCGCGAGGATCAGGAGACCGCCGAGCGCCACCCGCCATGGGCGGAAGCGTAGCGCCATCGCGATCAGGAACGGCAGGCAATAGTAGATGTAGCGTGCCTTCACGCGGGTCGGGAGCACGAACGCGGCCAGGCTCACCAGGGACGCGATGGCGACCGTCGCCGCCGGGTCGACGCCGAACCGGCGCGTGGCGGCGACGACGCTGATCAGGACGCCGAGCGCGAGCAGGCCGCGTCCGATCGTGTCCTTTGTAAGGCCGCCGACACGCGCGCGCGAGTCACGCAGCGCGCCCGGCTGTTCGCGGGCGGCGCCTTCGAGCCACCAGAGATTGAACGCCTTCGTGGTCGTGTACGGATACTGTTCGAGCACCGGCTGCACGTAGGCCCGTTCGACCCACGACGTGCTGTCTTTGCCGAGCGAGAACGGCAGCGCGCTGCTCGCGATGACGAGCAGCGCGCCGATCGAGCCGGCGCGAAACGCCGGCCAGGCGTCGCGGGGGCTGCCGCCCGGGCGTAGTGCGTGCGCGGCGCAGGCGAAGGCGAGCACGGGGGCGAAGATGAGTGCTTGTGCTTTCAGCATGAGGGCGGCGCCGTAGAGGCCGCCGGCGATCCAGAATCTCCTGCGTAGCGCGCAGACGACTACCCAGACCACGACCGCCGTCACCCAGCTGTCCGACTGACTCCAGAACGCGGAATCGATGACGATCGGTGGTGCGAGCGCGGTGAGTGCAAAGCCAGCAATTTCGAGTGTGGGAGACGCCCGCGGCAACAATCCCCGCACGAGATGCAGGACGCCCCAGGCGAGGACGAGGTCGGCGAGGATGCCGGCGAGGGCATTCACGAATCGACTCACGGTGGTGTTGATGATGCGCGAACGAACGGGGAGCGTCTCGGGCTGGCCGCGCGCGCCGCGCCGGGTGACGTGACCGGTGGCCACCTGGTCGTCGAGTTGGTGCCACAGGAAGCCCTGCAGCCAGAAGACCAGTGTCGACAGCGGCGGGTAGTTGCACTGCAGCGGTACCGACACGGCTTCGACCTTGCCGGCGCCGCGGGCGACCCACACCGGATGGCCCCGCGGCATGTCGTATGCCCGCGTTGGGCCGTGCTCGTACGCGTAGTCGGACCACGCCATGAACATGACGTGATCCATCAAATACGCGTGTCGCGGTGCGGCGACGATTGCCGCGCCGCGCACCAGGAGTGCGGCGAGAATACAGACCGCCAGGGCCAGCCAATAGCGCCGCCGGCTATCGCTCGACGTAGCCAAGCTGCTCCAGGCGTTCCTCGATGTTCTGGGGTACGGCAACCTCTTTGCGGGCGAAGCGGGCGCGGAACGCGGGGGACGTCAGATGGCGCTCGAGTTCGGCCGTCAGTGTGCGGACGGCGTCCGGTTGTTCGGTGGCGAGATTCCGCTGCTCGGTCGGGTCCCGCTCGATATCGAACAAGAGCATCGGGCCGTTCGGTACGGTGGTGATCAGCTTGTGTGGCCCGAGACGAAGCGCGTGGCGGGTTGGGGCCCATTTGACCCCCGAAGCGAGCAACGAACGCGGCCGCTCGATCTCGGGGAGACCCTCGAGGAGCGGCGAGAGGTCACGGCCGTGCAGGCCCACCGGGGTCCGCGTTCCCGCCATCGCGACGAGGGTCGGCATGACATCGAGCAGTTCGACGGTCTCGCGGATCCGTCGTACGGCGCGAGGTGGTCCCGGCGCTCGGATCATCAGCGGCACGTGCAGTTGATGCTCGTGCAGATTGTAGCCGTGATCCCAGCCGCCATGGTCGAGGAGTTCCTCGCCGTGGTCGGCGGTGACGACCACGGCGGCCTCATCCAGAAGTCCTGTGCCGCGGAGTTCGTCCAGGAACGGTCCCAGGCGCCGATCAAACGCGCGGACGCCGGCGGCATAGCGGCCGCGCCACGTGCGCAGCTGGCCCGCATCGTCGTCTTCGATCCATGGCACTCGGCCGAGGTAGCGCCGGAATGTTCCGAGTTCCTGCTGCGTGAGTGGACGGTCGCGGCCGAGACTCGGGCTATCGCGGAGCGCTGCGAAGTCGGCGTCCGGGGTCGCGTAGGGTCCGTGCACGTCCATGAGGTGCAGGTAGAGGAAGAACGGTCGGTCCGGGGGACGCGACCGCAGCCAGGTGGTCGCAGCGTTGAACACGACCTCCGCCGTCGTCGTGTTGCCGGTGGAGCTTCCGTCGAAATGGTCGAAGCCCTGCCCAAAGCCCTGGTCAGGCAGGATCCACGGATTGGCGACAAAGGCCGCGGTCGCGTAGCCCGCCTCGCGAAGGGACTCCGCGAGGGTCGTGGCTTCGTCCGAGAGCGCGTCGGTACGATCCGTATGGCTGCCGCGCTTCATGTAGCGCCCTTTGTGGCTCAGCACGTTGTGGGTCATGGGGTGCAGCGACGTGAAGAGCGAAGCGATCGACGGCTTGGTCCAGGGCGCTTGCGCGTAGCAGCGCTCGAACACGACCGACTCGTCCGCGAGGCGATCGAGGTTCGGCGAGATGTCGCCCTCGAAGCCGTATGTGCCGAGATAGTCCGCACGCAGGGTGTCGACCATGATCAGGATGATCGACGGCCGATTCGGGTGATCGAGACTGTGGCCGAAGACCACGAGCACGGCCGCCAGCAGGACGAGCCCGATGACGAACCATCGTCCGCGCCCGCTCGATCCTGTGCGCGTGTCGGTCATAGGATCATGGGGCTCCGTGCGCGTGGGGCCGTCGCTCGGCGAGGACCTGCGCGGCGAGCGTGCGCAGGTCCTGCCGGACGTTCGTGCTGGTTATGATGACGGCTAGTTCTTCTTGTAGGGAAGCTGCGTCGGGATCATGAGCCGGCTGGCGACGATCCCCCACTGATCGCGTTCCTTGAGTAGGACGCTCGTCAGATAGCCCTTGCGGGGCGGCAGCACCGTGCCGTCCGGGAGCCGCGCACCTTCCACCTCGTAGGAGCCGTCGATCAATGCGGTGTTGGCGGTGATGAACCAGACATCCTTCAAAGTGAGAAAGAGTTCGCTCTTCTTGAAGACGCTCGAATGCTGCGCCGCGAACAGCTTGGAAATGGCCGCGCGACCTTTGGCGAGACGTCCGTCGGGCTCGCGGTGGTCACCGTCAATGGTCCACATGTTCGCCATCGCCTCGGTGTCGTGCTTGTTCCAGGCTTTGTTGAAGTTGGAGTAGAGTTCGCGAATGGTCCCCTCGTTCACGAGGTCGGATCGAATGCTACCTTCGTTGCTTTGCGCCAACGCACTGCCGGTCATGGCTCCAGCCCCCAGCGCGGCTACGATTGCGATCGCGAGAAACTTCTTCATTCGGAATGCCCCCTCTCCCGGTTACGAGATGAGTAACTTCTACTGCCCACGCGGTCGAGCGGTCAACCAGACCGATTCGGTCGCTGCTCGCGCCGGCCGGTGCGGCGTGCCGGGCCGACAAGGGCTCGGCGAGGCGTGCGGGAACCGCGGGCATCGGGTGGTGGGGCGAGGGGGCTCAGCGCGACTCGCGGGCTAATGTGGACAGGGCACGCAAAACATGGCCACATGCGCGGCATCGCGAACGCGGGTCCATGGAGAAGCTCGTCTACATGCTCTGGAAACCGGAATCCGTCTCGGCGGTGGAGTTCAGCGCGAGCATGCGGGCCCTGGCACCGGACCTCACCGCCGCTGGGGCGTCCACCATCGCCCTGAACGTCGTCGACGAGCACGTGGGAGACGGAATCCAGGCTCGACTGACGCGGCTCGATCCGCCCTTGGCGGGGGCGCTCTCGTTCTGGATGGACTGCGCGGATGATCGCGGGCCGTGCGAGCACCTGCTGAACGCGCTGACCGCTCGCATCGCGGGCTATCTCGTCGTCGAGTCGGTTCCACTCCGGAATACGACCAGCGTCGCCGCGCTTGGGACGCGCACCCCCGGCATCAATATGGTGACTTGCATCGAGCAGCCTGAGCGTCTGACCTACGCCGCGTGGATCGCGCATTGGCATGGCGAGCACAGGAAGGTTGCGCTCGAGACGCAGTGCACGTTTCTCTATACCCGTAACGTGGTCGTGCGCGCGCTCACCGCCGACGCGCCGCCGTGGGCCGGCATCGTGGAGGAAGGGTTCCCGGCCGACGCGGTCACCGATCCCCGCATTTGGTACCGCGCCGAAGGATCCGAGGACCGCTTTCGTGCCAACCTGCAGCGCATGATCGAGAGCGTCAACGCGTTCCTCGATGTCGACCGCGTCGAGTCCCATCCGATGTCACAGTATCGGATGACGTAGCAGGGTGCCCGGCCGGCAGCTCGCATACGCGTTCGCGTCCCTGACCCTCCTCGGCGTGATGTGCCCCGCGGTCGGGGCGACGGCGCGGCCGAACGTGCTGATCGTCTCGCTCGATACGCTGCGCGCAGATGCGATCACCGCGATGCCCACACTCCAAGGCCTTGCCAGGCGCGGGATCGATTTCACGCACGCACTGAGCGCCGCCCCCTGGACGGTACCGAGTCACGCGGCGCTCTTCACCGGACGTCACCCCCTGAAGCTGAGCTGTAAGCCCAACAAGCTCGACATCATGCTCGGCGTCCCCAATGTCATGACCATGCTCGACACCGCCGGGTATGAAGTCAGTGTCATGACGGAGATGGGGGTGCTGACCGAGGATGAGGGGTATGCGGCCGGCACGACGCACTTCTGGACCGGTGATCGCGGCGACGCGATTCCGGCACTCAAGCAGTGGCGGCGTCGCAAGCCACAAGCCCCGTGGTTGTTGGTCGTGCACACGCAAGGCGCGCATGCGCCCTACGCGCCGGTCGATATCGAGACGCCCGCGCGCCTGGCCGAGCTATGGCCGCCGGGGTGGACGAACCATTGGCCCAAGATTTACTGGGAGGTCTTCCGAGGGCAACTCGCCTTGGACCCCGTCGAGGCGCGGTGGTTGCGAGCCCGGTATCGGGCGGCGGCGGTGCAGACGGATCGCGAGTTGCGGCGGGTGCTGCAGCTGGTCGAGCCCTGGCGCGAGAACACGGTCGTCATCGTCACCAGTGACCATGGCGAGGAGCTTGGCGAGTACGGTCGATGGGTCAAGCACGGGCACAACTTGCACGACGTCTTGCTGCACGTGCCTCTGGTGGTGGCTGGTCCCGACATCGTGAGGGGCGAGTGGTCGCCAATCGTCAGTTTGCTCGACGTCGCGCCAACCGTCCTCGAGTTGGTCGGTGTCGAGACGCCGGCGGAGTTGGACGGTGCCAGCCTGCTGCCGATCCTCCGTGGGAAGGTGTCAAAGCCCCGTCGGGTCGTCAGTGCGGGTGTGCAGGGCAATCTCGGTACGCAACGGATATCGTTTCCGAACGGGCGAGTCGTCATGAGTGCCTCGAGGTGCGCGGCTTCGATGCCGCGTGCGCCTGCCGCGGTTCGAGAGGGCGCGCTCCGCCGGCAGCGGGGCGGTGGGGCTGCAACGCGAGAAGGGCGTCGTCCCATTCGTCCGGTGCCTGCTCGGCCGCGTCCGCGCGCGACGAGCGCGCCCGCGGGCTGATTCCTCCGCAGACGGTCGTCGCGTATAGATGGCGTATGTTGGCACGGACGACGGTGCAGGTGGTGGTGCTGGCCGCGATTGCGACCATCGTTGCGCTGGCCAACCTCGCCGACGTTGCCAGCAAGCCGCTCGAGGGCGACTCGGCGATGTACGGCACGATTGCCAAGACG
Source organism: Deltaproteobacteria bacterium (assembly GCA_029262315.1). Classification (GTDB taxonomy): domain Bacteria; phylum Desulfobacterota; class Binatia; order UTPRO1; family UTPRO1; genus JAJCZP01. The sequence continues at coordinate 23,404 of JAJCZP010000173.1, read as the reverse complement.
ATCGCCGCGACAGGAGAGTGGCGCCGGCTTACGTTCAACGGTGAACCCTACTTCAACAAGCCGCCCCTGCACTTCTGGTCGAACGCGCTCGTTCTCTTGCTGCTCCCTCCTACCGGAGTCAGCGTGGCCTTGGTGCCGAGCCTCCTCGGGGTCGTCGACACGCTCGTACTCTATGCGCTGTGCCGGGCGACGCTCGTTGGATCGGAGACTGCGTTTTTTGCCGGATTGGTGTTCCTGACGACGCCCGAGGTTGTGCACTGGGGGCGGGGCGTGCGCCTCGAGACTCTGCTGACGCTGTGGATGTTGCTCGGCCTGTGGGCGGCCTATCGATCGGTGGCACGTCCATCGGCTGTCTTGTGGTTGGGCATGGCCGCCGCGGGAGGATGGTTGACGAAGGGGCCACAGGGGCTGTTGCCGCTCGCCGTTGCGCCGGTGCTGTGGTTCCGCGCCGGCGTCCTGTGGGCACGGCTCGGTTCGCGATGGATGCTTGGCGCACTGGGAGTGTGTCTCGGGGTCATTGTCGCCTGGGCGGTCCTGCGGAGCGTCGAGCCGGGTTTCGTGCGTACCTATTTTGGCTCGCAGGTGATGGAAGTGCTGCTGGTGGGAGGCTGGTTCGAGCGCGGCCCGTTCTGGTACGTCGGCAAACTCCTGCGAACCTACTGGCCGTGGCTGCCGTTGGCGGGTGGCGGCCTGGTCCTGCTGTGGCGGCAGCGAGACGAGAGGCTCGGTGCCTGGCTCTGGATCGCATGTACGGTGGTCATCTTCTTCGTGATCTCCGCGGCGGCGGTGAAGAAGGGCCGCTATTTGTTTCAGCTGTATCCGGCGCTGGCAGTGGCGGCTGGTGTCGCGTTGGCGGCGCTCACCCGACGCGTGCCTCGCCTCCCGACAATCGTTGCCGCGGGTGCGTTCGCGGGCGCCGCGGTCGTGCTCGTATTCGCGGGCTCGGGATCGGTGCGGCCTCATGTCCCCGACGCGTTGGCAACGGCGCGGATGCTCGACCCCGCGGCGACCGTGCTCCTCTCCCACGACGCGCAGCACGGCCGGCCAGACGTTGGCAAGATCCTTGGGTTTCACGCCCCCGTCCTGCTCGCAACTTGTCGTGCCGATTGTGTAGCGGAGACGGCAGCTCGTGCCGGGCTCACGCAGATCGTCGTGCGGCGTCAGGAGGCTCCTGGGGTCGCCGCCGCGGTTCGGGGCGTCATTGTGCATCGGAACGATACCCTCGCGATCGTGGGCGTGGATGTCCCCGGCGAGGGTGTCAGGCAACGATGATCTGAGTTGCGTCGTCCCGGAGCACGATTACGGGATGCCGAAGCCGTGCGCTGTGAGGATGGTCCGCGCGGCTGGTGTCTGAAGAAACGCGACGAACGCGCGGCTGCGTTCTTGTTGCGTGGTGTGCGTCGTGACGGCAGCCACGATCTCCGGTGTCGGTGCCCACGGGCCGCTGGCGCGCTCGAGCACCTTGACGTTGGCGACGCCGCGGGTCTCGGTCGCGTAGACGATGGCCGCCGCGACTTCGCCTCGGCGCGCGTAGTTCAGGACGGCGCCCACGTGACCGCCGAAGACGATGCGACCCTGGAGGGCGTCCCAGACGCCGAGATCGCGGAGGGCGGTGCGGGCGTAGCGGCCGGCCGGCACTGCGCCGGGTTCACCGATCGAGAGGAGCTCTCCCTCGGGGATGTCGGGGAGTGTTGCGAAGGTGAGCGGTGCTGCATCGGCCGCGCCGATCAGGACGAGTGCGTTCGTCGCGATGACGTGGCGGGTTGCGGCGTCGGCATGGCGGCTGGCGATCAGTGCATCGACCGAAGCGGCATCGGCGAACACCACAGCATCAATGGGTGCGCCACCCTCGACTTGCCGCCGAAGGTGTCCCGATGCTCCATAGTTGACGCGAATCTCGGGCCCCAATTTGCGTTCGCGAAACGCGTGCGTGAGCGCTGGCATCACGTGCCGTAGGCTCATGGCTGCCGCGAGCGTCAGAGTATCCTCGGCCCGCGGCGTTCGGGGCGGCAGTGCGGTGGCGAGGCAGGCCAGCATTCCAAGCACGAGGGAGGCGCGGCGGTGCCAATGGAGCGAGGTGGTTGGCTCCACGGTGCGCGCTCGCCCCTCGTGCGTCATGGGGCGAGGTTCTATTCCATGAGCGCCGCGCTCGAAAGCTCGATCGAGGGTCCGGACGTCGGCATTCTGTCGCATCAGGCGTGATTCCGCCGCAACTCGTCGCGTCCTTCAGGGTTGAGAAGCACACGCGGGTACGATCCCGGTGCCCGCGTTGACCCCGAGGAGGGTGCGATGCGTTGGACTACTCTGTGGTTCGTCGGTGCCGCGGTGTTGATGAGCGGCTGCTTCCACCATGAATACGGTCGCGGATACGGGCCGGTGTATTCCGGATACGCCTATGGCGAGCCGTTCGTCGGTGGCTCTGGCTATGGCGCTCATCGCCACGGGCCGCACTGCGGTCACGATCGTCCGTGCGACGGCCATGGGTGTGCGAAGTATGAGGGCCGTCGCGGCAGGCCTCGTGACCACGACGGCCACGCGCGGCGTCCACGGTACGACCGCGAGCGGCCTGACGATCGCAACGGGCGTCGCAGCAGGCCTCGTGACCACGGCGGCCACGCGCGCCGCCCGCCGAACGAGCGGCAGCAGCCGGGCGGTCGAGATCGCCGCGCCGAACGACCGCGCCGTGATTCCGAAAAGCCTCGTGCGCAGCGTCCTCGCTCCGATCGTGGGAAGTCGCGTCAGGGCGCGGCACGCCTGCACCGGCTCGGAGCGCCCGATCGACCGAAAGGGTCTTCGCCGCGGGTTGAACGACGTAGGTCGCGTTCGGGCAGCGCCGGTCGGGTGTCGGTGCCGCTCCGTTCTGGCGGGCGCGGCACGCGCCGTGGGAAGACCGTCGGCTTGAAGTGACCGGACGTTCCACGGGAGCGCGTGGAGCTTCTCGAGCGCCAGGACCGGAAACGACCATTCTCCCGAGCCTCCGTCGAGTATGACGAGTGCTCGAAAGGGGAACGCGATGAACCTGGTACAGAAGTTCGAGAGCTACATGCAGGATTTCGAGCAGACGTGGCACGATGGTGACTGGACGCGCGTGCGGCGGCACCTCACCGATGACTTCGTGCACGAGCGGGACGTGCGGCCGCTCAGCTGGTTTTGCGACGAGGGGGCCGATGCCGCCCTCCGCCGTTGGCGTCAGGAGATAGAGTGCTTCGACAAGCAGTTCGATGGTCGGATCTTCGTGCCGAAAGCCCGGCCGCGCGGAGACGGGTCGCGCGTATACCTCGATTGGGTGTGCCTGTTCATGCTCGATGGGGTTCCGGCCTTGATTGATGAGGGAACCGAAGTCGCCGACTTTCGCGAGGGTCGCATGGCGAGGCTTCGGGGCGAATACCATCCGGATGCGATCGATCGCATGCAACGGTGGACTCGCCAGTACGGCGATCGTTTGCCACAGGTCGGTGACTACTTCCGCACCGAGCGTGGTGCGGGGAGGCGCGCCGGGCCGGATTCCGCACTCGTGTAACGCTGGCGCGGTATTCCGCGCTGGTGCATCGGGTGCGGTCGTATAGGATGGGCGCCATCGGAGGGCCCATGCGCTATCTGCACACGATGATTCGGGTCGGCGATCTCGACGCATCGCTCGATTTCTTCTGCAACAAACTCGAACTCCAAAATGACGGGCGGTTCGACATTCAGGAAGGGCGGTTCACTCTGGTCTTTCTGAGCGCGCCGGGCAGTCCCGATGCGCAGATCGAGCTGACGCACAATTGGGATCCAGAAGAGCTCGATGAGGGCCGGAACTTCGGACATTTGGCATTTGAGGTCGAGGACATCTACGCGACGTGTCGCCGACTCGCCGACGCGGGCGTGACCATCAACAGGCCCCCACGCGATGGGCACATGGCGTTCATCCGCTCGCCAGACAATGTGTCGATCGAGCTCCTGCAGAAGGGGAAGGCGCTGGCACCAGCGGAGCCGTGGGCATCAATGGAAAGCGTCGGCCACTGGTAGCCCGCGTGGGTTTGGGGGCACTCCAGCTTCACGAACTCGGCGCGCGCGATGCGGCGTGGGTCCGCACGCCGCAGGCGCACGCATGAGCGTGTTGAACCTCTATTCGCTCGCGGGGTGGGTGGCGCTCGCTGGCATAGCGTGGGTCGCTGGAGGGTGTCGACGACCGGTACCCTGGCGGACGGTTGCCGGCGCGGCGGGATTGATGCTGATGCTCGGCGCGATCATCTTCTGGTTGCCGCCGACGCGCGCCGGACTCCTCTGGGTCAACGACACCGTCGTCGCGGTCCTCGAGGCGGGAAACGCGGGCGCGCGCTTTCTCTTCGGGCCGTTGGCCCTGAGCCCCGGACAGTCGACCCCGACCGGCGAGCCTTCGGTAGGATTCATTCTGGCCGCGCAAGTGCTGCCCGCGGCGATCTTTTTCGCGGCGTTGATGGCCCTGCTCTACCATGTGCGCGTGATCCAGCCCATCGTGCGTTTCTTCGCGCGCCTCTTTCACCGGACGCTGGGGCTGTCGGGAGCGGAGGCGATCGCCGGAGCGTCAAACATTTTCGTCGGCGTCGAGTCGGCAATCACGATCCGTCCGTATCTCGACGGGATGACCCGTTCTGAACTCTTGACCTTGATGACGTGTGGGATGTCGACGGTGGCCTCGACGACCCTCGCACTCTACGTGCTGTTCCTGAAGGACGCGTTCCCGCTGATCGCCGGGCATCTCATCTCGGCGTCGGTGTTGGCGATTCCGGCGGCGGTGCTGGTGTCCAAGCTCATGCTGCCCGAGACGGAAAAGGCGGCCACGCTCGGCCAGGTGCCGCCGATGCGAGAGGGAGATCGCCAGCCGAATGCGATGGCCGCGCTCAGTGCGGGTTCGTGGGATGGTCTGCAACTCGCGGCGGGTATCGCGACACTGCTCATCGCGGTGCTGGGCCTGGTTGCGATCATCGATCTGGCCCTCGTCAAGCTCACCGCGCCTCTCGCGGGCGCGCTCGGCGGTCCCGTCGACGTGGCGCGCATACTCGGATGGTTGTTCATGCCGCTGGCATGGCTCATCGGGGTCGCGTCCGGTGAGGTCGCCGAGGTGGCGCGATTGCTGGGAGGACGGGCGATGCTGACCGAGGTCTTCGCCTACCAGCAACTCGGTGAACTCGCCGCGGCGGGAAGCCTCTCCCCTCGCAGTGTAGTGGTCCTTTCCTACGCGCTCTGCGGATTCGCGCATGTGGCCTCGGTCGGGATTTTCGTTGGCGGGATTTCCGCGCTCGCGCCCGCGCGCCGTGGCGATCTGGCCGCGCTCGGCCCACGCGCGTTCATTGCCGCGACGCTCGCGACCTCGATGAACGGTGCGCTCGCGGGGGTCTTCTACTACGGCCAACAGGGGTTGCTGGGTCTTTGAGCCGGTTCTGCCGATTCACGTGTTCTTCAGGAACCGGAGGCACAAAACCTTCGTCGTCGGTCTCGGCAAGATGGATACCGGCGCGCGGGGTTATCCGCGTTCCGTTACCGTGAGACGCGGTATGGTGGCGTGTAGATGTAGTCAGCGGGAATGCAGCGTGAGTTCAGCGTTTGTTCGATCTCGGCGATTGGGGCGTCCTCGCCGACGAGCCGCTTGTAGCGGCTACTAATGGCCGCCTCGCACCGGCGCGCGGCATCGTAGGACCGCACGTGCTCCCATTGCTTGATGAACCTGGGTGAGCCGTCGAGGGGAGGCTGCATCCAGAGCCAGCCAGCGATCAGTGCCATTGCGGTCAGCTGCATCGTCGGTGCACGCATGCGTTTCGGCGTACCTCAGAGCCTGGGCCGCGGTCAAAGGGGCTGGTGCGGTGCCGTCCTGCGATCGCGCGCCGTTTACGGACGCCGGCCGAGCGCGAGTGATCCCTGCTCGAGCCACGCCGCCGCATCCGCGGGCAACACTTCGGAGAGGCGGCGATCGTACGTGGCCAGTTGATCTGCGGTAAGGACGTCTCGCCAGCGTCCGTTGGTTCCTTTGTAGAGGAAGTTTTTGGCACCGCCTTCGAACACGACCTCGAGCGGGCCGAGATCCTCGGGCCGTGCGCGCATCGACTCGAAGGTGCAACGCTCTACCACCCCCGGCCAGAGATCCTCGGGGATGTTCAGGTCGAGGAAACCGGCGATTCTCCGCATTTCCCCGTCCAAGTCGGCTTTCAGATCGTTGTAGTGGACCAGCAGCACATTGCGCTGATCGCGCCGCGACCACCACGAGGCCAGGTAGGCTGGGGCGGATTCCGGGCGTTCCAACCACGGGAGGAAGTCCTGCTGAGGGTCGCCGGTCCATTCCAGCGCCCGCCCCCCCTCCTTGAGCGCGTCGGCACTGATCTGCGCGACGATCTCCGGGCGCATGTGTGTCATGTGGTTTTGCCACGACATGAAGGCGTCGCGTCCGTCGCGGAGCACGACGATGTAGGACGTCGTCGGCCACCACGGGACGCCATCGGCGGGCGTATGTGTCTTGATGAAGCGGCGGTGTTCCTGGCGATCGAGTCGCTTTGCCACGGCCTCGGCCGGCTCGAGCCGACCGTCGATCCACGGACTGAGGACGACGAGCGCCCCCGGGGCGGAGCCGTCCGGCCACAGCAGCGACGTGACGATGGCTTGCGTCCAGGTCGTGCCGCATTTGGGCGGCGTGGCGATGATGATGTCGTCGGGGCGTGGCGCGAACTCGTTCCACCGTGTCCCGTCGGTGACTCCGTCGCGGTAGATGCGTCGCTCGGTCGGTTGCACGAGAGCTGTCCTAGCGGCTTCACCCATCGTATCCAAGACCCGCAACGACGATCTCGTCGTCGGAACCGATGTGCGAGGTTCGGCGGGCTCGTCCTCGAGCGTGTTCGTGGCATACTTCCTGGCGGACGGAGAGGATCGCCACCCATGGCCTACGAGATCGTTCGCTTTCCCTACGCGGGAACCATCGACGCCGACGGCCACGTTCTCGAGCCCGCGACGTTGTGGGAGGAGTATCTCGAAGCGCGTTACCGCGCCCGTGCCCTCCGGATCCGCGTCGGTGATGACGGGTACGAGCATCTCGAGGTCGGTGGTGTGCCGTCGGTGCGGACCCAGCCTGGCTCGCTCGGCATGCTCGGCGCGATGGGCGAGGAGGCTGCGAGGATGAGCCCCGAGCGCCGCTACATGGAGCACATTCCGTTCGGAGGCGGCGACGCGGCCGAGCGGATCCAGCTTCTCGACCAGGAAAACCTGGACAAGGCGCTGCTCTATCCGACGCTCGGGCTATTGTGGGAGTGCGAGCTCGACGATCGCGAGCTCACGGTGGCGTACCAACGGGCCTACAATCGGTGGATTGCCGATTTCTGCCGCGACTCCGGCGGGCGGCTGGTGCCGATCGCCCATGTGTCGCTGCTCGATCCGGAGGCGGCCGCCGTCGAGTTGGAACGCGCCGTCGCCGATGGGTGTCGCGGTGCCTTCATGGCCCCCTTTACCCAATCCCGGAAGGCGCCGGGGCACGCCGATCACGATCCGTTGTTCGCGGCGGCCTGCCGGCTCGACGTGCCGCTCGCGATCCATCCCACGATCGAGCCGACATGGGCGGTGCCGATTCGTTTCAAGCGACTCGGGTTGGCGAGCGAGTTCTTCTACAACACCATGCTCCGCCAAGGCGCGCAGCAGGCGCTGCTTTCATTCTATGCGCTCGGTACGCTGGAACGGTTTCCGACGCTCAAGATCGGAGTGCTCGAATCGGGCTCCGGCTGGGTCGGGTCCTTTCTCGACCGCCTCGACGCGATCTACGAGACCGCCCTTGGTCGGACCACGCCGTTGACGATGCCCCCTGCCGAGTACTTCCGTCGGCAGTGCTTTGTCTCGGGCGACCCCGACGAAACCGCGGCGCCGCATCTGCTCGACCACGTGGGAGCGCATTGCTTCATGTGGGCCACGGACTACCCGCATCCCGACCACTCGTCAGCCTGGGCGCCGGCCCTCGAGCGTTTTGTGTCGACCTTGACGCCGTCCACGCGCGCCAAGGTCCTCGGCGAGAACGTCACCCGCATCTACGGGCTCTGATCGAGGAGAAGATCATCGAGACGCGACCGGCAGCGCGCGCCTTGATCCCGCTTACGCGGTCTGTGCGTCCGGACTGGTTTTGCACTGCAGCAACTCGAGGAACGAGCAGCCGGTCACACGCGCCATCCCGATTACGTAGGTCAAGCCGATCGCGCCGTCGAAGACCACCAGCGCGTACTCCCACGGCTGCGAGAGTCCGGCCGGCACCGCATAGAGGACAGAACTGACGGCGGTGAGGCGAACCAGGCCTTGCCAGAAGATGACCGGCGCCCGGTTCTCCATGTCTTTGGAGGCCCACATTAGACATGCCGCAGCCATCATAAGAAAGGTGCCGAGCGTCATGAACGCGACGAACTGACCTGGTTGTGGATCGTACATTGCGCCGCCCCACGTGGCGGCGCCGATCAAGAAGTCCAGGGCTCCGGTGACGTACACGAATTTCGATAGCATCGCGTTCGTATACCACAGCGGGGACGGCCGATCGCAACGCGTCGTCCGCACGGCCGGCCTCCCTGGCCGCGCACCGAGCGATCCTCGACGGCGGCGCGCCAGGCCGCGGTCGACTATCCTGGAATGCGTCGGTCGGAGTGGAGATACGTGGCGATTCTCGGCTCGTCGGCGAAGCGAGCGTAGAAGGCGGCCAGCGTGGAGAAGGCCGACAACTCCGCGCCCGGAATCCAGGTTACGATCGCGTCCAGTGCGTCCCAGACCGCGACGTCGGCATGCGTGAATCCGTTGCCAACGAAACAGCGCGCATCGTTCAGGATGAGCAGACTCTCGAGACGGGGCAGCCAACGTCGACGGAATTTCCCGGTGAGGAACGCTTGTTGTTTCTCGGCCGAGCGTCCCAGTAGGCGGAAGTAGTCCATGCGCAGGTCCTCGGCGCCGAGGGCGATCGCGTCCGCGTGGGCCCGCACACGCGAGTCGTCGGGCAGGAGTCCGTGCTTGCGTGCGAGGTAGCCGAGGATGACGGGACCCTGGACGAGCTTGAAGTCACCGTCCTCGAGGAGCGGGATCGATCCGAAGGGGAGGGTCGTCGCACCTTGCGCCTGGAGCGCGTCGAACGTAGGCCCCTGTTCGACGTAGATGTCGTCGTAGTCCTCCGCGAGCAAATTCAGAAGCAGACGGATTTGCTCGCCTCGACCTCGCTTACGCCAATAGGTCAAGCGGTAGGTCATATGCTCACAGAGATAGAATCGGCTGCGGGAGGAGAGCGCCCGAGTCGGCGTACGCCCGCTCTGATTGGAGCTTTCCGTCGTCGTCGAACTGGTAGATCGTGCACATAGGGAACGCCACCGTTCGGCCGGCCGGCGCATCGCCCAGGGCCACGTCGACGTTGGCGCGTACGGCGAACTCCACGGTCATGCTGTTGTGCGTATAGAGGACGCGCACGATCTTGCCACTGATATCCGAGAACAGACCGCGCCCGTCCCAGCCGAAGTCCTTGTGGAAGGTCGTGAGTTCCTCCGGTCCCTCGTAGCGTGCTCCATTGAAGCTGAGGTGCCCGCCGTTTTTCGAGAACGTCGCGATGATCGCGGGCACGTCGCCGGCCATCTCGGCTCCGAGATGCTCGACAAACGCGGCGTTGAGGAAGGTCCGGCGTTCCGGTCCCACGGCCTCACAGCCTTCGATCGTCGCGTGTTCCACCTGGTCCACTACTTCTTGTCGTGTCATGGGATGTTCCTCCGTTTCGTTAGGGGTTTCGCGAGCGAGCGAAATATCGTTCCACGAGGAGCTTCGCGCCGTCGGCGACGGCCTGAAGCTGTGCGGGTGTTTGCCCGGCACGTCCCAGCACTCGAATGCCGACGATCGCCGAGAAGAGGGTTGCCGCGAGTGCGTCGACGTCGACGCGCACGCCCGATTCCCGCTGCGCCTCGAGGAGGCGCTTCCGGATGATCCGCTGTGATCCGCACAGGTCGTCCTGTAGGAGTTGCCGGGTCTCCGCGGAGTAGGACGCCGCTTCGGGGATCGCGTTGATGACGAGACACCCGCGACGCTCGGGGTCCTCCACCGTGATCCGCACGACCGCGTCCAGGAGATCCAGCAGTCCGGCCACGCCTCGGGTCGGGACGCGGACCGCAGAGCGGAGGTAGGCCTGGTAGCGTGCGACGGCGATGCGGAACATCGCTTCTTTGTTTCCAAAAGCACCGTAGAGGCTGCCCGGGAGGAGTTTGGTCGCGGCCGTGAGGTCGGCAATGGCGGTGCGTGCGTAGCCGCGACGCCAGAAGGTTTGGAGCAGTTCCTCGGCGACCTGATCGGGTTCGAAGTTGCTGGGCCGTGCCATGGGTGGAGAGTAGGGGTTATTGAATGTTAATTCAAGAACCCATCCCAGAAATCTGAGCACCCGATCGCGATCGGGTCGTTCCAGTCCTCGAAGGTGTTGCTGGGGACGAACGGAGGCGCCGTCAGAGGGGCGGGGGCACGGCGGCGCGGTGTGAAGTCACCGGCCGCCGTGTCCTCAGAGGAGCGCAAGCGCAGGACCCCGAAACGAGCGGGTCCTGCGCTTGCTTCAACGAATGCGTGCGGCGCGGTTCCTAGTTCCGGACGCGGACGTGCACCGGGAGTTGGCGCCGCAAAACGCCCGGGAGCCCGACCGCGTTGTCGATCACTGTGACTCCTGACGGCCCGGCGCATTCGAGCGGCTGGGAAAGTGTCGCGTCCCATTCGTCGTCGACAGGGGTGTCGGCGGATCCAGTGGTCGTGACGGTGCCGCCCAGGGTTCCGTTGCCGGTAAAACACCCTCTGGCACTGGCGGTGCAGCTATCCGCGACGCATGTTCCCGAGGCGGGACAGTCGCTATCTGCGACGCACACGGTCTCCGGATCGTTGCTGCAAGTGAGAAAGGCCGCGCAGTTCGCATCGTTCAGACACGGCGCGAAGGGCGCCGTGCTGCAGGTAAGGTCGAAGGGGCCCGCGGAGCAAATACCGTCACCGGTGGGTGACGTGACACATACCGCGTTTAAGCACGTGTTCGGCCTGGTTTGCGGGCCGGGCGCGGCGCACGAGCCCAACAGGGTGCACACGGGATCCAAGGCCGACGTGCAGGGGACGACGACGCCGCCCGAGTCGCAACGGAGTCCGCCGCAGATCCCGGCGGTGCCCGGCGGATTGTCGGGGCAGTCCGCGTGCGTGAAGCACGGCTCTTCGGCCGCGTTGTTGCACGTATCGCAGAGGCAGAGGTCGGGAGCGGAGCCTCGACACGTCGGACTGGTTGCAACCAGGGTGAGCGTCTCGGTGTCCGTGCTGCCTTCGATCGTGGCATCGAGTGAAACGGAGGGACCGGGTGGACAGTCGAGGCTCATCTTGCCGTCGTGCGGATTCGTCTGCCCATTCGCGTCACAGGTCAGGGTGTCGTTCGGACCGCCCGCGCAGGTTCCGTCGCGGACGCCGTCGTTGGGGGCCACATCATTTTCGCAGCTTGGACACAGACCGAGCGAGCGCGTCTGGAGCATGGGGACGGTCACTGCCAAGGCCCCCGTGCCCAGATTGACGGTTCCGGTGATGGATCCGGTGATGGGGCTCCCGGCGCAGAAGTCGGGGCTCTGGGTGTGAACGGACAAATGCGGCGAGAAGTAGAACTGACAGACGCCACCGGTGCAGTCGGCGTTTGTCGTGCACTTGGTCCGCGTGTTCTCGGAGCAGCGCTGACTATCGATCTCGCCGTTGCCCCGGTTGCGTTCAGGGCCAGTGATGTCGCATGTGCCGCAAGGGGGCGTGGCGTTGTCGCACGCGGTCAGTTTGCCGGTGAGCCGCGATTCGAGAGTTGCCGCGGCGCCGTTGTGGCCGAGGCCCGTCCACCCGGTATCGACCGCGGTAAGCACATCGTCGGTGACGACGAGGTCGATCAGGCGGTCATCGCAGCGTTCCGTAGTCGTGATGATCAACTTCGCCCCACGAGAAGGATTCGAGTCGTAGGTGCGTGAACGCCGGTGAAAGGTGGTATCCGTACCGTTGACGAAGATCTTGAGGGCGTTGCCAGATGACCAATCGCCACGATCGACAATCTCCTGGACGATGGTCGTGACATCGACCAGGTCGTTGTGCGTATTCGCGGTCCACGCGGGGATGTTGGCGATGACGACGCTCGCCGTGGTCTTCGGCGCATTCGTGATCTCGGAGTTCACGCCTTGCCAGGCGGGTGCGTCGCCGACCGCTTCACCGGATGCAACGCCTGCCAGAAGATTCGTCGTGCCACTACTCGGACTGTACACCTGGAGTATCGCCGACGTGATGATCTCTTCGGGGTCGAGCGGGACGTCGACGAAACGATACGCTTGGTTCAGATCGGCGTTGACCCACAGGTCGTGCGTACTATCGTTACGAGAGGATGAACCGCTCTGCGATTCTTTGTAGTCATCGTCGGTGTCGCTGATCTGTAGCGTGACCTGGCCGGCAGTGGCCGTTCTGACGATACCGTTTGGGATGATCAGGGCGATGGCGAAGCCAATCGCGACGAAACCACGTCGATTGCGAGCGCGCATAGTCTACCTCCGTAGGGACCCGATGAGTTGCTGATGAGTTGCTATAGATGGTTCGTCTATGCGCGTCGGCTTTGTCGCGAGTCAAGGTCGAACACGTGCACGCGCCTCTCCTGTGTCTCAGAATGAGACGATCCGTGTCTGACTGTTGATCCGGTCCGCGAGGCGGACCATCGTTTCGCCCGCTGGTAACGCTCGTCGGCGGTGGTTGGTGTGTGATGTCGCGAGCCGTCATAGTGAAACTACGGCTCGAACGCGGGCGGAGGCCGGAACGCTGTGCTTGAAGGGATCAGGGCCACGGTCGGACGACATCGAATCTCCCACGTTGCTACGCGGGCGTACGCCCCGCGTGCTTCTGTTTCGGCTGTGCTGGAGATGGCTGCCAACGCGTTCATCGCCTGCACGATGCTCGGGGCGCTCTACTACCTCTGCTATCGGCATCCGGTTCTCTACGCGTTTCTCACGGCCGAGGATCACCTGCTCGAGGACGCGACGTTCATCGCGGCGGCAGCCGCGAGCGTGCTGATGCTCTTCGCCATGCATGCGAGGCCGGCGTTCCGACGACCGGGGTATGTGGTGCTCGCCGTTGCCGCCTTCTTCTTTGCTATGGAGGAGATCAGCTGGGGGCAGCGCGCCGTTGGGATGACCGTTCCGGCGTTCATCGAGGACCGAAATCTTCAAGGCGAACTCAATGTCCACAACTTCTTGAATCCCTGGGACTACCTGCGCATCGCCGTGCGCACGCCCTTCGTGTACGCAGGGCTCGCCTGGCTGGCGGCTTCGTCATCGCCTCGGGTGGCGGGATTGTTCGCGAGGCTGGGGCTCCCGATCATCGCTCCGCGTCTGTGGCCGTTCTTCGCCCTGCCGGTTTACCTGGTTGACTGCCATCGACGGGTGGGTCCTCTTCCGCGTTTCGATGAGCTCGCCGAGTTCTTCGGCGGGCTCGCGCTCGCGGTCCTCAGCCTCGAGCTGGCGCGTCGACGCGGGGTGCCGAAGCATCGATATTGGGAAGGCCCGCGCGCCAACATGGTGTTGATCGGTGGCGTCGGGCTCCTGGCAGGTGTGTTAGTGGCGAGTGGACAGGCGGGGCACCCGCAGCGCCACTCGCTCGTGCGGTTGAGCCAGCGCGAGTATCCGAAGCTTGGCTTGTACCAGCAGGCGCTTACTGTCACCGAGTACATCGAAGACCATCCCGAACTCGACATCGAGGAGAATCGAATGCAACGCGGCGTGCTCCTGATTGCCGTCGGAGAGCGCGCGACGGCGAGCGCGATTCTTGTCGAGGAGCTCTCCAGAGTGGAAGCGACGCTCGTCGGCGCCGACGATCCCGAACGGCACCTGCGTGCTGCCGTCATGTCCCTGGCGTTGGGCCGTATCGAGAGGGCCCATGGGCACGCAGCGGTCGCGGCTGAAAGTGCCCGTGCGCTGCTCGCCGATAGAGAGGATCCTCGTCGCCGTGCCTGGGGGACGGCCTACCAGGCACTGGCCGCGTTGATCGTTGGGAACCACGCGTCTGCCGATGCGCTGTTCGCGTCTGCCGGTGCAGTGGCAACCGATCAGCAACGGCGGCACGTTGAGGCGTGGATTCGTCTGCAGAAAACGAGACTCGCTATCGTCCGCGCTGGATGAGGTTGGGGCGCGCCCGAGGAACGTAGAGGTGATCGACAGGTCCCAGCTTTGGGAAGGGACCCCAGGCTCCGCCGCCGGGACCTGTCGACCGACGCACCGCACCCCGCCCGGGATGCGGTTGCGTCATCCGAGAATACGCAGCGGCTCAGAACGGAATCGGGAACAGATCGATCAACGAGATGCACTCGCTGCAGAACAGACAGAACTCCAGCAAGCCGCAGCCCATGGCAGGGAACTCGCAGGTCTCGCCAGAATCGAGTGTTTGGTTGCCGCACTGCGGTGCCGCTGGCGCCTGGCACTCGCACGAGCCCGGCAGGCAGAGCCCCGGGCAGTTGGCGTCGCTCGGCGCGGGACTTCCGCCGAGGCCGCCGGGGTCGCACTGTTCGCCCGCGCTGAGGAAGCCGTCGCCGCAGGTCGCCGGGCACGTGCAGGCGTCGGCCGATCCCGCTGGTGCGCACGCGCCAGGGCAGGTGGCGTCGCTCAGGCCGTCGCACTGTTCCCCGAGTTCGATGGTATCGTTGCCGCACGTGCTCGCGCAGGTGCAGTCCGCTCCGCACATCCCTGGGCAACTGGCATCGTCGGCGCCGTCGCACTCCTCGCGCGCGCCGTTGGCGATACCGTCTCCGCATGACGTGACGGTGACCGTGCTCGGAAGGGTCAGGGTCGCCGGACCTGGCAAGCCCGCGACCTGATCCATCGCGCCGCCGGCGCTCGGTACACAGCCCGAAGCGACGAGTTGACTCGTTGTCGTGCCAGGAACGCCCTCGAGCACGAGTGGATCGGGGAAGCAGCTCTCGTTTCGGCTCACGCACGGGCCGGTGCCCGTAGGACAGTCGCCGCTATCGGTGCAGCTCGTCTGCGGTGAGCCCGCACACGTTTGCACGAGGGGGCCGGCGATGCACTCGCCGTCGCCGGTCGGGGCGCCATCGATCTGTCGGCAGAGGGGTACGCAGCTTCCACCCGGGCACTCGGCATCGTTGCTGCAGTCGCCCGCGTCGTTGCTTCCGCCGTCGCAGGCCAATCCGCACCGGTTTGGTTGCGGCTGTCCGTCACACCAGCAGCTGAAGTCTTGGTAGGCTGAGGCCGTGCACGTCTGGCTCGACGGGAAGGCGAGGGTGTCAGTCGTGACGTGATCGAAGACGAGCTGGATGCCGTTCCCGGTGACGTTCGAAGACGCGCTCGGGACGCAGTCGAGCGAGGTCGGGCCGTACGCTCCCGTGCCTTCGACCGTACAGCTCCTGCCGCCACAGGTGCCGACGTCGCCGATCTCACAGTCTTGGAGATCGTTCACGCCGCAGTCGCAGACCGGACAGGGGTCGCTGCCGCCGAGGGTCAGGTGGGCGAGGGCATTCAGGCCAAGCGAGAAGTCCATGTCTCCGCTCTCGAGATCATAGGTGCCGACCGCGTCGGTCGTGAACCGGATCAAGATACAAGCAGGCACCCCGCCGACCGACAGTGGCAGCGGCGGTCCGAAGTATTGGAGGACGCACTGGCCGGCGCCGTCGCACTGGTTGTCTCTGGTGCACGCGCGGCTCGCATCTCCCGAGCAGGATGAGCCGATGTCGCCGCGGAAGTCGCACAGCGTGTCGTCCTGCCCGTCGCAGTTCGTGAGGTCGCCGGTGATACGCGCGCCGCGTTGAAAGGGGAGCCCGTGGACGGTGCCCGTCCAGCCGGCGTCGAGCGCGGAACCGGCGTCGACGAAGATCTCGATCTCTCCGTTTCCGGGACAGGCGCAGGCGTCGGAGCATTGGCCCGGGCAGAGCGCGTCGTCGTCGCCGTCGCAGCCCTCGCCGGTCTCGCGCACGCCGTTCCCGCACGTCGACAGACAGCTCTCGGGAAGGAACAGGTCGTCGGGGAGCTCGACCGCTTCGCCGATCACGTCGTACTCGTCCGCACAATCCGTCGGCGGCGCGAGGAAGTCGGCCGGCAGCGTCACGTCTCCGAGGAGTGCGAAGTCGCTACCGCAGGGTTCGGCCACGCACGAGTCGGCGCCAAAGCAGGTGAAGCCGTCGGGCGTGCCGTTCGGCTCACAGAAGACGAAGACCGGTGCGTCACCCTCGGCGCCGAAGACGTTCCCGGTGATCGAGCCGTCGTCGTTCTCGGTGATCGCCCACCGCTCGTTCCCGACGTTCTTGTTGGCAAGCAGAAGGCCGTTTGCGGGTTCAACCGACACGGCACGAGGCGCGCCACTGCCCGAGGTGTCCGCGAGACACCCATCACCGCCCATGCAGCGATACTGGTTCGCGATCTCCGCTGGCTGACAGGAGATGAAGGCTGGCGTTTCGTTGTCGGAGCGGAAGACGTTTCCAGTGACGACGCCGGACGGATGTTGCGTGATGGCCCAGCGTTCGTTGCCGATATCCCGGTTGGCCATGACACGCAGGCCGTCGGGGGAGGTCTGTACGCCGCAGTGTGCGGAGAATGCGGGGGAGGCGAGGGCGGCGACGGTCACGGCGGCGCACAGTCCGAAGACAGCGCAAAGGAGCGCCGAGGGTCTCGATATCGTACGAGCCTCTCGGGCCACAATGGGTCGATGGCGCGCCCAGTCTCGGCACGGCGCGAGCACGTCTTCGGCACGGTATCTAGACATCGCGGTTCTCCTCGAGCCGGCCGCGCTGGGGCTATCACGCGACCGAGCCTCTCCCCAAGTGAGGCGTTACAATGGGCGTAACGCGGTTACGCCGGATGTAACGATTCTGGCGACCGAGCGGCAGTTCCCATCACGGGCCCGTAACTAGCTGAATTTGCTTCAAGGGGGGCTGGCGAGGGCGCGTCACGCCCCGCTCAGCGTTGCAGCATATAGCGTCTGAGCAGCCGTTCCGCGCGCACTATATGGAGGATGTACACCGTGCCAGCCTCCGCTCGGTAGAAGAGACGGCACACGCTCAAAGAGTGACCAGATGCCGCTTTTCAGCACCTTTGATGGCACTACGCGGCACGGAGGAGTCGAACGAGACGAAGCATCCGCTCTGACGGACGGCGAGGGCGAGCAGGTAGAGATCGGTGACCTGCCGGGGCCCGTGGATACGTGTCCGGTCGGCGACCCGGGCGTCGAGCAGGGTGATATCGTCCGGCCAGAACTCGTGCTGCGCGGTGGCGATCGCTTCGCCGAGTCGCTCCATGATCGCCCCAACGGGTAGTGGATTCGGATAGCTGGAGTGGGACATGATTCGTACGCAACCATTCTGCGTGATCGGGCAGGATGCCCAACCGGACTCTGCCTCGGTGGCAAACCAGCGACCGGCCTGCCTGTGCATGGAGTGATCCTGGTCCAGCAGCGCGATCAGGACATTGATGTCGAGGAGCGCCCGCATCAGAACGCATCCTCCTCACGCAGCTTGTCGATCTGCGTGTTGGTGACGACCTCGCCGCGCTTCGGGAACGGCCGAAACCCATAGGTGGCTTCTGGCTCCTCGGCCTCCGACGGCGTCGCCGTCAACGCTTTGCGTGTCAGCTCCGAAATGACGGCTCCGGCTGTCTTCTTTTCGCGACGCGCAAGCTCCTTTGCTGCCCGCAGTACATCGTCATCGATATCTAGAGTGGTGCGCACGCATCTGATGCTAGCGCATCAATCTTCGGGCCGTCAACAGACGATCTCGGGAGGCATCGTCATCCGCTGGCGTGCCCTTGCGCAACGGTACACGTAGCCGGTCCAGGCGTGGTGCTCAGTCCGTTCGTTCGGCGCAGAGTTCTTCGAATCGGGCGAGCGCACGGTCGAGGTCTTCAATCTCGAAGAGCTCGATTCGCCGGGCCCGCTCCCCGTCCACCATGATGACGTCGAGGAACGGTTGCTCGAACGGTCCGCCTCCAGGGAAGGTTCCAACCGCGCAGTTGCGCGAGACCCAGCCGTGGCGGTTCCAGCGGACGATCCGGCTCACGTCTAGGCGGACGTCGGGCGCCAGAGTCGCAAGGCTCCGGAGCGAATCGATCAGCTCGCCCGGGGTGTAGGTGCCAAGGCCGAGACAGCGGTGGTCCTGAAAGGCGAGATCGGGCGCCGCGATCGATTTCTGGGTTCGCCAGTCGCGTTCCAACCACGCACGGTACAACCTGACCATCGTCGCTTCCCAGCCGATGCCCGCCGCTTCGCCGGCCGCGAAGCGCTGCAGCGCCTCGACGGTGGCGGCGGCGCGATCGTCGCGGTCGAACAAGATGGCTGCCCGGACGTTTCCCTCCGCATCGACCTCGAGCAGCCGGAGGCGGTCGAATTCGTAGGTCTCTCCGTTGGGGCTCCCGGACCAGATGAGCGTCTCTAGCGCGATCCGTTCGCCGATCGTACCAACGAGCCCCCCGTGTATCTGGATGCCCGGTAGCGCGCGCGTGAACTTCGCCGAGGCGATCCACGACTCGACGTCGCCCTCGATCAGTGCGTGCTTGCTGCGATCCTCGAACACGAAGTCAGTGGTGACGATCTCGCGAACGGCGTCCCACTCCCTGGCAACGGAGGCTCGGTAGAACTGCTTCGAGGCATGCGTGGCTGCGTTTGGCGGGATCTCCACGGGACTGGGGTTCGGGGGCTGGGATCCGATGCTTCGCGACGTTGCCTCCAACTCTTCGAAGCGGGCGCGGGCCAGGTCGAGATCGTCGATCTCGAAGACCTCGGTTCCGACGAGCCGCTCCCCGTCGACGCGAACGAGTACGATGAAGACGCTCTCGAACTCGCCGCCCTCGGCATTGGTGCCGTACCAGCGGCTGACGAAGAGGGCGGCGTGCTTCGTTTCGCTCATGGCGTAGAGGATTTCGGACCGCACGTCAGGGCTCAGCTCATACAGCGCCGTAAGCGAGGCCAGGTACGTGTCGCGGTCCACGAGGCCGATGCCGGTGCGCCGGCGATCGTCGAAGTAGTAGTCGTCGGACAAGCCGGTGCGCAGTCGGTCGAGGTCGTGGTCGTTCCACGCCGCTACGTGTTCTGCCGCGCCCCTCGGACGCGCGTCGACTCCGTGCGCAACCGAGCGTTGCATCATCTCTGCGCTTGCGGCGGCACGATCGTCTGGGTGGAACAGGATGACGGCCACGACGAGGTCCGCAGCATCGACCTCCACCAACGCGAGCGCGTCCAGCTCGAACTGTTGCTCCGGGTCGGCAGCCGTCCACACCCAATGCTCGAGCGCGATCCGTTCGCCGCCGGTCGCGAGTAGCGTGCGGTCGACCCGCGCCTTCGCCTCGGCGAAGAGGTACCGCAGGTCGGCAACGGCCGAATCCTTGTCGCCAACGCTCCGAAGCATGGGGCGGCGATCCTCGTAGTGCACGGTCGATGCGTACAGCGCGCGGAGCGCGTCCCAGTCGCCCGCCGCGCCGTATTCGCAGGCGCGATCACGGTTTTGCGTCGCTGCGTTCGGCGGGACGCGGAGCGGGTCGGGCCGCAGCTCCTCGAAGCGTGCCAGCGCTTTGTCGAGATACTCCGGTTCGAAGAACTCGTAGAGGGCGAGCTTCTCGTCTCGGTACAGCGCTAGGACAAAGTAGATCGACTCGAACGCGCCGCCCTCGGTGTTCGTCCCCGCCCTACGTGCGAGGATGACGAAACCGTGCTCTCCCTCAGCGGCTGTGTACAAAATATCGACCTGCAGGTCGGGGCTGAGCTCGTAAGCTGCGACCACCGACGCGATGTACGCGTCTGCGCCTTCGAGTCGTCCCATGCCGGTGCGGCGGTGATCGTCGAGGACGAAGTCGTCGCACAGAGCGGCGCGAACGCGGACGAGATCGTGCTCGTTCATCGCACGCAGAAACTCGCCGACCCAGCGCGGCCATTCCTCCGTCGAGCGCTCGAAGAGCTCCGCGCTTGCCGCGGGGCGGTCGTCGGCGTCGAATACGACGATCCGGACGAAACGCCCCTCGCTATCGACCTCGTCCAGCTCGATGCTCTCGACCACGGAGCTGGCGCCCGCTTCACCGCGCGTCCACACGATCCGCTGCAGCGCCAGGCGATCGCCCGCTGTGGCTAGAAGCGTCCGCGTCGCCCGCCACCCGCCTTCGAAGAGCCATTGCGCGTTGGAGATCTCCCCTTCGCGGCCATGCTCATGGCGGACCAAACGGCGACGGTCGTCCATCGTGTAGCTCGCCTCGTGCATCGCGGTGGCAGCTGACAAGTCTCCGGACCGCACGGCTTCGTACCAGCGGTCGTGAGCCCGCGTCGCCGCATTCGGCAGGATGCGCAGTGGGTCGGGCCGTAGCTCCTCGAAGCGAGCGAGCGCGGCGTCCAGCGCCTCGGGCTCGAACAGCTCTTGGTGGCTGATGCGCCCGTCGGGGCCCATTACCGAAAGGACGAGGGAGTAGCTCTCGAACGCACCGCCGCCGTCTGCGATGGTGCCCGTGCGACGGAGGGTCAGGAGTGCCGCGTGTCGATCGTAGGCGGGCCAGTACTGACCGAGCTCGACGCGCGTGTCCGGCGCGAGCTGCCAGAAGACGTCGGCGGCCTTGTGGTACGCCTCGAGGCCTTCGATCCGACCAATGCCCGTGCGACGGCGATCCTCCACGACGAGATCGTCGGCATAGACCGTGCGAAACACGTCGAGGTCCCGACTGCCCGGATCACCGGTCGAGAAGAGCTCGACGAACGGTGCAGCGACGGGATCGATCGCCGCCCAGCGCCTCCAGCCCTCGCGCAGTGCCGCCATCGGGTCGTCGATGTCCATCAGGAGCATCGCGGTGATGCGGTTGGCCTCGTCGACCTCCGTCACCGTGAAGAACTCGACCTCGAAGCGGCCGTCGGCGGGGCCGCCCGCCCAGAGGCTCTTGCCGATGGCGACGCGCTCACCCGCGATCCCGACCACGGAGAGTTCGGGCCGAGCGCCGAGTGCGGCCCGCTCGCGGGCGGAGGCGGTCATCAGCGCGGCATCACCGGAGACGAGGGCGCGGCGCTGCCGGTCCTCGAAGACCATCCCCGGCGCGCAGAGGCGCTCCATCGGGTGCCAGTCGCCCGTGTCGACGCCGGCGTCGAACGCCTCTCCCCACCGGTCGAGCGCTCGGGTCGCCGCGTTCGGCTTCGCGAGCGCCGCGAAGGGGTCGGGCGCGCCGTGTGCCCGGCTCCCCACGGCCGCCGGCTGCGCCACCGCGCCCGACGTCTCGCGCGGCCCGTCCGGCCGCAACTCCGCGAAGCGCGCGAGCGCCGTGTCGAGTGCGTCCGGTTCGTAGAACTCGGCGTGTTTGATGCGCCCTTCCTCCAGGAGGAACAGCCACAGGTACTCGCTCTCGAAGGGGCCCCCGTCCGACACGGTGCCGGTCCGGCGGAGCAGGGTGACACCGCCTTCCGGGGCGATGGTCGGCCAGAACCAACCCGCCTCGGCCGTCGTGCCGGGCGTGAGCTCCCAGAGCACAGCGACACTGTCCGCGTAGGCTTCCGCGCCCTCGATTCGTCCGAAGCCCGCGTGCCGGTGGTCCTCGGCGACGACGTCGTCCGCGTAGTTCGCTCGAAACCGATCGCGGTCGTGCGCGTTGAACGCCTCGGTGGCGTGCCGGATCGCCTCGAGCGCAGGTGTGACCGTGGGATCGATCGCCTCCCAGCGCGTCCACGCCTCGCGCAGCGCAGCGAGCGGATCGTCGAGGTCGATGAAGACAAAGGCGCTGATGAGCCCAGCCTCGTCGACTTCTCCGACGGAGAAATACTCGATCTCGAAGCGGCCCCCGGTAGGACCGCCCGACCAGAGGGCCCGGTAGATGGCAACCCGATCGCCGGCCGTCCCGACCAGCTGCAGCTCGATCTTCGCGCCCGTGGCCGCGCGCTCGCGGGCAGACGCGATCATCATCTCGCGGTCGCCGGAGAGAAGCGCGAGCCGCCGCCGGTCGTCGAACGTCATCTCCTGCACGCCGAGCTGGCGGAGCGGCTCCCAGTCCTCCGTCGCGACGGCCGCGTCGTAGGCGGCCACCCAGCGCGTGGTGGCGGCGCTTACCGTGTTCGGCTTCGCGATGGCGGCCCGCCGATCGAGCGTTGCGCGCGGGTCCGCGTCAGCCGTGCCCGCCGCGATCTCCTCGAAGCGTGCGCGGGCGCGGTCCAGGTGATGCGGGTCGTAGAAGTCGAGGCGCTCGGCCAGCCCGTGCGCGTCGAACTCGACCACGCTGACGTACGGACTCTCGAAGGCGCCACCGTCGCGTGTACCCACCCAGGTGGAGTCGACGATCATCGCCCGATTCGATGCGCGGGCGTGATGCGTCTGGATGTTGGCGTCGGGAGCGAGCTCTGACATAGCCTGCAGCGATCGGAGGAACTCGGCGCGACCGCGCAAGGTGTCCCAGCCGACCAGCCGGTGGTCGTGGCCGACGACGGTGGGCGAGAGCCAGTGCTCGGCAGCTTCCCAGTTGCGGGAGACCAGCGTCTCGAGCAAGCGGCGCATCCAGATGGGCGCCGGTCCATGCCTCCCGTCCTCGCCAGCCTCCCAGCGCGCATCGAGCTCGGCGCGGGCCGCATCGAGCGCCTCGGGGTCGAAGGCGACGACCAGGCGAAATTCGCCGCGTTCGTTCGCCTCGGCGAGAATCAGCCACTCGAGCTCGGTTGGGCCGATGTCGCCTCCGGCGCCCTGCCAGAGCATGCGGGTGAGCGCCAGGTGCTCACCCCGCGTCGCGAGCACGTCGTAGGCCGGCGGCGAGGTTGTCATCTCGACGATCTCGCGGAACATGACAAGGATCTGGTCGCGATCGAACTCAAGCTGCACGTGCCTACGGCGATCGATGTTCCGGAAGTCAGGCGCCAGGAGTGGGGGAAAGCCGTCCGCGTCGCGTGCCGCGAGGACGGCCACCATGTGTTCCCCGGCCCGCGTCGCGCTGTTCGCGAATCGCTCGGGGGAAGACGCCGTATTCGGACGCTCGCTCGCCGCGTGCTGGTCGAGGGCCGTGGGCGCGTTGATCTCGTCGAAGCGTGCGAGTGCGCGCTCGAGATGATGCGGATCGTAGAAGTCGAGGCGCTGCGCAAGCCCGTGCGCGTCGAGCTCGCAGACAAAGAGGAACGGACTCTCGAACGCGCCGCCGTCGCGCGTGCCGACCCACACGGTCTCCGTGAGGAGTCCACGGCTGGCGAACCGTACGTGATCCGTCCGCCCCTGCGCATCGGGTGCAAGCTCGGTCATCGCCTGTAGCGCGCGCGTGAACCCCTTGCCGTGCAGCGTCCCCCAGCCTACCAGCCGGTGGTCCTGGGCGACGCAATCGGATGCGAGGCCGCTCGCAACTGCGTCCCAGGCACGGTCTGCGAGCGCGGTCCGGAAGTTGCGGCTCCAGGCGTCGACCGACGGGTACGCTGCTGCCTTGCCCGCGTCCCAGCGCGCGTCGAGCTCGGCGTAGGC
>JAJCZP010000172.1 GCA_029262315.1 Deltaproteobacteria bacterium | reverse complement strand
ACCGCGGCCGATCACGTCGTCTCAGTGCTGTTCGAACCACCGAACGGTGCGGCCCCCACCCTGATCGTACTGACAGGCGATGCGACCTGCGCGGCCATCGACACCACCGCCTGTGCCGTGGAGGTCGGGAGCGATGCGCTGTGCATCCCGGCCGCCGACGCCGGCCTCGAGCTCGTCGATCGCGGGGGCGTCCCCCATCTGGGCTTCCGCTTTCCGGACACCGATGCGCTCGTCGACGCGATCGGCGACGGCCACACGTTGACCGGCCCGGCAACGGTCGCCGTCACCGCGGCGGGCGATCCTCTTCCCTGCGGCCTGGCCACCGGCACCTGCACTGGTCAGGCCGGCGTGCTGGCCTGCGTCGACACGTTCTTCGCCAACGATGGCAGCTGCGGAACGGTGAACGTCAACCCGACCTTCCCGCACTTCACGGCGCTGCCGCCGCCGAACGACTACCAATCGGACTGCGTCAATGAGATGCCTCCGTGCACGGACCTCGAAACCGAGCTTCGCTTCGCCCTCGACTCCGCGGGGAACGTCTTGTTGCCCATCGACTGGGAAGGCACCCTCATCCGCGATGGCCCCGTCCCGGTCCCCCGTCTGATGCGCGGCACACTGGGACTCGGCTTCGCCGTTCCTGGCGCGTCCTTCCTGGCGTCGTTCACCCCCGAAGGCGGAGAGCTGGCACCGATCTTCGAGCCGCAGAACGATCCAACCGTCCCCCCGGGAGTCACGTCACTGTTCGGCTCGGCCGACGCGCCCTACACGATCCTTCGATTCGCCCGACGCGCGGCATCCCTGACTGCGTGTATCGGAGGCGCCGCGGCCGACCGGCCATGTAACGTCGACTCCGAATGCCCCGGCAGCAGCTGCGAAGCATCGACGTGCATCGGCGGAGGCAACGACACCGGCGCGTGCACCACCGACACCGACTGCCCGGGCGGAGAGTGCGGCCCGTCGTTGTTCGATTTCTCACCCGCGCTCATCGCTGGCGGTGCCGGCCCCGCGATCCTCTCGCGATTCGGCGACGGCATCTGCCAGGAAGACGTCACCATGACCTGCACCGTCGGCACCTGCGCCAGCGGGCCCTGCGTCCGTTATAAGATGGAAGCGCTGAACCCGGTCCCGCTCGAAGGACTCCAAGTCACTGACGAAGCGCGGACGTTCATCGTTCGCGAGATCCTCGACACCGTCGATCGCAATGGAGACGGCGACGCGGTCGACTCCGCCGTCACCTTCCGCGATCGATTGACCGGCCTCGCACAACCCCTCGGGGCCCACCCGAACTGCATGATCCCAGGAACACCCGAGGGGCGCGCGGTGATCCGCGTGAGCGAGCCACCCTTCACGTTCCCGGCGGTCGCCACCGAGGGACCGCACCTCGCGTTTCTCGAGTCCGAGGGCACCGCGAACGTGTTCGGATCGACACCACCCGGCATGCCGTGCGAGCAGAACAGCGACAACGATCGCTTCGACGGTATCGTACGCGTGTTCGAACTCGGCACCGGCGATCTGGCGAGCGAGTTCGACCTGGCCGCTGACGCCGACCCGCGCATCGATGGTCGCAGCATCGCGATCTCGGACGGCAGGGTCTTCTTCCGCGGCGCCGAATGGATGCAAGGCGAGCGCACGACGGTCCGCGGAAGCCTCAAGTCGTTCTTCTTCGAAGGCGGAACCAGCACCTCGCCGTCGCAGTCGCCCGCCATCACCCCGAACGGCCGCTTCCTCGCGTACGTGAGCAGCGCGGACGATCTCGTGCCAGGCGACACCGAGGGCCACGACGACATCTTCCTGCACGACGTCCTCGGTGGAGACACCGAGCGCGTGAGCTTGCGTGACGGGATGAGCAGCGGCGGCAACGGCGACTCCCGCACGCCCGCAGTCTCGGCTGACGCGCGCTTCATCGCGTTCGCGAGCGATGCGACGAACCTCGTGTCCGATGACTCGAACCTCTTGACCGACATCTTCGTCCACGACCGCTGCGTCTCCCACGGCATCGCCGTTCCGCAGTGCCTGCCGTCGACCATGCTCGTGAGCGTCCCAGACATCGGTCTCGACCAGTCCGAAGACCAGGCCGACGCCGCGTGCTTCGACCCGGCGATATCGGCTGACGGGCGCCACGTAGGGTTCCGCAGCTCGGCCACGACGCTGGTTGCAGAGGATACGAACGAAGCCGCACAGATCTTCGTTCACGATCGCACGACGAGCAACACCGTCGTGGTGAGTGTCGACGACGCTGGCGAGCCCGGCAGCTTCGATGCGATCGGCCGACCGGCGCTGTCCTACGACGGCCGATTCGTGGCTCTCGCCACCTTCTCGCTCCTCGAGCCAGAAGAAGGCGGCCCCGGCAGCAACGTCTACGTTCACGATCGCGACCACGACGAGGACGGCGACTTCGACGGCACCGACACCGGGGAACGCGACACCGAGACTGCAAGCGTCCCGACGTACGAGGACTTCTTCGGCACCGAAGGCGAGGATGCGTTTGGCCCGTCGATCTCGGCGAACGGCCGCTTCGTCGCCTTTGCAAGTGACGGCGCGGACCTGGTCGAGAACGACACCAACGACGACGACGACATCTTCGTTCGTGATCGCCTCGAGAAGTGGACCGATCGCGTCAGCATGACAAGCGCCGGCGAAGAGCTCGATCGCGACTCCTTCGCCGCGGCGATCTCGCCCGACGGACGCTATGTGGCTTTTGTGACCGACGCCGACGAGGTACGCGCCGACGACCTCAACGAGCTGAACGATGTCTATCTCCACGACCGTCTCACGAGCATCACCGAGCGCATCAGCGTGACGCCCTATGGCGACGACACCGAGGGCAAGGCCGAGCGACCGGCGGTGTCGTCCCACGCGCGCACCGTGGCGTTCGACAGCGCCGCCGCGGACATCCTCGCGCCCTTCACTGGGGTGCGCCACGTCTACTTGCGCACCAACGGGCCGGCCGATCCCAACGACTACTTTTCCTTCGGCGAGGATCTCTTTCCCGATGGCGACCTCGACGACGTAGTGCTGCAGGTCTTTGATGCCGACGAACTCGAGGTCACGACCCTCTGTCCCGCCGGCGACGTCTCGGTTGCAGGCGGCCACGCCGCCTTCCTCAGTCCGGAGTACGAGCTTTCCTTCGGGGGATTCACCGGCGAGACCCCCGAGGAAGAAGACTGCCCTGCCGGTCCGCTGAATGGTGACGGCCTGGCCGATGATACCATCGTCCACCTGTGGAAGGGCTTCTTCCCGGTCCCGAGCCTCGGACGCGGCGGCACCGCCGTGGCGCTCGCCCGCGACTGGCTCGCCGCACTCGTGTCGGAACCGCAGGATGGCGTGAACTACAACGGCGCCAGCGGCGATACCGACCTGGACGATCAGGTCGTCCAGGTCCACAGCGTGACCGAACCGCCGGGGAACTGGGTGAATGTGGGTCAGGCGGCCGACGTGATCGCCATCGCCGACGCGCTGGTGGCGTTCATCACCCCGGAGTTCGCCCAAGGAACGAGCGGCACGAGTCTGAACACCGGAAGCGGCGACGACGATACGGCGGACCGCGTGCTCCAAGTCTACGATGCCGACACCGCGTCGCGCACGAACGTTGGTGTGGCCGCTGAGGAGTTCGTCCTGGGTGACTTCTCCCCCGACACCCCGTGCGGGCCGGTGCAACTGGTCGCCGTCCGCACGCCGGAGGATGCCCAGGGCAACACCAACCTGAACGCTGTGAGCGGCGGAGTACCGACCGGCGATACCGATCCGCTCGACGACGTCCTCCACGTCTACGACGCGGTCAGCGACGAACTCCGGAATCCCGGCCAAGCGGTCACGCCCTGCCGTATCCCCGAGTGCGACTCACGCACGCCCTATCGCGTCGATGGAGCGAAGGTCACCTTCCTCACTCTCGAGGCGGAGCAGGGGCGCCAGGACCTGAACGGTGACGGAACGAACTCGCAGCTGATCATCCAGGTATACGATTTCTGCACGGATACGGTCACCGTGATCGGCGCGGTCGCCGACGACCCTCTCTCCGATCCGCTCATCGTCATCGAAGAGAGCACGCCGTTCGCGAGCCCGGCGGGCCGCTGCCACTTGAACGTGGCGTGTGACCCGTCGACAGACGTCTGTGGTGCGGGCGCGTTCTGCGAAGCGGACACCTGCGATCTGGACGCGGGGCACTGCGTCGTCCATCAGGCCATCGAATGCACGGACGACAGCGCATGCCCGCAATGTGTCTTGCGCGAACCCGCGGCCTGTTTCACCGACGAGGACTGCCCCGCGGCCACCACCTGCGAGGCCACCATCATCAGTGTCGTCACCAACACGAAGGATCTCGACGATGATGGGGTCCCAGATGAGCGGGACAACTGCCCGACGACGCCGAACACCTTTCAAAACGATGCCGATGAGGACGAGATCGGCGACGTCTGCGACACCCAGACGTGCGGCAACGGCGTCACGGAACCCGGCGAGACCTGTGACGACGGCAACACGGAAGACGGCGACACCTGCCCGGCAAATTGCACGAGTTCGGGATGCCCGACGACGCCGGCCGTCGGGTGTCGTGCACCCGTGGGCTCGGGCCGAGCGGCCCTCACCATTGACGACCGCGACGACGACGGACGTGACCGGATACGGTGGCGCTGGGGCAACGGGCAAGCGACGACGAAAGCCGAGTTCGGCGATCCGTTTACCACGGACGGCTACCAACTCTGCATCTATGACAACGACGGCCTGGTCGCCGAGGCCACGGCTCCGCCGGGCGACATCTGCAATACACGAAGGCCGACGCCGTGCTGGCACGAGAAACGCCGGAGCTTCACCTACCGCGATGTCGACCTGACGCCCGCGGGCGTGCGCACGCTCGTCATGACCGAGGGTCAAGATGGCCGGGCCAAGATCGATCTCCGTGGACGCGGCCCGCTGTTCACCCTGCCAAACCTTGCCGCGCTCGCCTCGCCCGTCACGGTGCAGCTCTCCAACGCGAGCGGGCTCTGCTGGGACGCTGTCTACTCCGCACCATTTAGCATGCAGGGACCGAATCGGTTCCGGGCGCGATCGGATTGAGCGAGCCGCCACCCGCGACTGCCCCCCCTTCCTCCCTCACTGGATCCGGCACCGGTGGCGACCGCCACGATGCCACGGTCGTCTTCGCCGACATCTCGGGCTTCACCGCCATGTCGGAGAAGCTCGATCCCGAAGACGTCACCGAGATCATGAACGGGTGCTTCGCTCTGATGGAAGCGACCATCCACGCCTACGGCGGCACGGTCGACAAGTACATCGGCGACTGCATCATGGCGTCGTTCGGCGTGCCGCTCCCCGCCGACGATCATCCAGTCCGCGCCGTCAACGCCTCGCTGGCGATGCGCGCCTCACTGGAAGACTTCAACCGCGCGCGCGAACTCCCCGTCCCACTCCGGACGCACATCGGGGTCAACTCAGGCACCGTCCTGGCCGGGCACGTCGGCGGAGAAGTGAAACGAGAACTGACGGTCGTCGGCGAGGTCGTCGAGGTCGCCGACGTCCTGAAAGATGTCGCGCCGAATGGCTCCGTGTACGTCGGCGACGGGACGTTCACACGCACACACGAAACGTTCGCCTACGGCCCACGCCTGACAGCCGAGTTCCACGGGCGCACCGTCACCGCCTACGACGTTCAGACCGAGATACCGACGAGCGCCGGCACGGAGACCGCCGACGTCGTCGCGGCCGCCAGCGCACTCGACCGCGACAGCGATCGACGCCGGACCACGGTCGTCTTCGCGGAGATCACCGGCCTCGCGACGACCGGCGATCCAAGCGCAGAAGAACTCGCGCTGCTGAATCGCTGCTTCGCCACGATGGAAGAGGCCGTCCGCGAGCACGGCGGCACCGTCGACAAGTTCCTTGGCGGTATCGTCATGGCGCTCTTCGGCGCCCCGCTCGCCATCGAGGGCGCGCCACGACAAGCACTGAACGCGGCCATTGCGATGCGCCAGCGCCTCGAGACCTTCAACCACGATCACGGGCGCGCGCTCTCGATGCACGCCGGGGTGAATAGCGGTCTGGTGCTGGCCGGGATGGTGGGCGGGGAAGCGAAGCGTGACTTCACCGTCATGGGGGATACGGTCAATCTCGCCTCACGCCTGAAGGACGCCGCCACCGACCACGTCATTCTGGTGGGACCCGAGACGTACCGTTTCACCCGCGAGGATTTCGACTTCGAGCCGCCCCGGTCTCTCACGCTCAAAGGCAAGGCGCTCGCGGTCTCCGCCTACGAGCTGCGTTCGGCAGAACGCAGCCTCCACCGGCACCGGCTCGCGGGCTCGAATCAACATATCTTTTCGCCCCTGATCGGCCGCGATCGCGAGCTTGTGGCCATCGAGGCGTGGATCGCACAGGTCCGCGGCGGTGACGGCGGCGCCATCAGCATCAGCGCGGATGCCGGCCTCGGCAAATCGCGCCTCATGGCCGAGATCTCCGCGCTCGAGCAATTGTCGGACGTACGATTCCTCGAAGGCCGCTGCGTCTCGCTCGGACAAAGCCTGAGCTTCCACCCCTTCGTCGACCTATTCCGCGGCTGGGCGAACGCCCCCGAAGAGGAAGGCGACGAAGCCGCGGTCCTCAAGCTCGAGGACGCCGTCCGGGCCGTGGCCCCTGATCAGGTCGACGAGATCGTCCCGTTCCTCGCGACCCTCATGGGCGTGCACCTCCCGAGCGTCGCGCATATCGAGGGCGAGGCACTCGAGAAGCTCATCTTTCACGCCGTCCGCGAGCTCCTGCGGAAACTCGCGGCGGAGCGGCCACTCGTGCTCGTTTTCGAGGATCTGCATTGGGCCGACCTGTCGTCGATCAAGCTCCTCGAATCCCTCCTGCCCCTTGTGGCACAGCACCCCATCGTCTTCGTCCAGGCGTTTCGCCCCGGCCACGACGACACCAGCGGGCGTCTCCTGACGTGGGTACGATCCGCACTCGGCGAGCGCCACCTCGAGCTGCAGCTGGAACCGCTCGACAACAAGGCCTGCGACGAACTCGTCGGCAATCTCCTTCGGATCGACAACCTCCCCTTCTCGACGCGCGCGCTCATCTCCCGGCGGGCGGAGGGGAATCCGTTCTACATCGAGGAAGTGGTACGGTCGCTGATCGAACAGGGCGTCGTCCAACAGGTCGGCGACCGGCTCGAGCTCACCGCCGAGATCGACGTCGCGCGTATCCCGGGCACCGTGCAGGAAGTCGTCATGGCCCGCGTCGACCGCCTCCCCGAAACGACCCGGCAGGTGTTGCAGTTGGCCGCGGTCCTGGGGCGTAACTTCTACGATCGCAACGTCCTCGACATTCTCGGCACGACCGTCGATTGCTCAGGGGAACTGGGGCAACTCACCGAACGCCAACTCATCCGAGAGCACAGTAGCCGGCGGACCGGTTCGACCAAGCGAGTGCTTTTGCGCACCGAGCACGAGCATGTGTTCACCCACGCGCTCGTGCAGGAGACCGTCTACGGCTCGATCCTTCAACGGACCCGCCGCGAGCTGCACCTGCGCGCCGCCGAATCGATCGAGCGTGTGTTCGCCACTCGCCTCGTCGACTTCTACGGCATGCTGGCGTACCACTTCGGTCGGGCCGAGCATCTCGAGAAAGCCGAGGAGTATCTGTTCAAAGCCGGCGACGAAGCCGCGCGCTCCGCCGCATCGAACGAAGCGCTGAACTTCTTCCGTGAGGCGGCCCGCCTCTACCAGATCTTGCATGGCGACGGCGGCGATCCACGCAAGAAAGCACTTCTGGAGAAGAACATCGGCCTGGCCCTGATCGCGCGAGGTCGGCTTCCCGAGGCCGTCGAGCATTTGGACGCGGCGCTCCGGCACCTGGGCGAGCCGGCACCTCACCGCCCCCTCGCCGTCCAACTCGGCTTTGCGAAGGACATCCTCTCGGTGCTGCTGCATCTGTACGCGCGCGGCGGGCGTCCTGGCCGCCGCATCGCACACGAAATCGATCGCGAAGTCCTCGAGGTGCGCTACAACCGCGCTCGCGCACAAACGACCAGCGATCCCCAGCGGTTCTTCTTCGATACGATCGGCACCCTACGGCGCATGAACCAGCTCGACCCCTCGGGCATCGAGGACGCCTCGGGCATGTACGCCGGCACCGCGATCCTGTTCTCGTACTCCGGCGTATCGTTCGCGGTCGCCCGGAAGATCCTCGGCATCGGGCGCGACCTCGTTCGCGCCGGCAACCCCCGCGACGAGTTCGTGTACCAGCACTACGCATGGATCCACCACCACATCGCTGGCGACTGGAGTGACCAGCACACCATCGACGACGATCTGGTCGAGCAGAACATCCGCCACGGACAGCTCTGGGACGTGCAAACGTACCTCGGCATGCTGGGCGAACAACGTATCCATCAGGGAAAGCTCGACGCCGCCGGCACCATTCGGGACAAGCTCGGCGACATCGCCGACGGATACGGCCTCGATTGGGCACGCTCCAATCAATTCGCGCTCGAGATGTGGATGCTCCTGCAACGACGCGAGCTCCCACAAGCACTCGAGGCCGTCGACCGCTACTATCACAGCCGCGACGAGGAGCTCTTGAATCTGCTCGCGCTCGGCACGCGAGCGAAGATCCAGGGGCTCCAGGGCGACCACGACGCCGCCGGCAGAACGCTCGCGAAAGCGCGGGAACTCATCCGCCCGGGTGTCGTCGCCCCGTACTATCTCGCCTACACGCTCATGAGCCAGGCGATGCACGACATCGCGCGCGTCGAGCACGCACAAGCCGGCGGCGATCGCGGCGCGGTACGGACAGCCCGACGACAAGCCAAGCGCAGCCTCCGCGCGGTGCTCTCGTGCGCCGCCAAGGTCTCGTGGGAGCGCACCGAAGCCTATCGGCTGGCCGGACGACTGGCCTGGATGCTCGGCCACCAGAAACGTGCAGTTCGTTGGTGGGCCCACAGCGTCACTGAAGGCGAACGTCTTGGCCAAACGCCGGAGGTCGCGCGTACCTACGCCACGGCCGGGCGATTGCTCGGCGCGCGGCAGCTACGCGGCCTCACGGCCGAGGCCTGTCTGCGGCGAGCGCGCGAGCTGCTCGCGTCGGTCGGCCTCGAGCACGAGGCCGCGCACACGACCGCGGCCGGACGACGCGCCGCCTAGGATTCCGATCCTGGAGCAGGTCGGAACGCGTGGCGCCGCGGCGGGGCTCCCGCGAAACACCACGACCGGTCCCCCGGGCGGGTTGTCGATGGCGCCGCCCTTCGTCCATGACGCGCTGCGCCCGAACTGCTATAGTGCCACCATGCGGTGGACCCTGGCGGTGCTGGCTCTCGCGATATGCAGCTGTGCGTGCGTGCGGGAGAAGGACCCAGATCACGTCGACACGTCGAGTGGCGTAACGAGCCGCTTTGTCGCGCTCGGCGCCGAGACCGTCCGCGACACCACGACAGATCTCGTCTGGACAGCCGGGGACAACGAGAAGAATTTCGCGTGGCCCGAGGCTGAGGCCCACTGCACGGCGCTGCGCCTCGACGAGGAGTCGGACTGGCGACTCCCCGAAATCGGGGAACTCGAGGCGATCTACGACGAGGCCCACGACCGCGCCTGTGGTGAACGCACCTGCCACCTCGATCCAGCGATCACACTCACCGACCCCTACGTGTGGAGCGGCACATCCCGAAGCGGAGGGCGCCGCTTCTACATCGACTTCAAGTTCGGCACCCAGCTCGCACCCTTGATCCGACCTCAACTCGTGCGGCGAGTACTCTGCGTCCGACGCGGCTAGACACCCAACACCACCACCGCAACATGCCGGACCCTACACACTACACCGACGCGGCGTGAAGTTGCTCTCGACCGATAGCGTGAGCTGCTACGGCGGCCGCGACGACGGCTGGAACGAGGCCGTCCTGACGTCGTGCCCCTCACTTCGTGCGGGCTGCCAACCCGCCCCGTGGGCACGAAACGCGCATCTCCAGAACCTCCTGACCGTTACCCGAGACGGCCTGGCGTCGACGCCGTCCTGGGACCTCGACGAACGACTGGTGATGCCTGATGGGGGCACGGTCTCGATCCAATGGCTCGGACTCGCGGCACCCCAGGGAACGCCGGTCGTGGTGCTCCTGCACACGATTTGCGGGAGTGGCGACGCGCTCCGGCGGCTCGTCACCTCGCTCCACGACGAGTTGGGGTGGGTCGTCGCGGCATGCAACCGGCGCGGCCACGCGGGCCTGCCGCTGACGGCCCCTCAAATCAACACGATGGGTTCGACCGCGGATTTTCGTATCCAGATCGACACCATCGCACGCCGCCGTCCGGGGGCCCCGCTGTACGGCGTCGGCGTGTCGGCGGGCTCGGGCCTGCTCGTACGCTATCTCGGCGAAGAACGGGACCGTGCCAGGATCCGAGCTGGAGTCGCGCTCTGCCCCGCCTACGACGTCCCCGATGCATTCGCGTTCGTGCATCCCCGGTACGACGCCTATCTCACACGCAGACTCATCGGCTTCTTCCTCGAGCCACATCGCACCATGCTCGGCGCTGTGACGGGGTACGACGAGGGTCTGGAGGCATCGTCGATCCTCGACTTCCACCGCAAGGTCTTTCCCCTCGCCGGCTACGACAGCCTGGACGCCTACTATCAAGGCTCCGACCCGATGACCGTGGCTCTCGACATCACGAAGCCGATCCTCGTCATCAACGCCATCGACGATCCCGTATGCGTCGAGGCCAATGTCCACCGGCATCTCGCGGCCATGCAGACCCTGCCACGCATGACACTCGCCGTCACGCGCTACGGCAGTCACTGCGGGTTCTTCGATCGGCCGCTCGCACGAGGGTCGTGGTCTGAGCGGGCGATCGCGGAGTATCTCCGCACCGCCCACCGCCTCCTTTGACGCCGCCGCCGTCGTGTGGAAATCGATAGCGGTCAGGTCTCCAGCCATCCGCATCACGAGCAAAGCGATCCCCGGCCTCGGACGGCCGACCGCGGAAGGATACTGCTGATGACGACGCACACACGCACGGTCCTCGCGGTGAAGGTGGCCCTCACGATCACCGTGCTCGAATTCTTCGGCCCGATCGGCCGTGACTTCAGCCACAGCCACGCGTTCAATCCAGAGTGGGTTGGCCACGCCCGCGTGCATCTCGTGTGGCTCCTCGGTTTCATGTTCTTCTCTGGCATCGCGAACCTGTACCTGATCTGGTTCCGGCGCCCGTTCGAGATCCGTAACCTCTGGCTCTCGGCCGCGTGGCAGTGCTGCAACCTCGGCGGCTTCTGGGTCGCCTACTTCCTCACGCCCGTCTACGACGGCCTGATCACGGTCCCGGGCATCCACGTCCACATCTTCGGATACGACGAGAACGTCTTTGTGTTCAGCCTGCTCTCTCTGGTGATCGCGGGCGTCCTGTACGTCCTCCGCACACGCCTCTCGACGACGGTCTCGCATGGTCAACCCTGACCCGACCGTCCTGATCGTCGGCGGTGGGCCTTCGGGGTTAATGGCCGCGCTGCTGCTCGAGCGACTCGGCATCTCTGTCGCCATCGTCGAGCGGCGCCCGACCGCCCAGCGCGCACCCGCGGCCCACGTCATCAACGCCCGTACGCTCGAGATCTGCCGTGCGGCTGGGGTCGACATGCATGCGCTCGGCGAGATCACCATTCCGCCCGCGGACGGTGGACGAGTCTACTGGGTACCGAAGCTTGGCGCGCCGGCCATTGGCAGCCTGCCCTTCGAGAACCAGGGTGCCGACCAGGAAGCCCTCACACCGACCCCACTCCGCAACATCTCGCAGCATCGGTTCGAGCCTGTCTTGCTGCGGTCTCTCACCGACGCGGGCGGCGCGATTCCACGATGGCGCCACCAATGGGAGTCCGCGGTCCAGGATGCGGATGGCGTCACCTCGACGATCCGGGCGCTCGAGACCGACACCGTCCAGGAAGTACGAAGCCGCTACCTCATCGCGGCCGATGGTGCGGGTAGCCGCGTCCGGAAGTCGCTCGGGATCGACATGATCGGCCCGGCGCGCCTGCAGAGTTTCCTGATGATCCACTTCCATGCCGATCTGCGCCGCATCGTCGGCGATCCCCCTGGGGTGCTGCACTTCGTGTGTGACCCTATCCACGGCGGCGGGGTCTTCGTGATCCACGATCTCGACCGAGAAGCGGTCTACATGCATGCATTCGATCCAGACCGGGAATCCGCCGCCGACTACTCGGTGACGCGCTGTGAGCAGATCGTGCGTGACTCGCTGGCCGACCCGAGCCTCGCACTGAGGGTCGAGGCGTTCGGCACGTGGACAATGACCGCCCAGGTCGCCGAGCGCTACCGAGACGGTAGCATCTTTCTCGTCGGCGATGCCGCGCACCGATTTCCACCGACGGGTGGGCTCGGGCTGAACACCGGCGTCCAGGACGTCCACAATCTGGCCTGGAAGCTCGCCGCCGTCCTTCGCGAGTGGGCTCCGCCGGCACTGCTCGATACGTTCGAGATCGAGCGACGACCGGTGGCACAGCAGAACGCCGATCAGAGCTTGCACAATGCGCTCCAGCTCATCGAGGTCGGCGTGGCGCTCGGCGTCACCGATGGATCCGAGGATTCCCGGGCGCGGATGCACGCCACGCTCGCGGACGCCGAAGGCCGTACCCGGGTCGCGGCCGCCATCGAACGCCAGGCCGTACACTTCGACATGCCGGGCCTGCAACTCGGCTTCGTCTACACGGACGGCGCCGTCATCGACGACGCGGAAGTGGCCCCCGACAACCACCCGCAGAGATTCGTGCCGTCAGGACGACCCGGAGCCCGCCTCCCACACACCTGGACGCGCGAAGCCGATGGTCGCGGTTCGCTCCTCGATTGGATTCCCCTCGATCGCTTCCTCTTGCTCGCGGGGCCGGACGGCGCACCGTGGCTCGACGCGGTGGCCCGCATCGAGAACGCTGCCGTCGCCGCACGGCAACTGCGCGCCGAGGATATTCCTGCCCTCCCTACCTGGCTCGGGATCGCGGGCATCGCGCGCGCGGGCGCGCTGCTCGTGCGTCCCGATCAACACATTGCCTGGCGGGCGGTCGACGAGGTGGACGATCCGCTCGGTACGCTCCAGACCGTGCTCCGGACCGTCCTGCGCGGCACGTCATCCTGAGCGCTGGCGCAGCGACGCCTCCCACTCAGCCTCCATCTCGTCCAGCGAGGACCAACCGACGCTGCGGCACACGCCTGCCACCGCCTCGAGGAACCCCGGCTGCCCACTCAGCGCGAACAGCTGGAAGAAGGCCCGACGTCCGCGCGAACGCATGAAGAAGTCGACGAAACTGGCTGCGCGACGATATTCGCTCCGCCCCGGGCGACGCGCCACCGGACGGAGTGCCATCGGCAGATCCACGGGACGCTGCAACCATTCGCCCAAACTCAAACCACGAGGGCGTGTGACGGCCTCGTCGACCGCGCCCGACTGCACGTCGTCTGGAAAACACGAACCGGGCGCAATACGCCGCTGCGTCCAGACCGCCAATCCCTCCGACAGCCAGGCCGAGGCACTGCGCGCGATCACGTGGGTCAGCTCGGGCGCCACGATTTGGCGTGAGTACTGCGGCTCTGAGATGCGCACCACGGCCGGCGCCCCACCTCGACCGTGGGCCTCGGGCCGCCGCACGTCCGTCGATGAGATGTCGAGCAACAGCAGCGGCACTCGCGACTGATCGAGCAGCTCGGCAATGCGACGGAGGAGGATGCACGCCTCCGCCGCCACCCCATGCGCCCACGCCTCGCGGGCAGGCCTGGCGACAACTTGCACTGGCGCTCTCTCGATTCGGATCGCGGCGCGCCCCTGGCGCATACTCGTGAGTCCAGCGGCGGCCGCGAGAGCGGTGGTAGCCGTGAGCCCTCCCGCACCACCGACCGACACCGGCGAGTGGCCGAGCAGGTCGTGCATCGAGACCGCGCGCGCGCTGCCGCTCGGGGCTTCGTTCTTCCAAATCCACACGAAAAACTCGCGTACGAGGAGATCGCTCGAGCCTAGGTAGCATCGCTGAAGATCCCCCGTGCCCCACGCCGCCGCTATCTCGAGACCATGCGCCGCGCATCGTCGATGCAGTTCCAGGAGCGCCTTCGATCCGCCGGGTGCGGACACCGGCGCCACGACACGGAGCGCGCCGCCCGTAGCGTTTTCGTCATCCGGAAGATTGAGCAGAATCTCGCTTCCCGCGGTGGCCGCGACTGCGAAACGCGGCAGAAACGATTCGAGCGGAGGCCGTGACGACCACAGCGTCGGGTTGTGCACCACGAAGAGCGTGCGTTCGCGCGCGAGCGGCACCCCGCGCGCGTGAAGCTCCGACCAGGCATCAGAGTCGAGGTCGTCCACCACCACCTGCTCCACCATCGAACGTGCGCCTTTCGCAGCGAGAATCGCACGGTGGTCCACTTCCCACCGCGAAGGGTCGGCACATGCGCCGGCCCGGCGATCGTCGAACCCACTGCCGATCGACACGATGAGACGAACGCCTCGATCCAACGCCGCGGCCGCTGCATCGTCGAAGGCTCGCGCACGGAGCTGGAGCATCAACGCCAACCCCGGCGCCACGGCCGACAGCTGGGCCGCGAGACGTTCGGCTTCGAGACCCGCCGCTACAGATGCTTGCGAATCCCCCCGCGGATTGAGCGGCGACCGTTGGGCCCGAAGCGCCGCGCCGATCCGCGCGCGCGTCAGTGACGGAGTCGTCAACGAATCCTTCTCGTTCATTCAGCACTCGAACCGCGCCCGACGGCAATCAGGCCGGAATGTAGATTCTACAGCCGTCCGCCACCTCGTACGCGAGATACGAGTACACGTTCCGCGGCCGCCACCTCACGCATCATGGCTCCGTTGCACGACGATCCTGGAATGCTAGGCTCGTCGCCAATCAGTGACCTGACGAAGAGGAGAAGGAAATGAGCCGAACATCCGCGCGCCTGATGGCGCTTGTCGCGATGGCTGCGATCGCCACCTCGGGCTGCGTCAAGAGTTCGACCTCGCAGGCGAGCTCGGAGAGTTCTTCAAACTCGAGTTCTTCCGTGTCGACCTCGAGTTCGCCGTCCGATGATGGGGAAGAAGAGTCTGCCTACGAGCGCGACGTGCGCGACTACACTGTCGCGCACGCCACCTCCATCCCCAATCTGGCGCGCTTCCAGCAGGACCTGGCAGCGATCGCAGGGGACTACGGCATCAGCGACTGGGAAGGCGACCCCACGACCCACGTCGCGATCGGCCGAGGCCTGGCGCAATCGGGCCTCCGGGTCTCCGAGGCCGGGGCAATCGCCACGGCACTCGTCCGCGAGGACCCGACACGCACGCGCTGGGTCCTCGGCGGATACCGAGTCGCTCGGCCGGAGTGAGCCGTAGGCTCGGCGCGGCGCTCGCGGCGGCGCTCGTGCTGCAGAGCGCCGCGCCGGTCGCCGCGGCCTTCTTCGACGTCCTGTACATCAAGGCGAACGTCGGCGAATCAGCCGGCGGGCACTCCGCCGTTCGCTTCGCCGACGACGTCTATCACTTCCAAAACGACGCCGCGGGCCTGCTGCACCTCCGCCGGACGCCGGATCGCCACTTCCGCTGGATCTACGCGGTCCTGCAGAACAGAACCATCCACGTCGCGCGTGTCGAGGTCAGCTCCGCCGCGTACGACCAGCTCCGCGCTGCGTTCAACCGCCGGTTCCTACTCCACGATGCTCATACCCGCATCCTGCACGCCCACACCCGTGACCGTGCGCTCCTCGACGCACTGATCGACACCGCACACACGAACCGGGTCCCGTTCCCGCTGCGCGGAGCGGGACTCTTCGCCGAGACGCCGAGCGCCGCCGAGGCGCAGCTGCCCCTCGCACTCGCTCCTCTCCGAGCGCGCGTCTCGGCGCGCTACGGTCCGACCTTTGTCCAGAAGCGCATCGCCACGTTGCGATCCCGCTTGCGTCTACTGGAGCCAACGGCAGCGCTCCGTCAGCCCCGCGTCGCAAAGGATATCCATCCGGCACCAGACCTGCGGTTCTCCGAGCGCTACGAGGCCCTCGGGCAGCAGATCCTGGCCCTCGACATCCTGCAGCGTCCTCGCCCCCTCGCAGCGGGCGTACTCCTCGACCCGGGTAAAGGTGCGAATGCCGTCCCCGACACGGCGCTCTCGCCCGCTCTTCGCGAGCAATTGCAACGCTTCGCCGAACGCACCGAGGAGCGCCTCGTGGCGCTCGCCGGATCGGACGGTCCGAACTGGGGATTCGCCCTCCTGCTGGGCATGGCACGCCTCGAAGCCATTCGCAGTGCGCAGGCAGCCGGTCGGCTGATCATGCTCGACGGCTTCCCCGACGACGCACGCGCGATCGAACGCGCCGCAGTCGTGCGTCGCCAGCGCTACCTGCGGGAACTCGCCGACGAAGCAGACGCCGGGTTCGTCCGTGCTCGCACCCGGCTGCTGGACGCCGATCCAGTGACCGAGCGGGAGTTCGTCAGGTTCGAAGCCGCCACCAACCGGCGTGTCGAACTGTGGCGGGGGACGCACCGCGGCCACCCCGTACGCATGGCGGCCGACCCGTTGCTCCCGGCGAAACGTGCAAGTGTCCCCGTGCTGCCCACGCTTGCCCGCACCGGCGTCGAGCTTCGACGGGATCTCGAGAGCGCGCAGACCGCCCGTGACTCCTACACACGAGCGTTGCGGGATGCGTTTGGCTATCACCTGCTCGAAGCCAACTGCGCGACCGAGATCTTCGCGCTGATCGAGTCCACCCTCGACCGTCCAGAAGCTCCCCACCCTCTCGGCGGACACATCGAGCCCACGTCCGGGCTGCACTTCATCCCCGCGTTGGCCCACCAGGCGGTGCTCGCGACCTGGCACGTCACGGCCGTCGGCGAGATCCCCTCCTACCGCCGTACCCGGGTCGACACCATGTACGAGGACGAATCCCGGGCAGCCGTATACCTACGCGAATCGAATCGCCTCACGTCGACCGTGTACCGCGCCAATGACACCGACGCGTTCTTCCTCTTCTTCACCGACGACGACGTGCCCCTGCGGCCCCTCTACGGACTCGCCAATGTTGCCGCCGGCACGGGTCAAGCCCTCTGGGGCGCCCTGCGCGCACCGTTCGACCGTGGCGCCACCCTTCGCGCCGGCCTATCCGGCATCGCCTTCAGCCTTCCCGAACTGCTGTGGATCAACCTCCGCAAAGGCACCTTCGAGTACGGGCACGATCACGTGGATCGCCTCATGCCGACCATGCGGGTGCCGCCTCCCCAGCGTCCTCCGTCTCGGCCCACCCCCTGAGCGGGGCGCGCGCACTGTCGTGAGTGGCGAGAACAGCCCCGTTCAGCTACCGTGCGGAGCCCATGGACGGGGTCACGGATCGGGTCGACCGCCCCTGCCCGCACGGCGGACCTCGCGTGAACCAGGTCCACGGATCGCGACGCGGGTGGGCACTGGCAATCGCACTTGCACTCCTCGCAGCCTGCGGTGGGGGATCGGGCGGGTCGGAGCCACCCGACAATGGGGGAATGGTCGAGCCGAACACCTGCGTCGCACCAACGACGCCAGCGCTCGGCGAGCAACTCCGTCTCGAGCGGATCTTCCCCGACGTGCCGCTCACGCTCCCGGTCGCCATGGTCGAGGAGCCCGCGTCGGACGCGCGATGGTACGTCGTTGAACAGCAGGGGCGCATCCTCGCCATCGAGAAAACCTCGGGCAACGTCGACGTCGCCCTCGACTGGCGGGATCGGGTCATCGACCGGGAGGCCACCCAGAACTACGAGGCCGGCCTGCTCGGGCTCGCGTTCCATCCGGACTACCAACAAAACGGTCGGCTGTTCGTGTATGCAACGCTCGATCCGGAGCCGAGCGAGGTGTGCGCGCTGGTCGTTCTGGATGAGCTTCGACGCACAGCGCCGGGCCGCTTCGATCCCGAGCCGGTCCGGCGGATCCTCGCGGTACGCTCGAACTGCCGGATCCGCGAAGACGGCACCCCGATCACGATCCACCACGGCGGCGCGCTGCACTTCGACCCGAGCGACGGCAGCCTCGTCATCGGCATCGGCGACCTGAACAGCCGCCCAAACGCCGGAACACCCGACCGGGTCGAGGGCACCCTCCTTCGTCTGGACGTCGACGCGTCCACGGAGGGCGTGCCGGTGCAGACGCTCCCAGGCGTCAACGTCCCGGCCGAAACGATCGCCTACGGCTTTCGTAACCCGTGGAAATGGAGTTTCGATCGGCTGACGGGCGAGCTCTGGGTCGGTGATGTCGGCGAGCGCCGCTGGGAAGAGATCAATCGCGTCACGCCCGGGGGACACCATGGCTGGCCGATCGTCGAGGGCGAGTCGTGCGTCACCGAGCCCTGTACGCCCGAGGACTTCATTGCGCCCGCCATCGTGTATCCCCACGGCGACGGCTGTGCCGTTACCGGCGGCTATGTTTACCGCGGAACATTGCTCGACGAGCTTCGGGGCGTCTACGTCTATGCGGACTGGTGCTCGGGACAGGTCTGGGGTCGCTTCCCCGACGGGTCGGTTGGCCTGATCGCGTTTGCCGAGTTCCAAGTCTCCTCCTTCGCCGAGGACGCGCAGGGGGAGCTCTATGTCCTCGACCACACCGGCGCGATCTACCGGTTCGCGAGCTTTCAGAGCGCCGATCGCAGCGACTTCCCGACGCGCTTGTCGGAGACTGGCTGTGCCCTTGCCACCGATCCCACGCAGGCGATCCCGGCGCTCACACCCTACGAGTTGAACCTGCCGCTCTGGTCCGACGCGGCCGGCAAGCGACGCTGGATGTCACTGCCCGCCGAGGCCCAGGCCTCGATCGAAGACGACGGCGACTGGACGTTCCCGGTGGGCACCGTACTGATGAAGGAGTTCAGCCTCGGGGATCGACGCGTCGAGAC
The DNA here is from genome assembly GCA_029262315.1 of Deltaproteobacteria bacterium. Taxonomy (GTDB): domain Bacteria; phylum Desulfobacterota; class Binatia; order UTPRO1; family UTPRO1; genus JAJCZP01. The sequence goes on along the minus strand of JAJCZP010000172.1, from coordinate 4,809 downwards.
TCGGCTGTTCATGCACCACGCCGACGGCGGTTGGCAGGGCTACTCGTACGCGTGGAACGACGAACAGACCGAGGCGTTCCTCGTCGCGCCGTTTGGCGAGACACGCCTGATCGAGAGCGCCGGACAGGACTGGATCTACCCGGGCCGCCAACAGTGCCTCCGCTGCCACACGGGAGCCGCCGGCCGGGCCCTTGGCCCCGAGACCGCGCAGCTCGATCGCACAATCGAAGAGCAACCCGCGCAGGCGGGGATGGATCAACTGGCGTGGCTGGTCTCGCGTGGCGTCGTATCCGGTGACCGCGTCGCCGACTTCGCCGACATGCCACCGCTCTTCGACTGGCGCACGACACCTACGACCTTCGTCGAGATGGAAGCGGCGGCACGCGGCTACCTCCACACCAATTGCTCGTTCTGCCACCGCCCCGGCGGGCCAACGGCCATGGTCGTCGACTTCCGGACCGAGCGCGCGCTGAACGAGATGGGCGTCTGCGGCGTCCCCTCGGATCGCGGCGAGCTCGGCATCGACGATCTGCTCCGCCTGGCCCCGGGCGAGCCCGAACGTTCCGCGATCTGGCATCGCATGCTCGATCGTGGAGAGTATAGCATGCCCCCGTTGTCGTCGTTGATCGCCGACGACGTGGGACTCGACCGCATGGCCAGCTGGATCGCGTCGCTCGAGCGCTGCGAATGAGCCGCGCGGACAACGGCAGAACTGGCTTGCCATGGCAGGCGTCTCGCTTCATCCTGATCGAAAGGCACGACACGGAGAAAGGATGTCCATCATGAGTATCCGAGGCCTCCTGCCCGCGCTGCTTGTGGTAGCAGCGATTGCCGGGACCACCCCAGCGGGGGCGGCTGACCGCGGCATTCAGTTCACGCCATCGGGCGATCAAGTGCTCGCGAACAAGGACGTCGGAACCGACCGCTGGGCGATCACCCTGCACGACGCCGACGGCGCCGTCACAGGCAACGTCTTTCGCGGAGACGGTGGGCTCCCGGCGTTCATCGCGTGCAATCCGCTTGCACAGGACAACAGCTTCGCGTGCTTCGGTGCCGACCCCTGCAGCGCGGGAGGCACGCAGCGTGGCATCCAACGCACGCCAGACGGCAAACGCGTGCTCGTCAACAAGGACGTCGGCCCCGATCGCTGGGCCATTGCCTTGAACGAAGCGGACCAGACCGTGATCGGTAACGTCTTCCGCGCCGACGGGAGTCCCGCCTTCATTGTCTGCACTCCGCTGGCGGGCGACAACAGCTTCTCCTGCTCGGGGGCGGACGGCTGTACGGTCGAGCCCTGCACCGATCAGTTCACCTTCATCGACAACGTGACCCTACCGGCCAACTTCTTCGAGGTGCCGGTTCCATGCACCGAGCAGTTCACGTTCATCGCCAACGTGATGCTCCCGGACGACTTCTTCCGGCTCACGACGACCGAAGACTTCATCTCCGAGGTCGAGACCAGCACCGGCACCCAGGGCGCGCTCCGCGTCGGAGCCGCGCCGATTCCCGGCCCCAATCCCCCGACGCCAGTTGGGGGAGTATCGGGCGATACCAGCGTCACCCCAGGCGGAACGGCCGACGTCACCGTGTCGCTGAACGGCGGTGCGTCCGCGGTCACTTCCAACTTCGTCAGCGGCGGCTCGTATCTGATTGTCGCGATCGCCGACGAAACGTGCACCGCCGACAACTTCGTCAGCGGGTTCTATGAGATCCCCCTCCTTACGACCTCCGGCCAGGTCTCGCTCTCCCTGACCTTTTCCGAGAACCTGACCGGCGGCAACTTCGTCCTCTGCATCACGACCATCAGCAACGGCGTCATTGGCACGTACTTCGGCTTTCAGCAGATGTCGTCCTCGCCCTCCTGCGGCAATGGCACCGTGGATGGCGGCGAGGCCTGCGATCCACCAGCGGGGCAATCCCAGTGCGTCACCGGCCAGCTCTGCAGCAACGACTGCACGCAGTGCGTGTCTGCGACGTCATGCGCCGGTCGGTGCTGCCCGGGCCGCGACGACAACTGCACGGCCGACGCTGCGCCGTGCTTCTGTGACGAGTTCTGCGTCACGGCGCAAGACTGCTGTGCGGATGCGCTCGCGCAGTGCGGCTTCGGATCACCCGCGCCCGTCATCTCGAATCTCACGCAGTCACTCCGCGAGTTGAACGGATGCAGCCTCGGCGAAGGTCTGCCGGGCAGTATTTTCGCCGCCGAACTCGACTTCACCGACCCAGACGGCGACGTCACGCCCAACGGGAGCGTCCTCAACGTGCGCTTCAGGTTCTCGCCGAGCGGCGTCGAAGGCTCGATCACGACCCAGTCGATCGAACTGATCGGGGGCGACAGCTCCGCGGGCAGGATCCAGCTCGGTCAGTGCTACCGCTTCGGGAACGACAGCAGCGTCTCGGTCACCGTGAGTCTCGGCGACAGCGGGGGGAACATCAGCAACGAACTCACCGTCAACACGCCGAAGCCGCAAGGGGCGAACTGACCAGGCCGAGGCACCGCCCCCGGCGGCGCCTCGGCAGCTAGGATATCAGGGACGCGACCGCCAGCAGTCCGCCGCCGAGCGTGACCGCCATCACCACGTGAATGACGGTGAAGAAGTGCGCCCAGAGCGGCGATACCGCACTATACTCGTTCACCCAGACCGGCAGTGGAAGTCTACCGGGAACGAGCCCGCCCCGATGCAGCACCTGATTGAAGAAGGTCGCAAAGCAAATGCACCCGCCGATCCAAACCGGAAACGCGATGGCCGCAACGGGCACCCACCCCCGCGCGTAGCCCACGATCGGAATGATCATCACCGTGAGAAACGCCACGAGTACTCCCCAGTTGACCCACTGCTCGAAGATTTGCACGTAGTAACGGGAAGCGCGCTCGAGCCGGGCACGGGTGGTAAACCCCGGCCAGACGTCGTGGATCAGGTCGATGAAGAAGACCCCGAGAGACACGTAGAAGCCCGCGATCAGGAGGCAGTGCGCAGCGCGAGCGAGCCACGACGCCGCGCCGAGTCCAACCGCGACGACGAGGAAGAGCGCAAGCGACGCGGCGGCGCCGACGAGGTAGATCGTTGCGCCGCGTGTGGCCGCGGGCAACGCCAGCGCCGCATCGGGCTCACGCCGCTCCGAGACGAGAATGCCATCGTCCGCCATCGTCGTGAGCGCGCCCGCGTCGCGGATGCGCGCGACGGACACCGCGAGCTCCGACGCGAGTGTCGCGTGCATCCAACAGTGGGCACCGACCATGCCCAGCACCACGGCGGCAACGAGCACGGCTAGCACCGACACCGCCGACGCCTGCATGAACGCGTAGACCACCCAGGCGGTCGCGGCAACGAGCCAGAGCCGGTCGAGCATCCGCGTGAGCGTAAGGTATTCGTACACGGCCACGGTCGAGAACGGGCTCGGTCCGCTCCGCAGACAGAGCGCGGTGGACAATCCCATGGTGGCCGGAAAGAGCACCATGGCCACCGCATGTAGCAATGGGATGAGCACGGCAGCTTCCGGAAAGGTCACGACGCCGGCGCTCCGTAGCCTCAGGAGACCTGGCTGACGCCGAGCTCGTCGCCGATCGCCAACCGCATCTCCAAACCAAATTTGTCGAGCGGAGTTCCCGTGGCATCGGCAATGCGGTCGTTCAGGTGGAACATCGCGATCACCCCCGCGGTGTCGATCACGGCTTCGCGCCCTGCCGCGACCTCGAGACACTGGCGTGCCGGAGCCGGATCGGCGGCGTCATCGAGAACCGCATCGACGAGCTCGATGATGAGCCGCCCATGGGGAATGCCACCGTCACCCTCGCTCTGGTGCGTCAGGACGCCGATGTCCACGTTGCTCTGTTTCTCTTGACCGCTCGCACGGAGCATCATCGCGTGGGATGTCGTTCAGTAGAAGCAGTCATTCTTCGCGGACACGCGCGCCGCTATCAGCTCCACCTGCATGCGATCGAGCGCGCGCCCTTCGGGGAGAAAATTGGTGATGACCGTATGGTACGGAATGTAGTGGGCCTGCATGAGGTCTTGGGCCCTCCGGGTCTCGGCAGGCACGAGGGAGAGGCCGCGCCCGACGTTTGGCGTGAAGGCATCCGGCTCGTAGAGCCCGATCTCCGGCTGCTGCCCCACGGCGGTGGGAATCGTCGGCACCCAGGCGCCTTCATCGCATGCGGCCTCCGCGCGCACGCGCGAGGGCTCTCCGGGGAACGGCTCCGGCAATGCCGGCGCGACTCCCCCGAGCGTCCGGGCAAAGCTGTCGACGATCAGGACGAGGCATACGACACTCAGCAACTCGACGAAGTGGGTGTCTTCGAGCCCGCCGGCGACGCCCTCGTCGTACCAGCGGCGACTGAGACGACCCGGATCGGTCACGATACGATGGATGGCCTCGATGACCGCGGGGGAAAGACCACTCACCGACTGGTGGTCACCGGTCACGGCGTATGGGGAGAGCGCCCGCTTCCGGTCCGCACAGAAGACACACCCGCGTGCCGCGCGCGCTTCTCGTGCGATGGCGACGCGCGCCGCACCGGTCCACCACGTGCCCGCACGAGCCAAGGCCTGCCAGGCACGGTCCTGCGACGCAACGATGTCGTCGCGTACGTCGTATCCAGAACCGCGGTAGTCGTGCATCGCCCCTCCGCCCGACCGGCATCATACGATGCGGCCGGTGTTTCTCCCCCCTACGACGGGCACCCTCCCGAAGCAAAGGCCATTCTCCTGCAGACGCTGGCTGGTCACCCCGGCGATCGGGAGCGCTCTGTTCCGGCCGACACGCAGAGAACCATTCCGGCGTAACTCCACATCGCCGCGTTGGCTCTTC
>JAJCZP010000171.1 GCA_029262315.1 Deltaproteobacteria bacterium | reverse complement strand
CCCTTGAGCGGGCGGCCTCGCCGTGGACGCGCGGTGCCGAGTTTCTTCTCGATCGCTTTGCGTGCAGCTTCGGTCTCGCGGGCGGTTACGCGCCGCGCTTTCTCAAAGGGGAAGCTCTTTGCTTTCGGCATATCGTTGCCGCTCCTTTCTATTCGCAGGCCGAGCGCTGATGATCCGCTGCATGTTTCCGGGCTGGCGGACCGTGAAGACCACTACGAGGATGCCCGAGTCGGATTCTCCGATCAGCCAGCGTCGTTCTTCTTGCGGTGTCGAATGAGCGGCGTCGGATGCGACGAGAGCGAAGGGGTCATCGAAGGCCGTGATGGCCTCGGTGAACGAGATGCCGTGCTTCGCTCGGTTTGCCGCCGCCTTCCGCTCGTCCCAGTCGAACCGCACTTACGGTATATACTGAAAATATAACCTGGGCACCAGTGCGGATTCACTTCTGGCCCGGAACCGTTCCGGGTTTCGCGGGACATTCCGGGACATTCCGGGACGTTTCGGGACATTCTGGGAACGGGTGACGCAAGGGCGATTCGGGGTAACCGCAAGAATCAACAACGCTTCTCACGACTTGGCGTGCCCGCGCCGTTTACGCTGCACCAGCTTCCCAAGCTGGACGTCGGCGGTTCGAACCCGCTCGCCCGCTTTTTCCCGTCTTTGCCCCGTAGGCGCGGCGGCTTCGCGGCCGCGCCCAGATATGCATTGCATGGGCGGAACGCGGTCCGCTACTTCGCCTTGAAGAACGTGCCCTCCCGGCTGGTGACGTTGGTGAGCGTCGTTTCGTAGCAGGCGCCGTTGTCGGCGATCACCTGCAGCGTCACGCTCGTCGTCGTGCTCAGTGCCGCTGCGATCCCGGTCGGAAGAGACGTCTGGCCTCTCACCTCCTTGGTCCCCGCGCTCAGCCGCAGCCGCGAGTTGCCAGCGTCGTTTCCCATGAGCGTCATTCTCCTTATGCCCGACGCGCTCGCGTCCCTGTCCCTGTAGCCGTAGCCCTCGCCGGTGGGCGGGTCTCCGCCGATGCTCTTCCAGCACGACTTGGGGCCGCAGTCTTCGCCGGCGCGGTCGACGACGAGGCTCGCAACCCGCGCACCGGCATCGTCATACACGCAGAAGGCGAACGCGTTGCCGTCGACGACCGTGGGGTTGCCAAAGTCGGTCTGCGTGATCGCCGGACCCCTGCGGAGATCGGCGTTCAGCCTCTCCTTGCCGACCGATCTCTCGATGACGGTGAGGCTGCCCTTGGCGAAGCCGGTCGTGCAGGCGGGGGTCGGGGCGGTCGGGCATTCGAACTCGACAAACTCGATGAACGCTCGATCTCCCGTCACGGGATCCACCCGAACCACTGCGCCTAGGGAGAGGTCGACCACCACCAGGTCGCCGCTCGCCTCCACTGCTATGCCTTGCCAAAACGAGTTGACCGGGCCTACGCCCGTACCCACATCCGAAACGATCATGCGGTCTCCCGTAGCCGGATCCACCCGCACCACCGCTTCCAGGAAGAGGTCGACCATCACCAGGTCGCCGCTTGCTTCCACCGCCGTGCCGAGCGGAGAACTCAGGAGCGGGCCTGCGCCCACTGCCTGGCCTGAACCACCCGAAACGATCGAGCGGTCCCCGGTTGCCGGATCCACCCGCACCAACGCTTGTAGGTCGGTTACCACCAGCTCGCCGCTCGCTTCCACCGCGATGCCACTCGGAAACCGGAAGGCCGGGCCTCCGCCCGTACATGCATCCGAAACGATCGAGCGGTCTCCCGTCACCGGGTCCATCCGAACCACCGCGGCAAGGACGGAGTCGATCACCACGAGGTCGCCGCTCGCTTCCACCGCGATGTCTAGCGGAAACACCAAGGACGGGACTGCACCCGTACCGCCGGTATACGAAACGAGCGTGCGGTTTCCCCTTACCGGATCCACCCGAATCACCATGGGGAGGCTCGTGTCGGTTACGACCAGGTCGCCGCTCGCTTCCACCGCGAGGCCGTGCGGAGACGCGAAGTTCGGGCATCCGCCCGTTCCCGCATCCGAAAGGATCGTGCGGTCCCCCGTCACTGGATCCACCCGAACCAGGGCCTTCAGGAAGGCGTCGGCCACGACCAGGTCGCCGCTCCCTTCCACCGCGAGGCCTAGCGGGACCCTGAAGGCCGGGCCGGCGCCCGTTCCCGCGTCCGAAAGGATCGTGCGGTCTCCCGTCACTGGATCCACCCGCACCACCGCGCGCAGGGTGAGGTCGACCACCACCAGGGCGCCGCTTGCTTCGACCGCTATGTATTGCGGAGACGGGAATGGCGGGCCGGTGCCCGTCCCCGCATCCGAGACGATCGTGCGGTCTCCTGTCACCGGATCCACCCGAAGCACCGCGTCCCGGACGGGGTCGGTCACCACCAGGGCGCCGCTTGCTTCCATCCCTATGCCGCTCACAGAAGAGAAGGTCGGGCCTGCACCCGTCGCCGCATCCGAGAGGATCGTGCGATCTCCCGTCACCGGATCTACCCGAAGCACCGCGCGCATGATCGGGTCGGCCACGACCAGGGCGCCGCTTGCTTCCACCGCGATGCCTCGCAGAGACGCGAAGGCCGGGCCTGCGCCAGTACCCACATCCGAGACGATCGTGAAGTCACCCGTCACCGGATCCACCCGAAACACCGCACCCAGATTGGGGTCGGTCACCACGAGATCGCTGCTCGCTTCCACTGCTATGCCAACCGGGGCCGGAGCCCTTGATACTATCGTGCGGTGATGGCAATCGCGTAGATGGCGCAGTCGCCCTACTCGCGCTCGGTGCTGCGGGCGAGCCCACGGAGCTGCGTGCGGTTCGCAAGCGATGTACTCGCGAGTGCCCAGGTAGCGCCGCCATCTGTCGAGTGCAGGAAGCTCGATCCCATGATGCCATCGTCGTCGTCGGGATCGATCGTGATCGCCCACGCGGACTCGTTGCGCGTGCAGAGGATGCCTCGGATAGTTGTCTCGCTGGTCACGCCGTCGATGACACTTCGTATCCACCGGGTTCCGTCCGGAACGGTGTGCAGGATGATGGGGCGGCGGGTGGAGGGTCCAAACTCACGCCCACTGGCAACGCCCGTGCTCGCGGAGCACATATCGAGCGTGCGCAACCGCACGAACCCGGTGGCCTCGATCGGCTGTTCGATCCAGGGCTCGCCGGGCGCAACGCTGGAGAAGATGGCGGGGAGCGGCGCGATCTCAACCGGGTCGGTTTCTACCGTGACGGCCGCCCACCCCCGCGCGCCAACCGTGGCTGCTGATGAAGCGGAACCGACCGTGCCGTCCTGCGCCAACACTTGAGGGAGGCTCGGCGTTCCGTCGATGGGCTCGACGTAGGCTCTTCCATCGTCGGATCGCAGCAGCTCGATGGCTCCGTCTCGCGCGAGAAGGTTCACCCTCTCGCCGCCGAAGGGTACGGTGCGGACTTCGACACGGTTCCAAGACGCACCAGCATCGCGCGTGACGTAGATCAGAGGGGCCGGGCCGTACGGCGAGAAACGCACCGCGAGATACCCAGTGTGCTCGTCTGCAAAGATGAGGTCGAACAGAAGCGCGGTTCCACCGAGAGGGGGAAGCGTCGCAGTCACGTCGCGCCATGACTGACCGCGGTCGTCGCTTCGGACCAGCGCGAGCCCGGTGTCCTGAACGCCGAACCCCCAGACAGTGTCAGGCGACGAGAAGACGACACCTCTCAGGAAGATCCCTTGCGGACCTTCGACTTCGGCCCATGGGTCCTCCCCCACCTTCCGCATTACTACCGGACGCGACACGCGGCCCCCGAAGGGAAGCGGTGCTCCGAACTCTTCACCGACGGCCAAGAGCACCTCCACCGGGGTGTCGCCACCGCCACTGCCACTGCCGCAGCCAGCAGCAAGGACGCTGACGATGCAGACGACCGCTAGGACGCTTCGGCTACGAGCGGTCGTCGTCAGCATGTCGATGGCGAGGATACCTTCCACTTTCGTTGGGTCACGTGGGCTCTTCGATCACTACTCTACCAGATCAACGTCGCGGATGTTCCACGGTCCCTGTACAGTCGGCACTGGAACGAACCCTGGGTCCAGGTGTCGCCACCATCCCGCGTCGAGGAACTGAGCAAGTCCTGATCGTCGAGTTGAGGGTGCTCTGAGGCGGGCGCGATACGCGCGCTCTTCTAAAGAGGTGCGGCTCCCTCTATCCAAGGAGTTACACATGGAAGCCCGAATAGCGCAGGCGCATGATGTTGAGACACTCGTCGACCTGATGGCAGAGTTCTACGCCGAGTCGAACTATCCGTTGGATAGAGACGCTGCGCGCTCAGCCTTTCAGAGCCTGTTCAACGATCCATCGCTGGGCCGTGTCTGGCTACTCACGCTAGGTTATGAGCCCGCAGGGTACGTGGTAGCGACGTTTGTGTTCAGTATGGAGTTCTGTGGCTGCAGCGCCTTCGTGGATGACCTGTTCGTCCGACCTCAGCACCGGATGTGTGGCCTGGGGAGCACGGCGATCGAAGCGGTAATGAGAGAATGTCGAGACCGTCAGGTCAAAGCGCTCCACGTTGAATGCAGCACCGACGACGGGCCAGCGGTGAGGCTCTATCGCCGAGCTGGATTCCGCGACCAGAAGCAGGGCCGCCAGGTTCTCACGGCATGCCCATGAA
>JAJCZP010000170.1 GCA_029262315.1 Deltaproteobacteria bacterium | reverse complement strand
CTTGAACGCCTTGCGGCCATCGATCAGGAGCACGGGGATCTCGTGTCCGTAGCGTTCCATCAACGCCGGATCGGTCTCGATGTCGACGACCTCCAGCGTACACACACAATCCACTCGCACGTCCTCGATGACCCGCTTCATCTCGTCACAGAGAGAACAATCGGACTTGCTGTACAGGACGAGATGCGGGGCACTCATGCGCTCGCGCCCAGGCGTGCGAGGGCGCGCATCGTGCGCGGACATGGCCGCTGGCCACATGCCGCCAGGACACGAAGATGCCGAGCCAACAACTGGATCTCGTCACCGGTATCGATGTCGTACCATGGCGCGAGCAGCGCTGGCGCCACGTCGATCGCACGCAACCTGGCCAGCGTGCGCGCAAACACGCGATCGGTCCCCCACGGCATCCGGGTGAACAAATCAGGCACGGGCGTACGGAGTCCGAGCAGGTAGTAGCCACCGTCGAGGCTCGGACCGAGCACGACGCGGTGACGCCGCAGGGCCGAGAACGCCGCCCGGACGGTGTCCATCGGCAACGTGGGAGCGTCGCTCCCGACAATCACGACCCGCCGGACGCCGCCGAGGGCGTCCTCCGCCACCCGCCGCATACGCTTCCCGAGGTCCCCCTCCCGCTGATCGGACAGGTCGAGACCGTAGCGCGCGGCGAGCCTCTGAAAATAGGGCCGGGCCAGCGTCGGCGCACAGGCCACCGTCGTCCGGAATCGGCCTCCGAGGTTGGCGCAGAGGTCCTCCGTGAACGCGCGGTACAGCGTCGCGGCCCCCGCGGCGCCCACGGCAGGAATCAGACGCGTCTTCACGGCGCCGGCCACGGGCTCGCGAGCGAGCATCACGACTCGCTCGCCCGCAGAACGGACCCGACTACCCGACACCGCCGATCAGCCCCCGCTACGTGCGGCGTCGACGCTCAGCGTGCCCGAGCCCCGGGAAGCTATGAACAGGAACACCCAGGCGTACACGGCCGCCAATTCGCCGTGATTCTCGATTGGCAATAGGCCGCTCCCTTGGTGCGCGATGAAGTACGCCCCTGCCATGAGCCCGCTCGCCAGAAAGGCAGCCGGACCAGTGGCGAGGCCGATCATGATGAGGACACCGGTCGAGAATTCGATCCCGCCGGCGAACCACGCCATGGCAGAGGGAAGATCCGGATGCGGCCCTCCGAAGAAGCCGAACAACTTCTGCGCGCCGTGACAGACAAAGAAAAAGCCGGTAACGATCCGCAACAGTGCATAGATCTGCTCGCTGAAGCCTTTCAGGAACCCCATCATTTCCCCCATTCCGCGGGGAGCGCCCTGATCGGGCCTCCCGCATGCCAGAAACCCTGCCTGTGTCAGCGGGCCGTTGGCAGCCCGTTGACAGCCCTCGTTGGGTCACATAACTAGCGTGGTTCCCCAATGGATTACGCCGTCATACGTACCGGAGGCAAGCAGTATCGCGTGAGCCCAGGTGACACTGTCCGCCTGGAGAAGCTCGACGCCGAGGCTGGTGCCCAGCATATGTTCAACGATGTCCTGATGACCGCCTCCGACGGCAGCGTGACGGTCGGCACGCCCCTCGTCGATGGCGTCCACGTGGTCGGCGAGATCCTGCGGCACGAGAAGGCGAAGAAGATCCTGGTCTTCAAGAAGAAGCGGCGCAAGAAGTACCGCCGGCGGCAAGGGCATCGCCAGCAGCTCACCGTCGTACGCGTCATGGGCATTCAGGCCGGCGCCGAAGCGGGCGCGAACGGCGAGTAGGGAGCAGCAACCATGGCGCACAAAAAGGGTCAGGGCAGTAGTCGGAACGGTCGCGACAGCAACGGTCAGCGCCGCGGCGTCAAGATCTTCGGCGGCCAGGTCGCAAAGGCGGGGAACATCATCATCCGCCAGTGTGGCACGCGCATCCATCCGGGCCAGAATGTCGGTTGCGGTCGCGACTACACCCTGTTCGCGACCAGCGATGGCATCGTGACGTTCGAGCGCTACGGCAAAAACCGCAAGCGCGTCAGCGTCTACCCAGCCGCGTAGCTGCCAGCACCCAGCGGCGTAAGCCGACAGGACTCAGCCGCGTAGCTGCCAGCACCCAGCGGCGTACCAACCAAGATCCAGCGGCGTGGCGAATGGCCGCGTTGCGGCCCCCACCCTCTTCCCGTTCGTCTCCTGTTGCACTTGCATTTCTCGTGCGAGGGCAGCGCCGCGGGGTCCGAATGAGCCCGAGATATCAGCCAGTTGTTGGGGCGTGATGCGCTGAGATACAGTTTTGGATGGATCCGTGGAGCCATGAAGTTCGTCGACGAAGTAAAGATCTCGGTCAAGGCTGGCGACGGTGGTCGCGGCTGCATCGCCTTCTTGCGCGAGAAGTATCGCCCCTACGGTGGACCGAGCGGCGGCGACGGTGGCCGCGGTGGTGACGTGGTGTTCCGGGCCGACGGTGGGCTCGGCTCGCTGCTCGACTTCCGGTATCAGCGCCACATCGAGGCGAAGCGGGGCGAGCACGGCCGCGGCAAGGAACAGGCCGGCGCGTCCGGCGCGCCGCGCATCGTTCATGTCCCTGTCGGCACCTGCGTCATCGACCTCGATCACGACACCGTCACCGCCGACCTCGACCGCGACGGGATCGAAGTCGTGGTCGCCAAGGGAGGCCGGGGCGGACGTGGAAACGCACGCTTCGCCACCTCCACCAACCAAGCCCCGCGGCGCGCCGACCCCGGGGAACCCGGCGAGGCCCGCACGCTGCGCCTCGAACTCAAGCTCCTCGCCGATGTCGGCCTGGTCGGGTATCCGAACGCCGGCAAATCGACGTTGATCGCTGCGGTCTCGGCGGCACGACCCCGGATCGCCGACTACCCCTTCACGACGCTCGTGCCCAACCTCGGCGTCGCGCGCGTCGATGATGATGCGATCGTCATCGCGGACATTCCTGGGCTGATCGAAGGTGCACACGAAGGCGCGGGCCTAGGCATTCGCTTCTTGAAGCATCTGGCGCGCACCGCCGTTCTCGTCCACCTGATCGACCTGGCCGACCCGGCCGACCCCTGGGAGGCCTACACGGCCGTGACGCACGAGCTCAGTTGCTTCGACGAGGCGATGACCCGGAAGCCGCAGATCGTGGTGGCCACCAAGCTCGACGTCACCGAGGCACGGGAACGCTTCGACGAGACGGTCCGCGTCTTCGCGACGCACGGCATCAGCCTGACCGGCGTTTCAGGCGTGACTGGCGATGGGGTGAAAACACTCCTGCGCCACATCGCCAAGACCGTGCATGCGGCCCGCCGCACCGCCGCCGAAGAACCCTCGACTGATGGAGCGGGAGCCAAGCACTGATGGCGACAGAGACACAACGCGCGGACAAGCGCCGGCTCGTCGACACGGCCAAGCGGATCGTCGTGAAGCTGGGAAGCGGCGTACTCGCGGGCGCCGACGGCGGCGTCGACCGCGCACGGATTGACGCGCTCGCCAAGGAGATTGCCGCGCTGCGTTCCAATGGCCGCACCGTCATCGTCGTCACGTCGGGCGCCGTCGCGGCAGGCGTGGCTCGCCTCGCGCTTCCGGGGCGCCCACGGACGATTCCGTTCAAGCAGGCAGCCGCCGCCGTTGGGCAGATCGGCATCATGGCCGCCTACGAGAAAGCATTCGCGGCCCAGGGCCTGCAAGTGGCGCAGATGCTGGTCACCCGCGATGATCTCTCGCATCGACGCCGCTACCTGAACGCCAAACATGCGCTTATGGCGCTGCTCGAATGGAACGTCGTGCCCATCATCAACGAGAACGACACCGTAGTGGTCGAAGAGATCAAGCTCGGGGACAACGACAACCTCTCAGCGCTCACCGCGACGCTGGCCGACGCCGACTTGCTCATCATCCTGAGCGATGTCGCCGGGCTGTTCACGCGCGATCCCCGCCAGGACGACACCGCATCGCTCATTCCGCTGGTGGCGGCCGTCACGCCTTCGATCGAGGCGATGGCTGGAGGGACCGGACATCTCGGAACGGGTGGCATGGCCACCAAGCTCGCCGCCGCCAAGCAAGCATCCGCCTCGGGCATCCCCACCGTGATTGCCGATGGACGCGCCGCGGGCGTCCTGTCCGCCGTCATGGATGCGGACCAGGAGGTCGGAACCCTCATCCTCCCGGTAGCCGATCGACTCGCCCGCCGGAAACACTGGATCGCCTATACCCTCGAGCCGAGCGGGAGTCTGGTGGTCGACGACGGCGCACGACGCGCCGTCACCAGCGACGGCCGCAGCTTGTTGCCTTCGGGGCTGCGCGCGGTGCAGGGAGACTTCGAGGTCGGCGCCTGCGTGCGCTGCCTCGGCCTCGATGGCAAGGAGTTCGCCCGCGGGCTCGCCAGCTACGGCGCTGCGGAACTCGATCGCATCAAGGGGAAACACTCTCGGGACATCGAAACGATCCTCGGCTACAAGATAAGTGACGAAGTCGTACACCGTGACGATCTCGTCCTGGACGCGCACGGGACCGGCATCACGGCGCACGCCGGGGTCGAGGCGCCGCACGAGCATACGCCTCCCCGCGCGGCGGCATCGCGCACGGGAAAGGACGACGGAGAACGTTCATGAGCCAGGAAGAAGACGTCATCGCACTCTGCCGCGCGGCGCGCGCCTCGGCCCCCGCCCTCGCGGGAGCGTCCACCGACGACAAGAACACCGCGCTCCGGGCGGGCGCTGAGGCACTCCGGAGACGCCAGAGCGAACTCTCGAGCGCCAACGTCGCGGATCTCGCGGCATCCGAGGGGGAAAACAAGGCCTTCATCGATCGCTTGACGCTGACACCCGAGCGGATCGAGGCCATGGCCACGGGCCTCGAGCAGATCGCCGAGCTCCCCGATCCGGTCGGCGAAAGCATCAGCAGCTGGACCCGCCCGAACGGCCTCGAGATCGCACAGGTCCGCGTACCGCTGGGCGTGATCGGCATCATCTACGAGTCGCGCCCGAACGTCACGGCCGATGCCGCGGGGCTGTGCCTGAAATCCGGCAATGCCGTCGTCTTGCGCGGTGGACGCGAAGCCTTTCGCACCAACTGCCTCATCGCCGACATCCTGGGCGACGCGTTGGGGCAGGCCACGACCACGATTCCGCGCGAAGCCCTGGCACTCATCCGCACGACCGACCGCGCGGCCGTGCGCACCATGCTCCAGCAGAGCGAGTCGATCGACGTCATCATTCCGCGCGGCGGCGAGGATCTCATCCGCGCCATCACCGAGAACTCGAAGATTCCGGTCATCCAGCACTTCGCGGGGATCTGCCAGCTCTATGTCGATCGCGACGCCGACCTCGATCTCGCCGAGCGCATCGGCATCAACGGCAAAACGCAGCGCCCCGGGGTCTGCAACGCCATCGAAAACTTGCTCGTCCACCGCGACGTCGCGCCGACGTTCTTGCCACGGATCGCCACGGCGCTCGAGGCGAGAGGTGTCGAGCTACGCGGCTGCGACGAAACCCGCCGGCACCTCCCCACGATAGTGGCGGCGACCGACGCGGACTGGGGCACCGAGTATCTCGACAAGATCCTCTCGATCCGGGTCGTCGACTCCGTGGACGATGCTGTCACGTTCATCCGCACGCACGGCTCCGGGCTCGCCGATGCGATCATCACCAAGAACACATCGACGGCTGACCGCTTCGTGGCGGCGGTCGACTCATCGGCGGTGTTCGTGAACGCCTCGACCCGGTTCAACGATGGCTTCGAGTTCGGCTTCGGCGCCGAGATCGGCATCAGCACCAACCGCCTGCATGCGCGCGGGCCGATGGGCCTCCGCGAGCTCACGACATACAAGTATGTCGTGCGTGGCACGGGGCAGATCCGCGAGTAGCGTCCCGGTTGCCCACCTCGCCCACACGCACCATCGGTCTTCTTGGCGGGACCTTCAATCCGGTGCACCTCGCGCATCTCCGGGCCGCTGAGGAGGTCCGCGAGCGGCTCGCCCTCGACCGAATCGAATTCGTCCTGTCCGCGGTCCCCCCCCACAAAGGCCACGCTGATCTGGCACCGATCGAGGATCGCCGCGCAATGCTGGCCTTGGCGCTGGACGACCATCCGCACTTCACGCTCAACACGCTCGAAATCGACCGGACCGGTCGCTCGTACTCGATCGACACTATTCGCGCGCGCCAGGCCGCAGACCCGGACGCGGCGCTGACCTTCATCCTCGGCGCCGATGCCTTCGCCGAGATCGAGAGCTGGAAGGACTTCGCCGACATCTTTGCCGCATGCAACGTGTGCGTCATGTCGCGTCCCGGCTGCACCATCGACCAACCGCCGATTGCTGTGGCCAAGGCCTTTTGCTACGATTCTTCGCGTAGCGCCTTCGCCCACCGCTCCGGACGCGAACTCGCATTCGTCCCGGTTACCGCCCTCATGATCTCCGCCTCCGACATACGCGAGCGCCTGGCTTCCGGTCGTTCCATTCGGTACCTCGTGCCCAAAGCGGTCGCGACCTACCTGACCACCCACCCGCTGTACGGCGGAGAGCTTCCGGGGCGGAGGCCCCCCCCACGTTGAGCCCGGAGAAGCCCCACGCGCCAACCCCGGCTGGGCTGCAAAAGGCAATCCTCTGCGCCGAGGCAGCACTCGAGAAGAAGGCCACTAACCTGGTGGTGATCGACGTCGCCGAGTTCACCTCGATCGCCGAGTACCTGATCGTGTGTTCGGGGCGATCCGACCGGCAGGTCCAAAGCATCGCCGAGGGCGTCGCGCAGACACTCAAGAGCGGCGGTAGCCCCGCGAACGCGATGGAAGGCCTGACCCGCGGCCAATGGGTCCTCATCGACGGCGCCGACGTCATCGTGCACGTCTTTCAACCCGACACACGCGGATTCTACGATCTCGAGCGTCTCTGGGAACACGCCCCACGGGTCGAACTGCCGGAGCCGCTGCGCACCCAGGCCGAAGAATCGCGCGCACGGCGCGCCGAAGCCTGAGGGCGATCACCCCTCGCGGGCCAGTGGAACGGCCGGTCGATCCGGGCTAGGTAGAACCTCACACCCATGTTCCGTCTGACCATAATCCTCGCGACCATCGCGGCCACGCTGGTCGGTCTGGGGTATCTCCTGCACCTGAACCCGGAGGAGATCACCGTCCGCCTCTCGGCCACGAACCAGTGGTCGGCCCCGCTTCCGATCTTCATGCTCGCGATCTTCATGACGGGTGTCAGCGTCATGTTCGCCCTCACCATCGTCTTTGCCGGACGGCGGGCGTTCTCCGGCTGGCGGACCGAACGCTCCGCCCGACGAACCAAGCGCCAACAGAACCGCAAGGAGCAAGGCCTGTCCTTCGCATGGCTCGGCGAGCTTGACCGCGCGCGCGCGGTGCTGGCCAAAGCGCTCCGCGACCATCCTGACGACCTCTCCGCTTTTCTGCTCTTTGCTCACACGCACCTCGACGACGGCAACTACACGCGCGCGCTCGAAGTTCTGCAGGAAGGCCTCGACAAACGCGGACACGACCCGAAGCTCCTGCTCTTCCTCGCCAACGCACAATGCGGCCTCGGCCAGGACGCCGCTGCCATCGAGAGCCTCGAACTTGCCCGTCGCGCCGATCCGGCAAGTCCCGCCATCCTGTCGGCGCTCCGTGATGCTTTTGTCAGCACCGAACGCTGGCCCGAAGCCGGTGACGCGCAGCAGGCGTTGTTGTCGCTGCTCCGCGAGCCCGAGGCACGCCTCGAAGCCGAGCGATGGTTGGTTGGCATGCGCTACCAAGCCGCACTCGCCATCACCGACCCTCCCGCCCAGATCGCGGCGCTTCGCGCTCTCGTGCGCGCGCATCCGGACTTCGAACCGGCGGCGGTCACTCTCGGCGATATTCTGCTCGAGTCGGGTCAACCACGACAAGCCGAGCGTGTGTGGCGGCGCGCACTCGGACGCGGCGCCCGCGCCGGCATCCTCGAACGCCTCGAGCTTCTCCTGGCCGGGGGACCACGCGAGCATCGACTGGACGCGCTCACCCGCCGCCTGGTGAAACAGAACCCGCAGGACGGCACCGCACGCTTGTTCCGCGCCCGTCGCCTCATTCGCGCCGGCTCGTTGGACGACGCCGCCGTCGAGCTCGAGAAGGTAGGCGGCCCGTGGAACAGCCTGGCGGGGTATCATGCGCTGGTCGCCGAGCTGCATGTCCGGCGACGCGCGACCGACGACGCCGTCGTCGCCTTTCGGCACGCACTCGCCGCCGGAGCCGTCGAGGCCTTCCACTGTCGGGTCTGCGGCCATCACCGCGAGGACTGGACCGCCTTCTGCACGAGCTGCCGGAGCTGGGGCAGCTATCAGTCCGGATACGAGATCGGCAACGATGCGCCCGAGGGAGCCGGTTCGCTCCCTCCCCTCGTCGCCGCCTCGCCAGCGCCGCGGCGCTAGCAAACCCACCGTCGGCACGACGCGCGTTCTTTGGGACTGCGTGCCATCCGCACGCCGATCCGCGGATTCACTTCGCGGGGCGACGTCCTCCGGAGGAAGCGGACGACGCGCGCTTCGCAGGCGGACGGCTCGAACCGGAGCGCCGCGGACGCCTCGCCGCGCCGCGTCCAAACAAGGCGGAATGCATGCCCACCAGGCCCGCCACGTCGTGAAGATCGGATTCGAAGTTCGGAACCGTCACGAACGGGAGCCGGCGTGAGAGCCCGCTCCGGAACTGCTCCATCCGCAGAGCTTCGCCGCGTGCGAGCAACTGGTAGTCCACGAAATTCCGCGCGAGCCACGCCGTATCGATACCGTCGAGATCGCCCGCGCTCGCCAGCACGTCTTCAATGAGCGCTTCATCACCTCGAGAGACCGTCCCTCCGGGAAAGAGTTCCGGATCGGCAGCAAACTCTCGGTGCACCCGATTGAACACGACGGCGTCCAACGACATCTTCATCTCACGGAGCCGTCGCGAGAAAAACTCGGTTTCGGTAAGCGCTTGCTCCTCCGGACCGGTCACGAGCAGAAACGCGGTCGAGGACGCGCGCAACAGTGCGTGCATCGTCTGCGTCCGGGCGGCGAAAGCGTCGAACATGCCACTCATCGCGGAGAAGAAGTCCGAGATCTCGGCCAACGCCGACACACCGGTCGCCTCCTCCAAGCGGCGGAAGAGAAACCCCACTGTGCGGTTCATGGCCTTGGCCGCACTCCAGCCCTGCGACATGTAGGGCGTCACGAACCATCGCACGACCCGACGATCGAGAAACTCGCGAATGCGCTCCGGTGCCTCGAAGAAATCCATCGCCCGCTTGGTCGGAGGCGTATCGAGTACGATCAGATCGTAGCCCCCGCTCTCGTCGAGGAGGCAGAGCTGCTCGATCGCCATGTACTCGTACGATCCGGCGAAGGTCCCCGACAAACTGCGGTAGAATCGGTTGTCGAGAATGCGTGCACGGACCTCTTCGGACGGCGCATGGCGCGCCACCAGCCGATCCCATGCGCCCTTCTGATCGAGCATCATCGCCGCCAGCGAGCCCGGGACCTTCATGCCGAGCCGTGTGAACACCGCGGGCTCGACCGTGCGCGGCTCGTCCCCGAGAACACCGACGCCGAGCGAGTCGGCGAGGCGGCGGGCAGGATCGATCGTCAGCACGACGACCCGACGCCCCTGCATGGCCCCCCAGAGCGCAATCGATGCCGCCGTCGTTGTCTTGCCGACGCCGCCGCTCCCAACGCAGACGACAACCCGGTGGTCGCGGACGAGCGCTTCGATAGTGCTCATGCCTCCCCCAATCCGGGAAGCGCGGTGCCGAGCAGGGTACGCACCTCGGCCAACCCGAACTCTTCGGCGAAGAGAAACGGCAGCTCGACGGTAGGTATCTCGATGGTTTCGTGGAGGCGCGCCAGGTAACGCGCGTTGATACTGGCCCAGCCAGCCTCCTCGCGTGCGCACCGCAGCACATCGCCGACCAGTGCGGGCGCCTTCGCGGGCGGCGCGCACACCGCGTCGGCAGCCACGGGGGCCACGTGCACGCGGTTCACGAACAAGACTCCGAGCGGCATCGCCAGCTCGCCCTGGAGCTGCGCGTACATCTCGAGCGTCTCGTTGACGGGCATCTCCTCGGCCGTCGTCACCGGACACACCACCGTACGCGTCTCGTCGCGCAGCAGCTCCATCACCCGGAGTGCCTCCCGCCGCACGAGCCCCGGACCGAAGGCCGTCGCCGCGGCCTGCGGCATGCGTAGGTACTGGAGGCTGTGGCCCGTCGCGGGCGCGTCCACGACGATCGCGTCCCAGCACGGACGCTCGCCGTCCATGCGCTGCTCCTCGTACCAGATCTTCCCGACCGTCATAAGCTCTCGCAAGCCGGGCGCGGCTGCCACGAAGTGATGGTAGAGCTTGCTCGTCACGACCAGCTTGTGAACCCGCTTCACCGGCAAGACGATGCCGAGATACTCGCTGAGGGAAGCCTCGCCTTCGATCGTCATGAGACTCACCCCCGGCAGCGCTTCGGAGGGGCCCTGGAGCTCTCCGTCGAGCCCGAAGAGTTCGGGAAGACGTCGCCCAGGCTCCATCTGCGCCAGCAGGACGCGCTTGCCCCGGGCGGCGAGCGCAAGCGCGAGCAGCGCCGCCACCGTACTCTTCCCCACGCCGCCCTTGCCAACCACGACGAAGACCCGGCGGTCGAGAAACCGCGGCGGCACCGTCATCGCCGCCCCGTGCTGGCCGCGATCGGGACCGACAGACGCGAGGCCGGGCCAGAGGTGCGCGATCCGCGGGGCACGGAATCTCGCGACACGCCACCCATCCTCTGCTCGCGCGGCTCAAGCATGCCCGAGCGACATACCACGGCCAGCGTGCGCCGTCGTCCGGCCCACGATTGCATCATTGAGGACTCTCACCCACAGTATCCTCGGAGGAACCCATGGCAGACCTGCGATCCGGCGGCCACGGCCGCACCTACCCCGAGCTACAACCCGAGGCACGCGACCGCATCATCGAGCGCTTCAACGTCCACGTGCGTCCGTACTTTCCCGGCTTCATGGGCTTCCGCCTGGTCGATGTCGCTCAAGGGTACTCGCGCATGGAAGTCGAGAACCGCCAGGAGCTCAGCAACCCGAGCGGCGTCATGCATGGCGGCGCCAGCTTCGGCCTGGCCGACAGTGCCGTCGCCACCGCCCTCATGAGCATCTACGGCGTCGGCAAGCTACTGCTGACGATCGAGATGAAGATCAACTACCTGGAGCCGATCCCGCAGGGCACCGTCGTCGCGGAGGCACACGTCCTGCGCTCGAGCCGGCGGAGCGCCTACGCGGAAGTCGACATCTGGGCAGCAGGTAAGCTGGCCGCACGCGCCAACACGACGTACATGATCCGCGATCCTGCGCTCCAGCAGTAGGAGCGGCTGACGCGACGGCCCCCTCGGCCGTCAGGGCAGCCGCACGAGCAACCGTCAGGCCAGCCACGAACGCAACACAAGAGAGGCGTTGGCGCCGCCGAAGCCGAACGAGTTGGAGAGCGCGATCGCAGCCGTCGAGGAGCGGGCCTCGTTTGGCACGTAGTCGAGATCGCACTGCGGATCGGGCGTTTCGTAGTTGATGGTCGGCGGCAGGATGCCGCGCGCGAGTGCCAGTGTCGCGTAGACAGCCTCGACCGCGCCCGAGGCACCGAGCATGTGGCCCGTCATCGATTTCGTGGAGCTGATCGGGATCCGCGAGGCGTACTCGCCGAACACCGCCTTGATTGCCTCGGTCTCCGCGGCATCGTTGTACGATGTCGAGGTGCCGTGGGCGTTGATGTACCCGACGGCATTCGGCGGGATTCCAGCGTCGGCGAGCGCCTGCTGCATGCAGCGCGCCGCACCCGCACCCCCCGGCGACGGCGTCGTGATGTGGTACGCATCGCTGTTGCCGGCGTATCCGATCACCTCGCCGAGAATCGTCGCGCCACGCGCCTGCGCGTGGTCGAGCGACTCGAGCACGATCGCCCCAGCCCCCTCGGCAGCCACGAAGCCGTCGCGCTCGCCATCGAACGGCCGACTCGCCCGCTCGGGCTCATCGTTGCGGGTCGACAACGCACGCATTGCGATGAAACCGCCAACGCCGAGCCCACAGAGCGCGGCCTCGCTGCCCCCGGCGATCATTGCGTCCTGATACCCGTGACGGATGTGACGAAAGGCCTCGCCGATGGCTGTCGCACCCGATGCACACGCGCTCGAGGGCGCGTAGTTCGTGCCACGCGCTCCGAAGCGCATCGCGATCCGGCTGGGGGCCAGATTCGGAAGCAGCTTTGCGACGAAGAACGGCGACACCTTCCGGAGCCGCATCTCGAGAAAGAGCGTATGGTACTGCTCGATGCTGAGAATGCCGCCCATCCCCGTACCCAACGCCACTCCAACGCGGTCGGCCTCGGCCTCGTCCACGGTCAAGCCCGCCTGATCCATCGCCATCTGAGCACACGCGACCGCGTAGTGGATGAACGGATCCATCTTCTTGATCTCGCGACGCTCGATGAAATCGGCTGGATCGAAATCCTGCACCTCACCGCTGATGCGCGACGGGAAATCCTCGCACGCGAAGCGGGTGATAGGCCCGATTCCCGACCGGCCGGCGACGAGTGCGTCCCAGTTCTTCTCCACGCCGGTTCCGAGCGGAGTGACCAGGCCGAGCCCGGTCACGACCACCCGTCGGGGCTCGTCACTCGTCATTTCGTTAGTCACGCGCGGCGCATGCTATGGACGGAGCGCTCGCAGTGCAAGGTAGCCCCGCGTGGCCTACCTCTGTGGCTCCTGGAAGGGCCATCCGCTATGGACCCGGACGTGAATCTGCGACCGGACCCGTGATACTGCTGAGCCTCGGCACAATGAGCCGCGCACACACCATCGGGGGCACCGCCATCGTACTCGCGCAGGGCGACCTGACCGAGGCGCGCACGGATGCGATCGTGAACGCCGCGAACTCGGGCCTGCTCGGCGGCGGCGGCGTGGACGGCGCCATCCATCGTAAGGGCGGCCCCGAAATCCTGGCAGAGTGCCGGCGCCTCCGCGCCGAGCACTGGCCCGACGGTCTGCCGACAGGTCAGGCAGTGATCACGACCGCGGGCCGACTCCCCGCACGCTACGTCATTCATACGGTGGGGCCCGTCTACAGCCAGAAACCCGACGTCCCTATCCTGCTTGCCGCGTGCCACCAGAACAGCCTTGCACTCGCGGTCGCCCACGGAATCAGAAGCCTCGCCTTCTCCGCGGTGTCCACGGGGGTCTACGGCTATCCACTCGACGAAGCGGCCCCAATCGCGCTCGGCGCCACCGCAGCCCATCTGCACGCACACCCTGACGCGCACACCGAGGTCCGCTTCGTACTCTTCAACGCCGACGCATACGCGGCGTTCGAGAGCGCCCTCGCGACACTGTAGCCGTCGCGCGCGGGAAATGCCCGCTGTTGATCCCCACGCCCAGGCGCTGAAGCTCACGGGCGCGGCGACGCGCATGCCCCGTCCCATACCGCGGCGGTGAGCGCGGCCGCACGGCCGAGACGACGCGCGAGATCGTCGCCGACGTCGACTTCGAGTCGCTGGAAATAGAGCGTACTGCCGACACGTGTTCCGCGCCGCGCGGCGCGATCGGCCGCGAGGAGCGGAGCGACGAGATCGTACGACTGGCGGAGCGCCTCGAACATCCGCGCCGCCGCGTCCTCGGGAGCGATCGGCGTCCGATAGCGAACGCGCTCGGCACGCGCGGAGTAGCGCTCGAAGTTCCCATCCACGAGCTTCCGCTCGATACGAGCATGCAAACCGCGCTGACGGGTCAGCTGCCCGTCGTAGTTGCGCGTGGCGTGCAGCGGCATCGTCGCGTCCGCGGCGTAGTGCGCCAGGTACCCGGCCGTGACGCGCGCCTGGGGGAGCGCACCGCGGCGCAGCTCGGTGCGCAATCGCGTCGCGAGCGCCGCGACGTACCACGGGAGCACCCCACGTTCCTCGACCGTCTCCCGGCCGTGACGCGCGATCGCGCGCTCGTAGTCCTGCGGCAACGCCCGAAACGGCGGCTCGCCGTAATCGTCCAGGTCGAGAAAATGTCGAACCGTCTCCGCACGTCCGTGGCGGGCTTTCAGCACCGTGTCGGGCTCGACGGCTCGATCGGCGAGCTCGGCCTCGAAGCCCACGACCAATGACGGACAGCGAGCGGTGACGAGCGCGGCGGCTCGCCGTGCGATCCAACGATGCGACTGCAAACCCCACGCGTTGGCATCGCCGGGCGAGGCAAGCACCAGAACCGCCAGCAGCAACGCCCAGGCCACGCGGCCACGCCCCCTCACCACGACCCCACGGCGCCAACCCCCCGGATCCAGAACGCGAGGTAGAGGACAGCGAGCGCCAGCGTCACCCCGACGAGCAGCAGATCGTACTCGTCGACCGGCGCGCGCGGAAGCGTCGTTCGTTTCCGTTCCGCGCTGAAGCCCCGCACCTCGAGAGCGAACGCCATCTGGTCTGCACGCCGCAGACCGCCAATGAACACCGGAACGATCACGGGTACATACCGCGCGATACGGGCGACGATCCCACCCCGAGAGAAATCCAGCCCGCGACAGCGCTGCGCATCACGCACCGTCAGTGCCGCGTCCAGAAATACCGGCACCAGTCGAAACGCGAGCGTCAAGACGAAACTCGCCCGATACGGCACACCGAGTCGCGTCAGCGCGTAGGCGAACTCTTCCACCGTGGTGGTCGCCAGGAACACCAGGCCGGTCAGGATAAACGTCTCGAGCTTGGTCGCCATGCCGAGCCCGAAGCGAAACGCATGTGCACGCGTCACCGGCTCGTTGGCTTGCACCGGGTAGAACACCGTCCACAGCAGCACGGTGAACACGAACACCGGGCCGATGATCCAGCGGAGACGCCACAAAATCCCAAACGCCTTCCCGACCCACGCGCCGCACAACACCAGCACGGCAAGCGGCGCCAGCATGAGCGGATCGTCGAGCACAAAGGTCGCCACGAAGAGCAGCAGCATCGCCAGGACCTTCGCAATCGGATGCCGCTGATGCAGCACGCTCGGCTGCTCGACGTAGAGTGAGAGCGCCATGCCTCACCCGCCCCCGCCGAGGGCTCGCGCGACCGCCGCGACATCGCGACCCTCGATCCCAAGGGCTCGCGCGACCCGCGTGATGGGTGGGAGCTCGAACGCGGCGGCAGCCAACAGCGCGTCATCGGCGAGCAACGCCGCGAGCGGGCCGTCGAAGAGCAGAGAGCCCTCCCCCACCAACAGCGCCCGCTCGGCGTATTCCGCGACCACCCACGGACTATGGGTAATCACGATGATCGACGTGCCGCCCGCGTGGAGCCGTGCCAATAGATCGAGCATCCGACGCTGCTGCGGATAGTCGAGGCCCGTCGTTGGCTCGTCGAGAATGAGCACGCGCGGCGCCATGGCGAGCACCGTCGCCACGGCGAGCTGCTGGCGCGCACCCTTGTTCAGCAAGAAAGGGTCCTCGTCGCGCAGGGCCAGGAGATCGACGGCCGTCAGAGTGTCGGTCACCCGCTGCGCCAACTCGGCACCGGCAAGGCCAAAGTTCCGCGGTCCGAACGCCACCTCTTCGGCGACCGTTGACGCGAACAACTGATGATCGGGGTTCTGGAACACGTACCCGACCTCGGGCGCCACCCGCTCGAGGGGCAGCGTCTGGAGATCGACGCCGTCCAGGCGCACGGTCCCCTCTTCCGGGCGGAGGAGCCCATTCAAATGCTTGGCGAGCGTCGTCTTGCCGCAACCGTTCCGACCGATCAACGCGATGAACTCACCGGCACCGATGCCGACGGTGACGTTCTGCAACACCGGCGCTGCTCCACCGTAGGTACACCCGAGTTGGTCGACCTGCAGAATCACACGCGGCACCGGCCCCAGGCCCAGGGCCAACCCACGACCGCCCTCCGCAGACTGCCGCGAGGCTAGCCCCGTGGGCAGGCGGGGCCGCAGCCGCTCGATCGCGGCATCCACTTCGAGCGGAAGCTCGATATCCAACCGCGCACCGAGCAGCGCCAGATCGTGCGGGCGCACCCCGCAACGCTCGAAGAGTGCGAGGTCGTGTACCAACTCGACGGGACGTCCCCGTCCGGCTACCCGCCCACGCTGCATGAGCACGAGTTGGTCGACACCCATGATCGGATCGATCTCGTGCTCGACCGCTACCATGGTCAGGCGCCCGCTCCGGAGGCGTTGCAACGTCTCGTAGAGATCGTGACGACCCGCTGGATCGAGATCGGTGGCGGCCTCGTCGAGCAACAGCAATCCCGGGTGCATCGCCAGGATACTGGCGACCGCCAGCCGTTGCTTCTGCCCACCAGAAAGGGTGGAGGGATCGCGCGTCGTGCAGTCCGCGAGGTCAACCAACGCGAGGTTGGCCGCCACCCGACGCTCGATTTCGGCGCCGGGAATCCCGAGTTGCTCGGGACCGAAGGCGACCTCCAGACGCACGTTGGTCGAGAAGAGCTGGGCGTCGAAATCCTGGAAGACCATCGCGACGCGCCCCGCGAGCAGGCCCACCGGCTGACCCAAGATCGGCACGGCATCGAGTACGATCTGCCCGCGGCAATCGGCGGCCGTCAACGACGGTATCAGTCCGTTGATACACCGGAGCAGCGTCGACTTCCCGGCCCCGCTCTCGCCCATGACGACGACGGTCTCGCCAGGCGCGGCGCTGAACGAGACTCCGGAAAGCGCCCGAGTGTCGGGATCAAGGTAGCGACAATGCAACTCGCGAACACTGAGTGACAGCCCGGTCATGATCAGAGCAGGAGCACTCCGAGGACGGCCAACGCCAGGAACGGCATCACCGCAATGGCGAGCCGTCCACGGGCGGGAAGATCGAACAGCACCTCTGGGGGAAGCCACCCCCCGGACACCACATTCCCCGCGACGAACGCCATGACACTTCCGACCACGACGAGCACGACTCCAAGCGCACGTCTTCGCGGTGCCATCCGTAGCGGTGGACCGAGTACATCTGTGTACCGCAATCGCGCCCGGCTCACGCGCGGATGAAGGACTCGCAGGAGGAGCGGCGCCAACACGCCTGCTGTGACCACGTTGTTCAGGAAGAGAACGTTCGCAAGTACGGCGAACGGCACGAACCCAAGGATCTCGAGCCCGAA
Organism: Deltaproteobacteria bacterium; assembly: GCA_029262315.1. Taxonomy (GTDB): domain Bacteria; phylum Desulfobacterota; class Binatia; order UTPRO1; family UTPRO1; genus JAJCZP01. The sequence continues at coordinate 176 of JAJCZP010000170.1, read as the reverse complement.
TCCGACCACGACGGCACACACCAGACAGGCGGTGATGATGGTGAGGTAGAAGAACGCCCAGTCGCTGGGCGCGGCGGGGAACCGCTCGTCCGGGCGCCACGCGCGCCACATCCGGTACGGGATCAGGCCATAGAGGAGGTTCGCGAAGAAACCGAAAAAGTCTCCCGGGCCGATCC
>JAJCZP010000169.1 GCA_029262315.1 Deltaproteobacteria bacterium | reverse complement strand
TCTCCGCCACGCCTCGGGCCCCCGCGGGGGTGTTACACTTGTTGGCGGGTTTGGTATTTTATTCGCCCCGCGCGGGGCCCCCGCCCCGGGGGGCCCGCTCCACGCGTTCCGCATTCCTAGCGACAACGCGACCGGTGACCGCGCCCGTAACCACGGTCGTCACGATACCCGTACCCCTGGCCGTTGCGCCGATGCTTCCGATCGTAGGCGTGCTGCCCGCGGCCATGCCGTCGGCCGTGTCCGCGCCCGTATCCATACCCGCGGTCATAGTGCCGCTTGGCATGCGGCCCGTGACTGTAGGCGTGCGCCTGATTGTACCCGAAGTGCACGCCGGGAAAGTAGCCGCCGAAGTGCAGTGACACGCCGTGATCGCCTGCGGCCGCCGTCCCCGCCGATCCGAACACAAACGCCAGCGCACCTGCCGCTGCCAACAGTGAGTACCGCATCGTTGCCTCCTTCCGGCCTCGCGGCCGTTCCCCCGAGGCGTCTGCCTCGATATGGCCGAGGCGCATACCCTCGACATGGATGACAACAAACCCGCCGAGTACTGGTTGCGGTCGTCTCTCGCCCGGAACGCCGCAGCGCGGCAACCGCCTCTAGACTCGCCGCCCGCGCTGGGCGACCATTGATGACGCGCCCGAGGCCTCCCCATGCGGTACCGGACACTCCTCGCACTCTCCGTCGCCCTCATCCTGACGAGCGGGCCGCTCGCGCGCGGCCCCGCTGCCGATACCGCGGCGCCGCGCGCCCCTACGGCGGACAACGGCGAACGCTTTTTGTTCAGCGCCCGCTGGAACGGCATTCCCGTTGCGCACGCCGAGCTCGTGATCGCGCCCGATCGCGACGCCCCCGGGCGCGCGGTGCATCTGCGCGGCAAGGCGCGGACGAATGCCTTTCTCGATCTCTTCTGGCGGATGCGGAACAGCTTCGATGCGGTGGTCCCGATCGACCCGACGGCTCCGGGCACGTTCTATCTCGCGCAGGACGAGAATAGTCGGCGGCGGCGGACCTGGATCGAACGTGACGACACACACGCACGATTGATCGGACGGCTCGAGCGTCCGGGGCGAAAGCCACGCCACGGCGAAGCCGAGTTGCACGGCGCACTCCATGATCCCGCGAGCATCGCCTACGTGGTGAAGCACCTCCCCACCAACATCCACGCCCCGCAAACCTACGAGGTCTTCGAAGGCTGGAAGGTCTACACGATGACGGTCACGCCGACGGGCGAGGAAGACATCTACCTCATGGGCCGCCGCTGGCGGGCGCGAAAACTCCACCTCGGACTGGCGCTCGTTCCACGCACGGAGGTCGAACGCCGCAAGAACAAGCAACCCAAGATCCAGCACGCCGATCTCTGGATCTCCGCCGACGACGAACGCGTGTTGTTGCGCATGGTCGCCGGAACATGGTGGGGCAGGGTGACGATCGCCATCACCGGACGCGAGCCGGCGGGCACACCGGCTCCGCCTCCGGCGTCGCCGGCCTAAGCTCTACTGCACGCTCCAGGTCGTCCCGCCCGCGCCGTCCTTCAGCACGATACCGCGCGCCTGCAACTCGTCGCGAATCTCATCGGCGCGCGCGAAGTCCTTGGCTTTCCGGGCGGCGTTCCGCTCGGCGATCAGGGTCTCGATCTCGGCACCGTCGCCGCCACTGCTGTCGAGATGCCGGCTCTTCCCCTCATCGAGATACGCCTGCGCCGGCGTGCGAATCACACCGAGCACCCCGCCGAGCATGGCGACGTTGGCACCGTGCGCGGCAAGGGTCTCGGTTTCGCCGGCATCCAGCAGTCGGTTGATCTCGCGAATCTCTTCGAAGATGACGCCGGTCGCACGCGCGGAGTTGAGATCGTCATCCATCGCCGTCACGAACTGATCGCGAAAGTCACGCACCGCCGCGGGCACGTTGGCGTCCTTCTCAGCCCCCTCGGCAACGGCCGTCGGCGTGCCGAGCGCCTGCTCGAGGCGCGCCAGTGTCTCGTGCAATCGCTCGCACCCACGCTGCGCCTCGCGCACGCCCTGCTCGCTGAAGTCGAGCGGGCTCCGATAGTGCGTCGAGATCAGAAACAGGCGCACCGCCTCGACCGGCACCATCCCCACGATCTCGTCGATGGACAGAATGTTCCCGACCGACTTCGACATCTTCTCCTGATCGATCCGGACAAATGCGTGGTGCACCCAGTGCTTCACAAACGGGACCCCGGTCGCGCCTTCGGACTGCGCGATCTCGTTCTCGTGATGCGGGAAAATGAGGTCCTCGCCACCGGCGTGCAGATCGAACGGCTGCCCGAGATAGCGCGTGCTCATGGCCGAGCATTCGAGATGCCACCCGGGGCGTCCGGGACCCCACGGGCTGTCCCACGAGGGCTCGCCCGGCTTGGCGGCCTTCCAGAGCGCGAAGTCGAGCGGCTCACGCTTGCGATCGCCGACCTCCACGCGTGAGCCGGCGACCATCTCATCGAGCTTCCGCTTCGAAAGCTTGCCGTAGCCCTCGAGCTTGCCGACGGCGAAGTACACGTCACCCTCGGACGCATACGCGAGGCCGCGCTCTTCGAGCTGCGCGATGAGCGCCAGCATGTCGGGAATGTGCGTCGTGGCGCGCGGCTCCTCGTCGGGCATCACGCAGCCAAGCGCGGCGATGTCGGCGTGGAAGTAGCCGATGGTCTCCGCCGTCAGCTCTTCGGGTGTGATGCCGCGCTTGTGCGCGCGGTCGATGATCTTGTCGTCGATGTCGGTGATGTTGCGGACGAAATTCACCTCGTAGCCGGTGAAGCGGAGGTAGCGCACCAACGTATCGGCGAAGATGAACGAGCGGGCGTGCCCGACGTGACAGCGGTCGTACACGGTCACCCCGCACACGTAGAGCCCGACCTTGCCAGGCTCTTTCGTCTCGAGCGGCTCGACCCGAGCACTCAGCGTATTGTGTAGCGTCAGCGCCACGGGCCGCAGGTCCGTTCCGCCGCACGCCCGGTCGCGAGCGACCGGCGCCTACTCTTCATCTTCGCGGAGCTTGGCAAGGACCGAATAGTCTTCGAGCGTCGTCGTATCGCCGACCGTATCCTTCCCGGCAGCCAGGTCGCGGAGAAGGCGTCGCATGATCTTCCCACTCCGGGTCTTCGGCAGCGAGTCGGTGAAGCGAATGTCGTCGGGCTTGGCGAACGCGCCGATCTCCTTCGCCACGTGCTTCCGAAGCTCCTGCTTGAAAGCATCATCGGGCTTGGTCCCGGCGGCGCACGTGACAAACGCCGAGATGGCCTGCCCCTTCACTTCGTCGGGACGTCCAACGACGGCGGCCTCGGTCACCTGCTTGTGGCTGACGAGCGCACTCTCGATCTCCATCGTGCTCAGCCGGTGCCCGGAGACGTTGACGACATCGTCGATGCGACCCATCACCCAGTAGTAGCCGTCCTCGTCGCGCCGGGCGCCGTCACCGGTGAAGTAGCACCCCGGGATCTGGCTCCAATACTGCTCTTTGAAGCGCTCGTGATCGTTGTAGATCGTGCGCAGCATGCCGGGCCACGGCTTCTTGATGATGAGATAGCCACCCTCGTTGTCGCCGACGGGCTTGCCGTCGTGGGTGACGATTTCAGGCACGACGCCGGGAAACGGCAAGGTCGCGGACCCGGGTTTCGTGGGCGTCGCACCGGGCAGTGGCGTGAGCATGATGCCGCCGGTCTCGGTCTGCCACCACGTGTCGACGATCGGACAGCGGTTGCCGCCGATGACGTCTCGATACCACATCCAGGCTTCGGGATTGATCGGCTCGCCGACCGTACCGAGGAGGCGCAGGCTCGAGAGGTCGTGCTTGTTCGGCCACTCGTCGCCCCAGCGTGTGAATGTGCGGATCGCCGTCGGCGCCGTGTACAGCACCGACACTTGATGACGCTCGATGATGTCCCAGAAGCGATCGGGCTCGGGATGATTCGGCACGCCCTCGTACATGAGGATCGTCGCGCCGTTGGCGAGCGGCCCGTACACGATGTAGCTGTGGCCGGTCACCCACCCAACGTCGGCGGTACACCAAAAGGTGTCGGTGTCCTTCAGATCGAACACCCATTTCGACGTCAGGTACGTGTGCGCCATGTACCCACCGGTGGAGTGGACGACGCCCTTCGGCTTGCCGGTGGTGCCGCTTGTATAAAGGATGAAGAGCGGATGTTCGGCGTCGAGATGCTCGGCCGGACAATCCGCCGAGACGTCTTTGATGGCGTCGTCCCACCACACGTCGCGCCCCGGCTTCATGACGACATCGTTCCCGGCGCGCTTCACCACCACGACCTTCTCGATCGACGGCGTCTCGGTCAGCGCCTTGTCGACGGCTTCCTTCAACGGAAACGGTGCGCCACGACGAAAGCCTCCGTCGGCGGTGATGACGACCTTCGCCTGCGCGTCGTTGATGCGGTCGCGGAGCGCATCGGAGCTGAACCCTCCGAACACGACGGAGTGCGTTGCGCCCAAGCGCGCGCAGGCCAGGAGCGAGATGGCGAGTTCGGGCACCATCGGCATGTAGAGCGCGACGCGATCGCCCTTCTGGACGCCCAGCCGTTTCAGCCCAGCCGCGAATCGCGACACCTCGCGGTGGAGCATCTGGTACGTATAAACACGTATGTCGCCGGGCTCGCCCTCCCAGATGATGGCGGCCTTGTTCCGGCGCCAGGTAGAAAGGTGCCGATCGAGGCAGTTGTAGGAGATGTTGCACTCGGCCCCGACGAACCATTTGGCGTTCGGGGGCTCCCACTCGAGCACCTTGTCCCAGGGCTTGAACCAGTCGAGCTCGCGCGCGATTCCCGCCCAGAAAGCCTCGGGATCGTCCACGGACAGTTTATAGATACGCTGGTACTCCGCGAGGCTCTTGACGTGGGCGCTAGCCGCGAATTCGTCTGGCGGCGGAAAGACGCGCTGCTCCTTCAGAACTGACTCGATATCGGTTGCCATGGGATCCTCCGCCCGCAGTAGTCAGGGCAGAATTCGCCGGGGAGCGGCCGCTGTCAAGCCGCGTTCCTGGGGCCCGAGTTGCACAGTGGGCCCGTCAGTGGCACCTAGGGGGGATTGCGGCGGTCATTTCGCCGCCTAACTCGCGTTCTGAGGGGGGAACATGGGTCAACTGCTTATCGTGGCTCTCGTAGCCATGCTGGGAGTGATCGGCAACGCGCCAGCCGCGTCTGCCGTAGACGGAGCATGGGAGTCCGACGCCAATATCGGCGCCGTCGTCCCGTACTCGAAATACAGGAAGTCAGTGAAGGGCAACGTCGGTGGCAGCATCGGCTTCTCGGGTGGCTATCGATTCTTCCTTCGCGAAGACCTCGCGCTGTCGCTGATCGCGCAGCCGCAGTTCACCGTGATGCCGACCGAGCAAGAGCGGTCGGTCAGCGGCGACAATGAGACGGCCAGCATGTTCATCGGCACCGGTGGTCCGAAGCTGACCTTGCTCGGCGATCCGATCGAGACGTGGTTCAGCGCACAGGGCGGCTGGTATCACGACATGACCGGCCCGATCGCCGACGAGGGACCAGGCTGGAACGCCGGCATGGGCGTCAACTATCGCATCACGCCCGCCACCAGCGTCGGCCTGTACGGCAACTACCATTGGGCCGATATCGACGCGAGCGTGGAGCACAGCGGCCCGCGGCGCTTCATCGTCAGTGGCTTCAACGTGGTGCACGCGTACCTGGCGCCAGAGCCGGTGGAAACCGTTCCGCCTCCGCCACCACCGCCGCCGCTGCCGGCA
>JAJCZP010000168.1 GCA_029262315.1 Deltaproteobacteria bacterium | reverse complement strand
GGCAACGGCACGGGCCGAGACCCCGAACGACCCGGGACCTTCGTCCCGAGGCATGTGGCGACGGTTGTGGGAGCGCCGCACGTGAGCGGGGCGCCCGTACTCGATCGCCGCCGCTTTCTTGGCTTGGCGGCGGAGGTCGCGGTGCTCGTCGGTACCGAGTGCGCCTTCGGGCGGGTGGCTCGCGCGGGGGACGCGCTGGATACGACGCGCGAGCAGCTGCGCTCCATTGTCGTCGAGCGAGCGCTCATCGTCGACGATCCGTGGGTTCTCATGCATGCCGTGCTGCCGCTCGGTCGCGAGGCGCGCCATGGGGACGAACGAGTGCTCGATCTCGTCATGCGCACGTGGATGGAGCCTGTCAGTCGCGGTGATGAGCGCTACCCCGCGTTCCCCCTCGGTGTCGAAGCCCATCCGAATCATTTTCTGGAGATCATGTACGCCGTCGGCGTCCCCCACGACCATGCGTTCGCGAGCCCCCTCGGGACGACCACCCGCGCGCAGCTCTACGCCGGAGCGCGGGCGCTGTTCAGTCCAGCGATTGCGGGTAGCGAGCTGTCGTGGACGTTGAGCGTCTTCACCGCGCAGATGCGGCCGGACGACGACCGGTTTGTCAATGCCGATGGGCGCACCTTTACTGTGAGTGCCATCGTCGAGGCGGCAACGCAGGCCGCCGAGCAGGGGTATGCGGAAACGCTCGCCGCGATGCGCGGTGAGAAACCCTACGGCCGCAGTGCCCTGCAGCAATTTCCCTGCAACGGCACGCATGCGGTGCAGGGTGTCCTGGAGGCCGTCACCAACGGGTACCAGGCGCGCGATTTGCGTGCACGCGTGCAGAAGTTGTTGCTGGCATCCGTGTATCGATTGACGGCCGAGACCGCGCTGATCGACACCCATCTCGGCGGCGCCGGGACTCCGCTGGCCGCGTTGAACGCCGATGCTGCGAAGCTCCAGATCATCGGACATACGCTCGGGAACCTGGCCATGGCCCGCCGTCATGGCATCTATACCCCCTCGGCTGCGGGCGAGCGCGCCGTCGGGGCGGCGCGCCAAGAGCTGGCGGCGATCAGTGGTCGGCTCGTGGGTGAGCACGATCTCGACATCTTGGGGCAGCAGGTGCCGCGCGCGTATGCCGTGTTGCTCGGCGACGTGTGCCACGCGCTTCATGCCATCGACGCGAGTGACGGCTGAATCTCGCACGGTTGTCGGCGCTCCAACTCTTTCCGAGCTCACCATCGTTGTCGTCACGTGGTCGAGCGCGGAGGAGATGCCGGCGTTGCTCGCGTCATTGCAGCCGGTGTTGGCCGCGGGTGCCGAGTTGATCGTCGTCGAAAATGCCTCGGGTGACGAGACGCCGGCCGTCGTTCGTGCGGCAGTGCCGGAGGCACAGGTCATCGAGAACGAAAGCAATCGGGGGTTCGCGCGTGCGGCGAATCAGGGCCTTGCGGCGGCGAGAGGAGCGTTCGTGTTGTTCCTCAACCCCGATGTCGTGGTGTCCGAGGGCGCGATCGAGCGCGCATTCGCCTTCGCGGACGCCGATTCCACCATCGGGGTACTCGGGTGTCGCACCGTCGATGCGGAGGGCAACGTGCAGCCCACGGTCGATCGCTTTCACTCGATCGGTGGGCTCGTCCGCGAGGCGGTACGCGATCGGCGCTTCGGCGGTCGACCGCGGGGTGCGGCGCCGGCGCGGGTCGCCGACGTCGACTGGCTATACGGGTCGTTTCTGCTCTGCCGCCGCAGTGTGTTGGCGGCGCTCGGCGGATTCGACGAGCGCTACTTCATGTATGGCGAGGATCTGGACCTCTGCCGCCGGGTGCACGATGGGGGCTGGCGTGTCGTGTACTATCCCGACGCGACGATTCTGCACTACGGCAACCGGAGCGGTGCCCGCCGCTATGGCGAGGTGCGCGATGCGGCGGTGATGGCCGGAACGCTCCGTTTCTTCCGGTCGTACGAGGGGCGAGCGCGCGAGCGAGTTTTTCGCCTCCTGGCGGGGGCGAGCTTCGCCGCGAAGACCGTCTTTTGGGGCGCGCGTGCGTGGCTGCGCGCCGATCCCGGCGCGCAGCAGAGGGCCCGTGTGTATGTGCAGCTCGTCCGGCGGTGTTTGCTCGGCGTCGACGACCCGGCGTTGAGTGCGCCGGCAGCGGTCATGACAGATCCGCGGCGGCTCGTTCGTCAGGAAGGAACGGAGGGGCGCGGTGGCGCCGCTGGTGCGACGATGTACGTAGATGCGAATCCGCAGCTCTCGATCATCATCCTTACGTGGAACTCGCGGCGGTTGCTCGCGGAATGTCTCGCGGCGTTGCCGGCGGCGACCGCGGGCCTCGCGGCCGAGATCATCATTGTCGACAACGGCTCTCGAGACGGTACGGCGGCGTTCTTGTTGGAGCATCCGGAGTGCGTCGTGATCCGGAATCGGCGCAACCGCGGCGTTGCGGCCGCCCGCAACCAGGGGCTCCGCGCCGCTCGCGGAGACTTCGTTGCGCTGTTGGATGTCGACACGGTGCCCCGGCCCGATGCGTTTCGCGTGCTCGTTGACGAGCTTGCCGGATCGGACGACGTCGGTCTCGTGGGTCCGAAGCTCGTCGACGCTGACGGGGGCCTGCAGTACAGCTGTCGTCGGTTTCCGACGGTGCTCGACAAGATCTTCCGCCGCCTTCCCGAGCGGTGGGGGCGGGCAATCGCACGTGACGTCGAGCTGCGGTGGTGGGATCATGCTGCGCCGCGCCGCGTCGACTATGTCATTGGCGCCTGCCAGGTCATTCGCCGGGCGGCCTTGCAGCAGGTCGGACTGCTCGACGAGCGTATCTTCTACGGTCCCGAAGACGTCGATCTCTGCCTTCGCATGTATCGAGCCGGTTGGGCGGTCGAGTACGTTCCGGACGCCGTGATCGCGCATTTGGAGCAGCGGGTGACTCGACGGCTGTTCTCGTCATTGACCGCGCGGCACGTGCACGGCCTCGGCTACTACTTTTGGAAGCATCGGTATCTGATCACACGCCCGTGTGTGAGGGCGGCCCCGTGAGCGAGGCTCGTGCCTTCACGGTTGCGGTTCCCGCGTGCGCCGACGAGATCGGCCTCCGCGACACACTAGAGAGCCTGCACGCAAGTGCGGCGGAGGTCGGTCTGCCCTATGATTTCATGATCGGCGTGAACGGGCCCGATCCGGCGACGGCGGCCGAGGCGGCCGCCGTCGCCGACGCGCGCGCGTTCGCGGCGGCGGCCGATCTCGAATTGGTATCCGTCGGCGAGGGGGCGGCTACGCTGCCCGCGCCCGGGAATGTTCCCCGCGTCGTCGTGCTGCGCCTGCCGGTGCGGAGCAAAGTGGCGGCGTGGAATGCGATCCGTGCAGTCGTCGGCACCGCGCGAGTCGTCTTCGCGGATGCGGACGTGCGTGTGGGGCCGAACGCGATGGGCCTCCTGCTCGCATGCTTCGACCGCGATCCAGCGGTGACAATCGCCGCTGCCCGCGAGGAGGCAACGTTGGCGGCTGACGATGGCGTCGCCGCGCGAGCGGCCGCGTTGCCCTATCGCTTCGATTTCTCGAATGTGCCGGGCCGCTTCTACGCTCTCCGCGTCGCCGGGATCGGCGAGCCGATGCCTGCGCACGTGCTGGCCGAGGATGCGTATCTGACGGTCCTGGTCGGACCCGCTCGGCTCGTCAAGGACCGCGCGGCGGTCGTCTACCTCCGACCCCCCACCACCTGGCAGGACTATCTGCATCAACGCGTGCGCTGCGAGGTTGGGAAACTTCAGCTCGCGCGCGAGTTCTCGACCCTGTACCAACGTCACGGATTCGGGCGGTATCCATGGCGCGCCTTTCTCCGTGGGATCGAGCCGCGCGAGTATCCCTTGGTCGCTGTGTCACTCGCCGTGCGGCTCCTTGCCCGCGTGCGGGCTCTGTGGGAGGTTCGCCACGGGTTCCCGACGGGGTGGCGGGTGTTGCCGTCGACGAAGACATGGGTTCCGGGCGCCGTGCCACGCGCGGACGCGCCCAGGGGGCACTGAGCGGATCATGCAGCGGCGCGGTCTCCGCGAGCAGAGTACGATTGCGTTGCTCCTCGGGTTCGACCTGGCGTGGGGGCTGTCGGCCTACGTCCTGGCGTTTCTCGTGCGGGTCTATTTCCCGGTGCCGTTTACGTCAGACCTGCTACCGCCGGCGCGCGTGTTCGAGCTTCGCCACATGGTTGGGGAGATTCTGCTCGCCGAATTGGTGATCCTGTACATCTTCGGCTTCTATGACCTGCGCGCGCTGCGCGTCGGATTTCGCGCCGTCGTAAACAGCTTTACAGCGCTGTTCGTCCATCTCATGGCGGCCACGTCGCTCTACTTCTTCGTCGGCGATCTGTTCTTTCCACGATCGGTGTTGGTGATGTTCTGGTTGTTCAACGCGCTCGGCGTGGCGGCCTCGCGCGAGTGGGTGGGGCGCCGCCTCGCGGAGACCTCGCCGATCCGCGTGCTGCTGGTGGGGACCGCGGCGGAGGTCGAGCAGTTCCTCGGCGGTGTGGGCGAGCCCCGTCTGCATCACGTCGAGGTCGTCGGCATCGTCGCCGTCGGTGAGGATGGGGTTCCGCCGCCATCGGAGCATGGGCCACCCTGGTTGGGGACCATCGCCACGTTGCCGCAGTTGCTCACCGAGCACGATGTCGGTGAGGTCATCTTGCTCTCGCCGTTTTCGTGGCGCGACCAACTCGTCAACCGACTTCTGCGAGAGGGGCGGCGGCCACGGGTGAGCGTTGTGCCCTCCGTGTACGACATTCTCGTTGGGCGGATTTCCTCAGGGCGGGTCCACGACGTGCCACTGGTCGAAGTCGTCAAGAATCCGCGCGACGATCTCGCGTATCTGATCAAGCGTCTGACGGATTTCGTGATCGCCGGCGTGCTGTTCGTCGTGACCGCGCCTGTCGCGCTGGCGGCCGCTGTTGCGGTGCGGCTCACCTCGCCGGGACCCGTCCTGTATCGACAGCGGCGGGTCGGGCAGGGGGGCGCGACGTTCACGATCTTCAAGTTCCGGACGATGCAGCATGATGCCGAGGGCGAGAGCGGTCCCGTGTTGGCGACGCTCGAGGATGTCAGGGTCACGCCGGTGGGTCGCTGGCTCCGTGCGTCCAGGATCGACGAGCTGCCGCAGCTCTGGAACGTGCTGAACGGCACCATGAGTCTGGTCGGACCACGTCCCGAGCGCCCTGGGTTCGCGCGCAAATTCGCCGCCGAGATCCCGGGATACCTCGAACGCCTTCAGGTGAAGCCCGGGCTCACGGGGCTTGCGCAGGTCAACGGCGAGTACCACACCAGCGCCGCCTACAAGGTCAAGTACGATCTCGCCTACATCTACAATCACTCGATCGTTCTCGACCTGAAGATCATGGCCGAGACTTTGAAAGTGATCGTCACCCGGCGCGGGGTGTAGCCCCCTCGGGTGGTGTCGCGGTCTCGGGGGTGGGTGCGGACGCCCTTACGGAATTCCGCAGGTCTGGTTGGGCAGACAGGACGAGTTGGGGAAGAACAAGCCGACGAGTTCAGAACATCCCGCCGCGGTCACCCCTGGGCCGGAGAAGCAGGTTCCGGATTCACAACACGGACCCAGACTACTCGGTGGGGGTTGGCAGGTGCCGGTGCCGGCATCGCAGGTTTCGCCCGGTGCGCCGGGAGTACCGCCGATGTCCAGACACAGCTGAGGTTCGGAGGTGGGTGATGCCACGCAGGTGCCCCCACTGAGTGCACAGCACCCGACCGCCGGGGGCGGCGGCGGTTCGAGCGTGTTCATCGATTGAGCGATGAACGAATCGACGATCGCGCGGAGCGCGGCTTCATCCCCCGTCGTCAGGCAGTCTCCCTTTTGCTCGGCTTTCTCCAATTTTGAGATCAACTTCGTCTCTGCCTTGGCGAGACACTCCGCGTCGACGTCCTCGCCCTTTCGGACGGCTTTCGCCTTGCACTTCGCCTTCTTCGATGCCGCGATCCCGATCGCCTTGTATTTCGCGGCCGTGCACTTACTTGCCTCGGCAACACTCGGCAGGAGAAGCGCGGAGACCAGCAGCACGCTGAACGCGTGCACCATCCATACGGGCGGTGTGTGTCGGCGAGGGTTCATTACGACGGCTCCTTCTCTTAGGCGAGTGAGACTGGATCGAGGCTAGTCCCGTTGTCCCGTCTGTGTCCAGGTCTCGCGAGCCCCACGTTCGAGTCGAGTTTGCTGTTGGTCGGGGGGCCTACCCGTGAAACGTCCGGAACGTGAGACTTCCTGGAGCGGATCGGTGGTCGAGGTGGAGGCCGGTCGGGGGCGTTTCTCCCCATCCATCGACGTAGGTCCATAGCGTCACGGCGTCGTCGGTGCTCGATCCGGTTGCTTCGACCCATACATAGAAGGTGCGCCCAGCGCTGTCCTCGATGGGCGCGAACTCGGCGGCGATCCAGGCGTGGTTGCTGATCGTATTGGTGTCGATGTCGACGCGACGGAGATCGGGGGCGGCGATCTCTGGGCGGTCGGTCAGGTGGACGACCAAGGTGTGCGCATGTGGGAGGTCGTCCGTGCCGATGCAGAGATCTATCCGCCGGAGCCGATCGGCCTTCGCCTGGAACGTCTGGCCGACCGTTTTCCCGGCAAGCAGAAACGGAGACGATGCGTCGCTCCCTGGTTGTGCGACGCCTGGGAGCGCCATGGCGGGTTCGAGGTCATAGCGGCCTGTAGCTGGTGCCTCGGGCGGCTGCGGGACGGTGCGGTCGGGGGGCGTTGGAGTACCGGACGTTGTCGATTGTGAAGCCGCACCCGCGACCTCGAGGAGAGCCATCAGATCGTCAGCCTGGGAAGCCGGTCCATAGTGGAGAAACGCGTCGGTACGTGCCGCAGTGCCGAGTCGGCGGCGAAGTGGCCCGTCCTCGATCAGCGTGGTCAGTGCGCGCGCCCATTCCTTGGTGTCCGCCAGCATGCCGTTCTTGCCGTCCTCGATGGCTGCTTCAAAGGGCGGGGTTGGCGAGGCGATGGTTGGAACACCCATCACCGCGGCTTCGAGATACTTGACGGCGCTCTTCGCGTCGCTGAACGCGCCGAGTGATGCGAGCGGCGCGAGATTGATGTCGACATCGCTCAGGCACTCGAACACCTCCGGCCACGGGAGAAATGGTAGCCGTTCGATGCGATCGGCGTACGGGGCCAGGCGTTCACTAGGGCGGAGGTAGCCGACCAACCGGAGCCGCGCCGTGGGGAAGGTGGCGAGTACGGTCGCCAGCGCGGGTTCGACGAGCGCGAAGTCGAGGTCGTGCATGTTCGTGCCGCTCAGGTATGCCAGTCGGATGTGGGAATCGCGTGGGAGCGCGGCTGCTTGCTTGGACGCCCGTTCGGCCGCATCGAGCTGCATGTTCCCGAGTCCGTTCGCGATGGCATCCCCCGGGACTCCCAGGCGGCGGGCCGCGTCGACGAGGGCCGGTGTCGAGCCGAGAAAGCGATCACTTGCTCGCAAGGTGTCCGCATAGCGTTCGCAGAGGGAGATCCAGCCGCGTCGATGGTGCTCCGGGAGGAGCGCGAGGGCGGCTGTCGGGGCGGCGTGCTCGTCGAAGACGAGATCATCGCACGAGAAGATCACGGGTCGCCCGAGAGCGCGTGCGTAGGTGAGGCAGCTCCGGAGCCAGGGACTCATCGGGACGCGGTACACGATCACCAGGTCGCTGCGCCTGATGGCGGCTGGAATGTCGGCGCTGGTCCAGAACCAGGCTTCGCTCGTTACGTCGTGCAGCGCCAATTGATCCCGCAGGTTCGTGACGCGATAGCGCATCGGTGCCCCATCCATGCCGCAGATGAAGGCCACGTGCCGCGGGTTCCCGGGGGCGGCGCGTGCGTCTATGGAGGGATCGTGCACCGGCCTGTTGGTGGCATCGCCCCGAACGGCGGCGGCGTCGTGTGCGCCAGAGACGCACCGGAGAGCGCGCTCGTAGATGGCGGTGAGTTGATCGACCTGCTCGGCGACGGTCGTGACTGTCGTCGTGTGCGCGCCCGCATCGAGCATCGCCCGCAAGTCCGGCTCCAGGACTACGCGGCGCATCGCCGCGGCGAGATCCCGGCTCGACGCGGTAGCGAAGACGAGACCGTTCACGCCGTGCTGGACGATCTCTTCGGGCCCCCCGCTGTTACTCGTCACAACCGGGAGGCCAGCCGCCAACGCCTCGCGGGCCACGAGCGAGAACGATTCTCTCATGAGTGACGGGACGATCAGGCAATCGAGATCGTCGAGCACGGCGGCCAGGCGGTCGGGCGAGAAAGCCGGACGCAGGCGCACGCGGTCGGCGACGACCGTCGGGATCACGGCTTGCGAGGCGCCGTGCAGGACCAGCTCCCACCCGCCGACGTCGAGTTCCATGGCCGCCTCGAGGAGGGTCGGGAGGCCCTTCATGCGGTTGTCGGCCCCTCCGAAATAGCCGAAGCGCAACGGGCGGGGGCGGCGCGGTGATCGCCGCGCGGCGTCCACACCGTTCGGGCAGATGGTCACATGCTGGCGCGGCACGCCGTTGGCGACGATCGCGTCGGCGAGAAAGCGCGATGGGGCGAGGACCGCCTGCGCGTGCGTGATCATTCGATCGAGAAATGCTCGGCGCGCGGTAAAGTCGACATCGGGCGCACAGTGGCAGCGCGCGGGGTCGACGCGCGGTGGGCAGATGAAGCCAGCCGGATCGACGAGAAAGAGGCGGACGCAATACCACCACCAATCGTGCATCGTAACGACGACCGGGAGACGGCGCGCCGACGCGGCCGCGAGAAGATCGGCACCGAGCGCCTGGATACTGTGGATGTGGACGATGTCGGGCTTGCCATCGTCGAGCATGCGCTCGAACGCGGGTATCACTTCCGGATGCCGGTAGCTCTCGACGGCGAGCGGCGGATACCCGGAAGCAACGTGCACTCCGGTGACCGTCGTGTCGTCGACACGCCAACTCGTCGTCGCGTACGGGGAGAGCGCCGGGTCGGGTCGCCCGCAGAAGACGGCGACCTCGTGTCCGCGGTCGCGCAGGCCACGCGCCAGTCGTTCGCATACCAACGTGGCGCCGCCGACGAAGTCCGGCTGATAGAGCGTGATGACTTGGACGATCTTCACGATGTCGTCGCGCCGAGAAACTTCCTGCCCTTGCGCGCAGTTACGCGCCATGGGCGATGCGGTCGAGCTTCCGTCACCTTGGTCGCTGGGGTATGGGTACCGACTTCATGACGCGGCTCTGGTCATACATGATCCGATACCGGGGCCGCTACGCGCTCGGAATCGGCTGCCTCATCGCCACCGGATCGTTGGCGATGCTCGTGCCGTATCTCCTGAAGACCGCCGTGGACAGCATTGCCAGCGGTGAGGCCGTCAGCTCGGTGGCATGGTTGGCACTCGCCATCATTGTCATCGCGATCGTCCAGGGGACGGTGCGAACGCTTTCCCGATTCCTCATCTTCAACGTGGGGCGCGACATCGAGTTCGACCTCCGGAACGACCTCTTCTCACACCTCGAACGTCTGCCGCTTGCCTACTACCAGGGGCAGCAGACCGGCGACTTGATGTCGCGACTCGTGAACGACATCACCGCCGTGCGCCTGCTGCTGGGGATCGGGCTTCTCAACATGATCAATACGCCCATCTACTACATCTACGGCGTGTCGATCATGGTGTCGATCGACTGGCGGTTGACCATCGCATCGCTCTTGACGTACCCGCTCGCGCTCGCCTTCGTGAAGCGCTCGAGTCGCGAGCTGATGGAGCGCACGCTCAAGGTGCAGGAGGGGCTTGCGGCCATGAGTAGCCGCGTTCAGGAGAGTCTCTCTGGGATCCATGTGTTGCAGGCCTACGCGCGGGAGTCGGCAGAGATCGAGACGTTTCGTGCGATGAATCACGACTTCTCGGAGCAGAACATGGGGCTCGCGCGTGTGCGCGGTACCATCATGCCGGTGATGCGCGGTGTCAGCTCGTTCGGGACGCTCGTCGTTCTCTGGTATGGCGGTCTTCGGGTCATTTCCGGTGCGATCAGTCTGGGCGACCTCGTCGCGTTCATTGGCTACTTGCACTTGCTGGCGTGGCCCACGATGGCGCTCGGGTGGATGTTGTCGATCGTGCAGCGCGGCCGGGCGGCGCTCATCAGACTCGAGGCGGTCTTCGCCGTCGAGCCCGCCATTGACGATCGTCGGGCCGTCACCAATGGCACCGGGCTCACAGGAGAGATCGCGTTTCATCGGGTCGACTTCGGCTATGATGGTGCAACCAACGGTGCGCGTGTGCTGTCGGACATCAGCTTCACATTGCCGGCGGGTGGCACGCTGGGCATCGTGGGGCGCACCGGCTCTGGGAAGACCAGCATCGTCGATCTCATTCCGCGGCTCTACGATCCCACCGCCGGGGTCATCACGATCGATGGGCGCGATCTCCGCGAGATTCCGGTCGGAGTGCTGCGCCGGAGTATCGGCTTCGTACCGCAGGATCCTTTCCTGTTCTCGCGCACGGTGCGCGAGAACATCCGTTTTGGCGCGCCCGGCGCGGATGAGGAGGCGATCAAGCGCGCGGCGGAGACGGCGGGGCTCGATCGCGACCTCGACGAGTTGTTGCGTGGCTACGACACCATCGTCGGCGAACGCGGGATCACCCTCTCGGGGGGGCAGAAGCAGCGCGTCACGCTCGCGCGGGCCCTGATCGTCGATCCGACCATTCTCATCCTCGATGACGCGTTGTCGAGCGTCGATACGGAGACCGAGCGTCGTATTCTCGGGCGCCTGCGGGGGATGATGCACGAGCGCACCAGTATCCTCATCGCGCATCGTATCTCGACAGTCATGGAGGCGGACCTCATTCTCGTCGTCGACGAGGGACGCATCATCGAGGTGGGGAATCACGCTGCGCTCTTGGACCGTGACGGATTCTACGCCGATCTCTACCAGCGCCAGCGTCTCACCGAGGAGTTGGAAGCGCTATGAGCAACGCGGGCGACGTCGTCGAACATCAACAGGAAGACGCCCTCGGGAAAGCGTACGACGCGCGCTTGGCGCGTCGTTTGTGGGGCTTCGTGCGCCCCTATCGGGGGCTCTTCGCGCTCTCGATCTTGTTGCTGCCGATCAGCTCGGCGTTGATGTTGACCCAGCCCTACATCTTGAAATTGGCCATCGATCGTCACGTCGCGACCGGCGATGCGGACGGCTTGGCCCTCATGGGGATGGTCTACCTCGCGGCGATCATCGGGGAGTGCTGCTTCTTCTACGCCCAGTACTACTGCACCATGCTGGTGGCGCAGCGCAGCCTCGCCGACCTCCGGGTGCGCGTGTTCGCGCACATCCAGCGCTTGCCGCTCAGCTATTTCGATCGCAATCCCATCGGCCGCCTGGTTACCCGACTGACGTCGGACGTCGATGTCATGAACGAGATGTTTTCGGCCGGGGCAATGACGATCTTCATGGACGTCATCACGATGGCCGGCATCGTTGCGATCATGCTGAGCCTCGATTTCAAGCTTGCGCTCGTCGCCCTGGCGACGATGCCGGTGCTCCTGCTCGCGATCAACTACTTTAGGATCGCCGCTCGGCACACCTATCGGGCCATTCGTGAGGCGTTGGCCCGGTTGAACTCCTATCTCCAGGAGGCGCTGTCGGGGATGCTCGTCATCCAACTCTTCGTGCGCGAGGCCCGAAGCCTCGACGAGTTCCGCGCCTTGAACGATCAGCATCGCCGCGCCAATCACTGGTCGAACATCTATGAGGCCGCGCTCTTTTCCATGGTCGAGTCGCTGGCCAGTATCTCGGCCGCATTGATGATTTGGTGGGCGGCGGGCGGCATCGCCTCCGGTGTGTTGGCGCTTGGGACCCTGGTCGCGTTCATCGAGTACCTGCAGCGGTTCTTCATTCCGATTCGTGACTTCAGTACGAAGTATGCGGTGATGCAATCAGCGATGGCATCCGCGGAACGTATCTTCCAGTTGCTCGACACCGAGCCGGCGATTGTCTCACCTGCCGTGCCCAGTCCCGAGCCGACGGCTGCGGGGGCGATTGAGTTCGACGGCGTCTGGTTCGCCTACAAGGACGACGACTACGTGCTCCGCGACGTGTCCTTTCGGGTCGCGCCGGGCGAGAAGATCGCCATCGTCGGGGCGACGGGCTCCGGCAAGACGAGTCTCATCAAGCTGCTGTCTCGTTTCTACGACGTCAATCGCGGTACGATCCGGGTGGATGGCGTCGACGTGCGTGAGTGGGAACTCGCGGCCCTCCGGCGGCGGATCGGGGTCGTGCTGCAGGACGTCTACCTCTTCAGCGGAGACATCGCGAGCAATATCTCTCTCGGCAACGATGAGATCTCGCCGGCGGTCATGGAAGAGGCGGCGCGACGGGTGAACGCGTGGCCGTTCATCGCCGCCCTTCCTGGTGGGTTGCACCATCGACTCCGCGAGCGCGGGTCCAATCTCTCGACCGGGCAGCGGCAACTCCTCGCCTTCGCGCGGGCGCTGGCGTACGATCCGAAAATTCTCGTGCTCGACGAGGCAACCTCGAGCGTCGATACCGAGACGGAGAATCTCATTCAGGACGCGCTCGTGACCTTGATGGCCGACAGAACCTCTGTCGTGATCGCGCACCGGCTGTCCACGATCGAGCACGCGGATCGGATCGTCGTGCTCCACCACGGTGAGATTCGCGAGATCGGAACCCATCAAGAGCTCCTCGAGGTGCGTGGGATCTATCGCCGCCTCTACGAGTTGCAGTACCACGTTCCGGCGAAGGCGCCTGTTGCCGTTGCGCCCGTGACGTCGTGACGGGTCCGCAGCGCTGGGTCCTTGTGGCGCTGGCCGGCCTGCTCGCGGGCTGCTCCCCGCTCTATGTCCTGCAGGCCGCGTACGGCGAGGCCAAGATCCTCTGGCGACGTGAGCCGTTCGCCGCGGTATTGGCTCGCGACGATCTCGATCCGGACTGGCGTCGAAAAATCGTGCTGGTCGAGGAGGTACGGGCCTTTGCCACGGACCTTGGGCTGGACGTCGGCGGTAGCTTCGGGAGTCTCTCGTACGTCGATGCAGAGGATACGGTCTTCGTCGTCACGGCCGCGAAACGGACCGCGCTCGAGCCCTACGTGTGGTGGTTCCCGATCGTCGGCCATCTCCCCTACAAGGGATTCTTCGATCGCGAGCGCGCGAAGCAAGAGGCGGGGCGTATCGAGGCCGAAGGCTACGATACGCTGGTGCGGCCAGCGGCCGCGTTCAGCACCCTCGGATGGTTCGACGATCCGTTGCTCCGCCATCTGCTCGAGAGCGACGACGTTTTTCTCGTCGACCTGGTGCTCCACGAGACGTACCATCGTACGTTCTTCCTGAAGGGCGCCGGGGCGAGCGTCTTCAACGAGTCGGTGGCGAGTTTCGTCGGACACCGGGGCGCCCTCGAGTTTTTCGCCACTCGTGGCGGGGATGCCACACTGCTGCGAGAAGCCGAGGCGCGGTGGGCCGACGCACGGCGCTTCGCGACGTTCATGCGCGGCCTCGTCGCTCGGCTCGAGGCCCTCTACGCCGGAACCGATACGGCGCACATCCTGGTCGCTCGCGAGGCGGTGTTCGCGGAGGCCCGTGCGGAGTTTGAAGCGCTACCCTTCGAGGGGAAGCGCTACACGGGCTTCACGGACAGGCGGCTCGACAACGCGCTCGTCCTTCACTATCGGATGTATGCCAGCGAGCTCGATGTCTTCGAGCAACTCTGGCAGGACGCCGGTGGCCTGCGCCCGGCGCTCGACCGCATCGAGGCGGCGGCGAAGACGGCGCCGGAGGCGCCGCTCGCCGCCGTTCGGGCCGCCCTGCAGACGTCCGGCGAGCCTACGCCCCCTTGAAATTCTCGAGGTCGTCCTCGACGTCGATCAAGAGATTCGCGACCTTCACGTCGTCGAGATGCAGAATCTCGGCGGCGGGGCACTCGAGGAGATGTGCGTCCGGGTTCGGGTGCAGGCTCACCCCGAGCTTGCTCGCCACCAGGTCCGCGCATGACACGATGGCCGGGAGGAGATCGTCGGCGCCAAACTCGGTGTCGTGGTGTCGGCGGACGGCGTCACGCACTTCCGCGGGGATGTTCCAGCTCTCCAGAAACTGATCGCCGATCCTGCAGTGGAGCTCGTCGAGGAACTCGCGGAGCACGAGATCGGAGAAGTTGAAGCGCTCCGGATTCTGCTTGCGAAGGTCACTCGCGCAACGCAGGACGATTACCTTACCGACGTCGTGGAGGAGGCCCGCGAGGAAGGCGAGCTCCGGACTCACGCCCTTGATGGTGAGACGACGCGCCCCCAGGGCTGTCGCCAGCGAGTGGTCCCACAGCTGGCTGAGGATGCGCTCCTCCTCGGGGTTGTCGCTCGTGAACGCTTCCTGTGCGGAGAGGGCGAGCACGGTCTGTTCCACCGCCTTCAGGCCGAGGCGTTGCGTCGCGGTAGAGAGATCGGCGACCTGCTTCAGCCCGGCGAACGCTACCGAGTTCGCGTACCGCAGGATGGCGGCTGCGTATCCCGGATCCTGTTCAATGAGAGCCGCAATGTCTTTGAGGTCTCCATCGTTGTTGATCAGCTCGCGCACTTTGAGTGCGATCTTCGGCAATGGCGGGAGCTCGACATTGCCGGCCAGGATTTCGGCCTCGATGACGCCGACCAGGGTGATCTCGCCTTGGCGTGTTGCGTCTGTGGGGGTGCTTTCCGGGACTAGGTTATCCATACATCTCCATGAGCTCGCGAACCGGGCGTACGTCCTGAACGCGAGGCGTGTTGTCGAGAACCTCCGCGAAGGTGGTTTCTCCCTGAATGGTCTTCAAGACGCCGTCCTCTTGGAGGTGAACGAAGCTCGGCGCTTTGGCAGCCATGGTGCGTAGTTCATGGGACGGCAGGCGTTGAATGATGCCGTCGCGGATATCGTCGGTGAGTACCAGGAGCTCGTACAAACCGGTGCGGCCGCGGTACCCCGTATGCAGGCATCGTTCACAGCCTTTCCCGCGGGTGAGTTTGACGCCCTCGAGTTCGGCGCGAGCGAGGGAGAGCGCTCGTACCTCGCGAGGTGTCGGCGTGTAGGGGACCTTGCACTCCTTGCATTGCCGGCGGACGAGGCGCTGGCTCATGATGGCGGTGATCGTTGACGCGAGGAGAAAGGCTTCGATGCCCATGTCGAGCAGACGCACCAGCGCGCCGACCGAATCCTCGGTGTGGAACGTCGACAGAACCTTGTGGCCGGTGAGTGCCGATTGGATGGCCATTTCGGCCGAGGCGGCGTCCCGGACCTCCCCAATGAGGATGATGTCCGGGTCCTGGCGCACGATCGCTTTGAGGGAGTCGACGAAGTTGATGCCAGGGCGGTTCTGCACGGAGCACTGCGTGATGCCCTGAATGACGTACTCGACGGGATCCTCGCAGGTGATGATTTTCCGGGAGTTGTCGTTCAGCCTGTCCACCGTCGAATAGAGCGTCGTCGTCTTGCCGCTCCCGGTGGGGCCGCAGACGAGTACGATACCCGTCGTGGGCTCGACGACATCGTCGATGAAGGTCCGCAGGACGGGTGGCGGGAGTCCGAGTGACTCGAGGCCGACGAGCGCCTGGTCTTTCCGCAGGACGCGGATGACGCAGTTTTCCCCGAAGACGGTCACGTAAAATGAGGCGCGGCAGTCGATTTCCTCGCTGCCGTCGCGGACGTAGATGCGGCCGTCCTGGTGAATCCGGTGTTGGGCGACGTCGGCCTGCGCGAGCACCTTCATGCGCGAGATGATGGGTCCCGCGTAGGCGCTCGGGTAGTCGGTAACGTGCACGAGGCTGCCGTCGATGCGAAAACGTACGCGCATCTTCGACGCCATCGGTTCGAGGTGGATGTCGCTCGCGCCCTGCCGAATCGCCTTGAGGAAGATGTGGTCGACGATGCTGGTGGTCTTCTCGGTATCCAGATCCTCTTGGATCTTGTGGTACTGAATCGAGCCGTGGGGCACGGCACCCGACTCGGGGCGGGAGCCGGCGAGCGCGGCGAGGGCTTCTTCAATCCCGGCACGTGTCGAGAGAGCCAGGGTGACCGGGCCCCCAAACAGACGGCTCATCTCGACGACCAGATCCGGCTGTTCCGGGTCGTCCACCAGGACGGTGATCTGGCCGGCGTCGTCCGTCGTCAGGGGGAGAATCCGGTGGCGCGTGAGGTACTGGACGCTCGCCTTCTTCAAGAGGCGTCGGTCGACGAGATTCGCGTCGGCTTCGACGAACGGGAGATCGTAGCGCTCGCAGCACGCGCTGAGATACTCTCGCTCGGCGACGAAGTTCATCTCGATCAGCGATTGCACGACCGTGTGGCCCGGGTTCTTGC
The DNA here is from genome assembly GCA_029262315.1 of Deltaproteobacteria bacterium. Classification (GTDB taxonomy): domain Bacteria; phylum Desulfobacterota; class Binatia; order UTPRO1; family UTPRO1; genus JAJCZP01. Next base: position 67,972 of record JAJCZP010000168.1, on the reverse strand, counting down.
GCGCATGCTCGCGGGCGTGCTCGAGTTCGTCGCCGGTGACGGCGCCCTTTTCGAGAAGGATCTCCTCGATGGGCAGCTGCCTCCGGTGCGACTTCAGCGCGCACTCGATGGCGTTCCGTGAGACCCATCCGAGTTCTACGACCAGTGCCGCGAGGGGCTTTTGTTCTTCGAGTCGGCTCTGGATCCTGAGCGCTTTGTCGACCTGCTTCGACGTGAGCAGGCCTTGCTCGACCAGGATCTGCTCGACCGGACGAGTGTCGACCGCGGGCTCGCTCGACGGCGAGTCCGTGGCGGCTAGCGTGACCGACGGGCGGGTGGCTCCGCTCGCGGGTGTATCGTTTTCGTTCGTGCCTTGCAGTGCGGGTGAGATCGGTTCCACCAGTAGCCCCTTTGCGCAGCGCACATCGCGTGTGACATGTCAGGCGGTGCTGTCGCGTTCCCGTTGCGACATGCTTATCGGAACGAATCGGGGACGACTTGAGGTGGCACCCGGAGAAGTCCGCACGCAGCCGCCCACGCAACTCGCATGCGGCGCTCTGCGCGTAGGTCAGCCGAGGCGCGCGAAGTGCCGGATGGCCGTGCTTCGGGCGACGGCCCAGGTCACAATCGTCACTACGGCGACGCCAGCAAAGGCGATGCCGATGGCTGCCTGCTCACCCGTCGTGACCGGGAACGGCGCGAACTGATGCCAGAACAGGCGCGAAACCGGCCAGGCCTCGAGGGCGACGACCACGGCAATCAGGCCGAGACAGGAGACCATGTAGATCACGCCGCCGAAGCCGGTGGCGATTTGGGCCGCGTTCTGCGTGTCGAGTCTGGGATAGGCCGCGCCGAACGCGAGCCCGAGACTGACGATGGCCGCGATCAGCAGCAGCAGGGTGGCCATGAATACGACGGTCTGCTCTGGGGCCACCCCAAGGAACCGGCCCGTAACGACGATCAGGATCTCGCCGAGGGTCGCCAGCGGCAGGAACGCGATCCAGAATTTGCTCCACCACAGGGTCCGAAGCGACAGAGGTGCCGCTCGGAGTACCCACCACGCGCGGCCTTCGAGACTGACGACAGGGTAGACGAAGCGGACGGCCACGGCCGCGATGACGAAAGCGGCCAGGGCCAGATTCGCGAACGCCACGACTTCGCGGAGCGTTGCGGCGAGCGGCGTTCCGTCGTCGATCGGGAGTGCGGAGAAATTGTAGATGTAGACGACCACGAGCGCCAGCAGCAGGAGCAGCTGCGACCACTGGCTGGGGTCTCGGAAAAACACCGTCAGGTCTTTGACGAGTAGAAGACCCGACGTGCGCGGGAGCGGGGCGGCGAGCGGTCGGAGCCACGAGGCGAGTCGCCGCCGGCCGCCGCTCCGCGCTTCGCCCTCCTGGGCGCGGGTCCAAGCCTTGAGATACAGCGACGCCACGAGGCCGGCACTTGCCAGGTAGGCGACCGCCGTCGTCGTCAGCAACATGCCCAGATAGAAGAGGGGATCGCCGCCGCGGTCGCCAAGGAGCGGGATCAGGACCTCGGCCGCCCATGTCGTTGGCAGGTAGGGCGAGGACGGGGCCTCGAAGCTCGTGAGAAATGCCATGAAGCCCGCCATCTCCGTGGGGTCCGCGAGGCGCTCTGGTTGGAGCAGGCGGAGCGTCATGTAGCCACCAGCGACAAGGGCCACGGTGATGACGAGGAGCGCATCGCGCGTGCGTCGCGCTGGAAACACCAGGACCAGCCCGGTGGTGATGATCACGCCGAGGGCCGCGCACAGGATGAGGAGCAGCAGCATGGTTGCCAGCGCCGCTCCATAGAAGAGCGGGCCCGCCTGGTAGACGACGCCGTATGCCAGGAAGACTGGCAGGCCGAAGAGCAAGACCATCCACGATGATGCAACCAGAGTTTCGGTGAAGCGGGCTTGATGGAGCCGGCGCCGACTGACGGGAGCGGCGAGGAGAAATCGGACGTCGTTGGCGAGGTAGAACGTCGTGAGAGCCGTGACGATGTTACTGATCGTCAGAATCGCGAAGAAGCTCACCAGGATCATCACCAGCAGTCGCTGCGTCAGCAGTGGGCCGAGTGCCGTGACCGTCTGGAAGAACTCGAGGACGTTGGTGAAGAACGTGAAGCAGCCGACCCAGAACGCCGCCGTGAAGGCGACCAGCACCACGGCCTTGAGGTAGCTCCGTCGGAGTGCGTGGCGCGCGGCGAGCAGGCGGGGGGCGACCAGCAGCCCGAGCGACGGACCGCGACTCACTCGCGATCCTCCGTGCCGGTGAGTCGTAGGAACACAGACTCGAGCGAGGCGTCGCGCGGCGCCGTTTCCGGCCGGAGGGCCGCGCGGGATTGGAGCTCGTCGAGACTCCCGAGTGCAACGAGTCGGCCCGCATCGAGGATGCCGATTCGGTCGCAGAGTTCCTCGGCGACGCTCAGGCTGTGCGTCGAGAGAAACACGGTCACGCCGCCAGCGGCGAGGGCCAGCAAGATCTGCCGGAGCTCGAGTCCCCCTTGGGGGTCGAGGCCGACCATGGGCTCGTCGAGGACCAGGATGCGGGGCCGGTGCATGAGCGCGGCACTCAAGGTCAGGCGCTGCTTCATGCCGTGGGAGTAGGTCTCGATGAGCTCCTCTGCGCGTGCCAGCATGTCGAACTCTTCGAGCAGGTCGCGGGCGCGCTCATCGATGTCGCCGCGATCGAGTCCGTACAATCCGCCGACGAAGCGCAGGAACTCCATCCCGGTCAGCTTGTCGTAGAGCGCGGGCTGGTCGGGGACGTATCCCGTCTGCGCTTTCGCTTCCTCGGGCGCCTTCGCGATGTCGTGGCCGTTCAGGATGACGGTACCCGATGTCGGCTCGAGCACGCCCATCATCATCTTGATGGTGGTCGTTTTGCCGGCTCCGTTCGGCCCGAGAAAGCCGAAGATCTCGCCCGCCGGGATGATCAGGTCGAGATCTTCGACGACGGTACTCGTGCCGAACTCTTTGCGCAGCTCCACGAATTCGATCATGACGACACCCCCTCCACCTCGAACGCCAGACGCCCGATGACGCTGACCAGGGCGATATGGCGTTCGGGTCCTCCATCCATGAGCTTCACGTGCGTCGCATCGACGGGGAGCTGATCGAACACCGCATCGGCGCTGATCCATGCTCCCAGCCAAAGCTCCGTCCATGCGTGATAGTAGAATCCGTCGTTGGCATACACCGCGCCGGCGACCATCCGGGCCGGGATGCCGCTGGCCCGCGCCAGGGCCGTCAGAAGTACGGCGTGTTCATTGCAATCGCCCCGCCCGGCCGCAAGCACGGCGCGGGCACTCGGGACGGTGACGCTCGGCTCCTTGGCCACGTGGGCGTAGACCCAGTGGACCAGGCGGCGGGCCGCAACGACGCCATCGTCGGTGTCCCCGACGATGGCCCGCGCCCGGGCGGCGATCTCGGGATCGTCGGCTTCGATGAGCGGGGCGGCGAGGAGGTACGGGGCGAGTGAGGCCTGGCGCATCTCGTCGAGCGGCGCGGCCACGGGCATCGGCTCTCGGACTACGCGCAGGAGATCGCGGCGCAGGTGCTGCCGTGGCGGGGCGTTGGGGATCGTCGTTCGTCCGGCGCCGGTCACGCGGAGCTTCAGCAGGGCCGCGCCGCGTGGCGACGGGATCGTGCCGGTGAGCGGGATGCGACTGACCGTGACCAGATCGATCGGGGCGTGGTCGTCGGCCCCGCGCAGTGCCATGGCGCGCGGCTCGCGTTCGAGCGCGAATCCCAGCGCCGTGGTCTCCCGGAGCACGGCCCCGGTGTCATCCAACCAGACCGTGGTGCGGACGCCGCCGTACTCCTCGGACAGCTTTAGGGCCTCGGGGGCCCCTACGGTGCCGGGGAGCTGCTCGCGTCCCTCGATCGTCACGGTCATGGGTTCGTTGCCGAGTGTCATCGGGCTGAAGACGGGCAGGGTGTAGCGTGTTCCCGGGGCGGGAGCTGCCGCCAGGACGTGTGGCCGAAGCGTGCTCGGCAGGTGGATTGGGTCGTCGAGCGGGAGGCTGAGCTCGGCCTCGTGGCCGGCCGCGCCGTAGGTGACATCGAGGCGGTGTCCGTCGCTGGTGCCATGGGCGCTGAATTCGGTGGCCGGCGACGTCAGCGTGAAGGTGAAGCTCCGCAGGGCGAAGGTATCGTCGGTCTCGGTGGCGAGCGCGGTCCGGAGCGTCTGTGGGACGCCCAGCATGGCGAGCGCGACGACCGAGTCCTCATAGAAGGCGTAGCCGTCCTCGGTGCGAGCGGTCACCCGGTGCGCGTGGCCGATCTTGCGACCCTCGGCGTAGACCCCGAACCATTCGTCTCGTTCGTCGAGCGTTGCTGCCGTGGGCAGCATCAACGGCTCCGCGCTTGGTCGTGCATGGCGTTGGACCAGCAATGTCGCCATGACGACCCACGAAGCGACGATACCGAGGGTCAGAACCTGTCGCATGGGACCCGAGCTCCGGCCTCCCAAGCCGGTGCCAAGGTCAGGAGGGCCTATTCACTGTGTACTGGAAGCGGTCCGGGTATTCAATTGACCCCGTGCCAGCCTCATAGTCCCAGCTGGCGCAGGCCCTCGTAGAGGACGATCGAAACCGCATTGGCCAGGTTCAGGCTTCGCACGTGCGAACTCGTCATCGGGATTGTGTACAGGTCGGCGGCCAGCTCGTCCTTGATGATCGCGGGCAGGCCGCGGGTTTCGCCCCCAAAGACCAGGATGTCGTCGCTGGCGAATCGGATGGCGGTGTAGGGCGTCGTGGCCTGCGCCGAGAAGGCCAGTCGGCGTCCGGGGACCGCCGCACGGAATGTCGCCCAGCTCGTATGCTGGGTGACGGTGACGAATGGCCAGTAGTCCAGTCCGGCGCGCTTGAGGTGGCGGTCGTCGATCTTGAATCCGAGCTGCCCGATCAGGTGCAGGGACGTCTCGGTGGCGGCGCACAATCGGGCGATCGAGCCAGTATTGGGGGGAATTTCCGGTTCAACCAGGGCGACGTGCATCAGGCGCGTGAGGCGATGGTGTACCGCTGGCCGCGGCTCGGGAGCACGACATGTCCGTCATCGTCCTGAAACGCGGCGGCCAGCTGGTAGTAGGCCGGGCGTAGAAAACGCGCCGGGTAGCGGCCACCCTTCACTGTGGCGTAGAGCACGTGCCCGGCTCCGCTCACGAGGGTGCTCGGGTCCAGCGATTCCTCCGTGTCGTCGTTCAGGTGCAGCGTCCAGCCGGCGTCGGCGGCAGTGCTTGCCGAGGTGACGACCCAGGGGGTGTCCTCGATCTCGACGAACGCTCGCTCGTCGGCCATGGCGATCTGCCAGCGGCCGTCTTCACCCTGGCTCAGGCACTTGCTGAACAGCTTGGCGATGCGTGGGTTGTTGATCGGCTCGTCGTCCGAATACCAGCGTCCGTCTGCCCGGAAGCTGATCTTGCCCGACGAAACTGCCCAAAAGCCGCCCTGTACCACGCGCCAACTTTAGGCGGGGCGGGGACGTTGACGCAAATGGGCATCGGGTCGGCACCACCCGCCTGGTAGTGTGCGCGGCGTTTCGATATGCTTCGCCGACAGTGCACCCGATCATCTTTTCGATCGGACCCATCACGATCTACAGCTTCGGGGTCATGTTGGCGATCGCGTTCCTGGCTGCCGGGAACGTCGTAGAGCGCGAGTTGCGCCGCGAGCGGCTCGATCCAGAGCTCGCGTCGTCCTTCGTGCTGTGGGCGGCCGTCGGTGGATTGGTCGGTTCGCGCCTGCTCTCGTTCGTCGATGACTGGAAGGGGTTTCTTGCCGATCCTCTCGCCTTCGTGTTCACGGGCGCAGGATTCGTCTTCTACGGCGGCCTCATTGGCGGTTTCGCCACCGTGTCGATGTTCATCTGGCGCCGCGGCTTGCCGTGGGGCGTGATTGTCGATTGCTGCGCTCCGGCGCTCGCCGTTGGGCAGGCCATCGGCCGCATCGGCTGCCTGCTCGCGGGCGATGGTGACTGGGGAACGCCGACGACGCTGCCCTGGGCGATGCGTTTCCCGAACGCGATCATTGGCTGGGATGCCTGGGTACAATCGAGCGGTCTCCCGGCGGATGTGTTGGTCCATCCGGCACCGATCTACGAAACCCTGGGGTACACGACCGTGTTCCTGGTCCTCTGGTCGCTGCGCCACCGCCCCCACCGGCCGGGGACGATGTTCTGGCTCTACCTCATCCTCAGTCCCGCGGTGCGCTTTTGCGTCGAGTTCATCCGACTCAATCCGAAGCTCGCGTACGGGCTCAGCGAGGCCCAACTCATCAGCATCGTTCTGGTGACGATCGGCGTCCTGCAATTGGTGCGCACGCGAGGTTTCGGCCTCCAGGCCACGGCGCTCATGCTCCTGGCGTTCGTCGGCGTGGGGTGCGAGCAGGGCAGTGCGCTGGTCGGCAAGCCCGCACCCGATTTCGCGCTCAGTGACCTCGACGGTCGTACCGTGCGCCTCGCCAACCTGAAAGGTCGCGTGGTGTTCGTCAACGTATGGGCGACCTGGTGCGAGCCCTGTCGTCAGGAGATGCCGTCGATGCAGGCGTTGTACGAGCGTTTCGGTGGCGCCGACTTCGAGATGTTGGCGGTGAGCGCCGATACGGGTGATGGGGCCGACGTGCGCGCGTTCGCCGAGTCCTTGGCCCTGACGTTTCGCGTGCTCCGCGACCCGGAGCGCCAGGTGTCCTCCCGCTACCGCGTCACCGGCTACCCGGAGACCTTCCTCATCGATCGCAATGGCCGGGTGGTCTCGCATACGATCGGTCCCCACCATTGGAGCACTCCGACGACGTTTACCGCCGTCCGCCGACTGATCGATTCGGGAGAATGGACGGGCCTGTAGCGGTTCCACCCGATCCTCGGAAGCTCCGATACACTCCTTTGCGGCGGCGGGCGGGTCTAGTATAGTGGATGACGATGGCCTCCTCACGGCGTGGTGTCACGTTCTTTGTCGCGTTGCTCGTGGTCCTGTTGACCTTCCTTGCGGGCGGGCGTGTGGTCGAGCATGTGGGCGCGGTTGGCAGGGATGCGGCCTATGAAGAGTTGCAGGCCTTCACCAACATCCTCGCGATCGTGCAGAAGAACTACGTCGAGGAGATCGAGACCGAGCAACTGGTCGAGGGCGCCATTACCGGCATGCTCATGTCGCTGGATCCCCACAGCGCGTACCTGACGCCGGATCTCTACAAGGAGTTGCAGGTCGACACGAAGGGGAGCTTCGGGGGCCTCGGTATCGAGATCACGCTGCGCGATGGTGTGCTGACGGTGGTCTCCCCGATCGAAGACACGCCAGCCCACCGGGCCGGCATGCAGGCGGCCGACCAGATCATCAAGATCGACGGCGAGTTCACCAAAGACATGTCGTTGCTCGAGGCCGTGAAGAAAATGCGCGGCAAGAAGGGCACGAAGATCGAGCTGACCTTGCGTCGCGAAGGGGTGGGCAGACTGCTCGACGTTTCGCTCGTGCGCGAGGTGATCAAGATCCGCAGCGTCAAGTCGAAGACGCTCGACGACGGGTACGGCTACATCCGGATCGCACAGTTTCAGGAGCGCACCGCCAACGATGTCGGGCGGGCACTCGAGGAATGGACACGCAGCGACGGGATCGAGGGGCTCGTGCTCGACCTTCGCAACGATCCCGGCGGGCTGCTCACCCAGGCCGTCAAGGTCAGCGACCTGTTCCTCGACTCGGGCCTGATCGTGTACACCGACGGGCGTCTCGACAATCAGAAGCAGAAGTACTTCGCCCATCGCACCGGGAGCTATCCCGACTTCCCGATGGTGATCCTCGTGAACGGCGGCACCGCGAGCGCCTCCGAGATCGTTGCCGGCGCGTTGCAGGACCACAAGCGCGCCCTGGTGCTCGGGACGACCACGTTTGGCAAGGGGTCCGTCCAGACCATCCTTCCACTCGACGACCGTTCGGCACTTCGACTGACGACGGCGCGCTACTACACGCCGAGCGGACGTTCCATTCAGGCAAAAGGCATCGAGCCCGACATCGTCATGGAGAACGTGCGGATGGCGCGCGTCGATGAAGATCGCACGTCTGGCGTGCGCGAGCTGAATCTGCCGGGGCATATCGACGGGCGCGGGCGTGGCAGCGAGCCGGCGCGGGCCGAGCCCGATGCGGACGCGGACGATGCGGAAGATGCCGAGCCGGGTCTACCTGAGCAGGGCGTGCTCGGAGGCGATCCACAGCTCGACCACGCGCTCGAGTTGCTGAAGAGCTGGCGCGTGTTCAGCACGGTTCTCGCCAAGCGGGAGTAGGCACGCCATGCGAGCGATGAGCGAGCGATGAGGGTCGCTCGTCGCCCGTCGCGATCCCTGGGACCCCACGGATTGTCGCCGACGCTCTCCGTGACCGAGCTGGCGACGCTGCTGCGCGCCACGCTCGAGCGCGAGGTCGGGCAGGTCCTGGTTGCCGGCGAGGTGTCGAACTTGCGCCGTGCTCCGTCCGGGCACGCCTACTTCACGTTGAAGGACGACCGCTGTCAGGTGCGGTGCGTGATGTTTCGCAGCGCCCTGCAGTCGTTGGTCTTTACCCCGGCGGACGGTCAGGAGGTCATCGTCCGTGGGCAGGTGAGTGTCTATCCGGCGCGGGGTGAGATGCAGCTCTACGTCGAGACGATGGACCCCCAAGGGCGGGGCGCCCTGCAACTCGCCTTCGAGCAGTTGAAGGCACGCCTCGCCGCCGAGGGGCTCTTCGCCGAGGAGCGCAAACGTCCGCTGCCGTTCTTCCCACACCGTATCGGTATCGCCACGGCTGTTGGCGGTGCGGCGCTTCGGGACATCCTCGTCGTGCTCCACGAGCGACATCCGGGAGCCCACGTGGTCGTCAGTTCCGCGCGGGTGCAAGGCGAGGGCGCCGCGGACGACCTGGTACGCGCCATCGCCGACTTGAATGCCTATCCGGGGGTGGAAGTGCTCATCGTCGGGCGCGGGGGTGGATCGCTCGAGGATCTTTGGCCCTTCAACGAGGAACGGGTAGCGCGTGCCATCTTGGCGTCCCGCATTCCGGTTATCTCGGCGGTTGGGCACGAGGTCGATGTTACGATCGCCGATCTGGTTGCCGATCGCCGGGCGCCGACACCAACGGCTGCCGCCGAGATCGTGGTGCCGCGTGTCGTCGACCTCGCGGCGACCGTCGCCCGCGCGACGGCGGCGCTCGTTGCCTCGGTCGAGCGCCAGACGACGCGAGAGCGTCGGCGGGTAGACGATCTCGGTCGCCGCCTCCGTGATCCGCGCCGGACCTTGCTCGAGCGTCGGGTTCGCATCGAAGGGCTCACCGTGCGCGCGACGCAGGCCCTTGGTGGACTGCTCGATGCCGCGCGCACGGCGGTTGACAGCGCCCGGCATCGCCTGCACGTGCAGGATCCGCGGACGCGGACCGCGGGGCTGGCGGCGCACCTGGACGCGGTAGAGCGCCGCCTGCAGCTTGCCGCCGGGCACGTGGTGCAGCAGGCGCGGGGCCGGGTGGCGCGCGCGGCTTCGGCGCTCGACGACCTCAGCCCGCTTGCCGTCCTGCAGCGCGGTTACAGTCTTACCCGGACGCTCCCTGATCGGACGGTCGTCCGAGACGCGGCGGCAGTGGCAGCGGGCGACGAGGTCGAGATCAGGTTCGCAGCTGGACGGGCGCGGGCCCGGATCGAGAGCAGTGGCGGGGACGACCCGACGTCAGCGTGATCTTCCCCGTTGGCATCCGCGGTCGTTTCGAGTAAGCCGTCCGACGGCGGCGATGCGCTAAATGAGCCCACGCAAGACCGACAAAAATCCGACGCCCGACGCCCTCCGGTTCGAGGAGGCGCTCCGCGATCTGGAGAGCACCGTCCAGCGTCTCGAGTCGGGCGACCTCTCGCTCGAGGACTCCCTCGCGGCGTTCGAGCAGGGAGTGGCACTCGTCCGGGTGCTGAACGAGAAGCTCGCAGGCGTCGAGCGTCGCGTCGACGTGCTCATGCGCGATCACGAGGGTGGGGCGGAGGGCGGCCTACGCACCAGGCCCCTCGACCCGGTGGACGAGTGACGCTCGATGCCAGTCTCGCGGATTGGCGGACGACGATCGATGCCGCGCTCGACGCGGTGCTTCAGCCGCACGACGATGCACCGGCGCACCTGGTCGAGGCGATGCGCTATGCCGTGTTCTCCGGAGGCAAGCGCATGCGTCCGGTCCTGGCGCTTGCCGCGTGCGAGGCCGTCGGCGGTTCGAGTGCCCACGCGGAGCCCTTCGCCTGCGCGCTCGAGCTGATTCATACGTACTCACTCGTACATGACGATCTGCCGGCCATGGATGACGACGACCTCCGTCGGGGTCGTCCCACGGTCCACGTTGCGTTCGGCGAAGCGGTCGCCGTGCTCACTGGCGACGCGTTGCTGACGGCCGCGTTCCGCGTTGCTGCGGAGGGCGGTGTGCGGAGCGGGCTCGCACCTGATCGTGTGCTGGCCATCGTCACGGCGATCGCGGTCGCCGCGGGTGAGCGAGGCATGGTGGGAGGCCAAGCCCTGGATCTCGACGCCGCGGGGAAGCCCGCCGATCTGACGCTGGTCGAAGCCATTCATCGTCGCAAGACCGGCGCGCTCCTGGGGGTAGCCGTCGAGACCGGCGCGCTGGCTGGCGGGGCTTCCGGGCGGACGCTGGAGGCGCTGCGAGCCTTCGGCCGTGCGCTCGGGCTGGCATTCCAGGTTGCCGACGACATCCTCGATGCCGCACCGACAGCGGTGACGGGCAAGCGCGCCGGCCGTGATGCCGAGCACCAGAAGGCCACGTATCCCGCGGTGCTTGGTGTGGACGGCGCACGCCGCGTCGCGTGCGATCTGAAGACCCAGTGCCACGCGGCGCTCGAGCCTCTCGGCCCGGCGGGCGACCAGCTGCGAGCCCTGGCGTCGTTCGTGGTCGAGCGCGCGACGGCGTAGTCCAGGGAGCGTCGAGTGCTCGGGGCGAGCAGGTGACAGCGGCCGGACGGAAGGAGCGCCTGGACAAAGTGCTCGTCGATCGGGGGCTCGCTCCTAGCCGTGAGCGAGCGCAGCGCCTGATCATGGCCGGGGCGGTGTTCGCGGGCGACCGGCGGCTCGACAAGCCTGGTCTGAAGATCGCGATCGATGGCCCGCTCGAGGTTCGCGGGCACGAGCATCCTTTCGTCAGCCGGGGTGGGGTCAAGCTCGCGGGGGCACTCGATGGTGTGGGGCTCGATGTCACCGGCTTGGTGTGCCTCGATATGGGGGCGTCCACCGGCGGGTTTACCGATTGTCTCTTGCAGCGCGGGGCGGCACGGGTCTACGCCGTCGATGTCGGCTACGGCCAGCTGGCGTGGCAACTGCGTGAGGACGCGCGCGTCATCAACCTGGAGCGCACCAATGCGCGCACGCTGACGCCGACCAGCTTCCCGGAGATCCTGGATCTCGCGACGATCGACGTCTCGTTCATCTCGTTGCGATTGGTGCTGCCGGCGGTCATCCCGCTTCTCCGACCAGGAGCGACCGTGGTCGCGTTGGTGAAGCCGCAATTCGAGGTGGGGAAAGGCCGCGTCGGCGCCGGCGGGGTCGTGCGCGATCCGGCGCTGCACGCCGAGGTTCTTGCCGCCGTGCAGGGGGTGAGCCTAGGCCTCGGGCTCGCGGTGGAGGGATTGCTGACGTCGCCGCTCATCGGGCCGGCGGGCAATCGCGAGTTCTTCCTGGTGCTGCGCGTGCCGAGCGGGCGCTGAAGGGGATCAGTCGACGGCGTGTGAGTCGCTACGCGCGATCATATCGCGGACGGTGCGTCCGCTGGTGCCGGCTTCGCGCGCCAGCGTGCTGAATAGCGCGGCGGCTTCCGGGTACTCGGTGTCCCAGTGCTGGGCAAACTCGACGTAGCGGCGGCTCATTGCGCGTAGATCGTCGAGGTCGAACGTCAGCCGCTCCCAGTAGTTTTTGCCAGGGCGCGGTACAGGCTGGTCGGGGACGCGGATCGTGCCCCCGAGCCGCTCGATCTCGCTCTTGAGGAGGCTGCCGTTCTGTTCGTTGCCCCCTGCGAGATCGCTGAGGCTGCCGGCGAGGGAGGGGTACGGCACGGCCTTGGCATGGGCGCGGAGTTGGTCCGCCAGCTGCTGCTCACTGTTGAATGCGGTGACCAGGTCTTCCAGGAGGCGCCCGCGTGGGCCCGCCGCCATGCGACGGATGTTTGTGAACAGTCCCATGAGGTCGCTCTCGTTATCGGCGCCCCACGGGGCTGTCAAGTTGCCCTGGGCGCCCAGTTTCCTTACGGGTGTGATTCCGCTATATTGCCCGTGGCTCGTAGGTTTCGCCGAGGAGGACTAGATGGCCAGGATCACCGTTGAAGATTGTCTCGATAACGTGGCGAACCGGTTCCAGCTCGTCCTCCTGGGTGCCAAGCGGGCCAAGCAGCTTCTCAAAGGTTCGCGGCCGTTGCTCGATGCCGACAACAAAGAAGTCGTCACCGCGCTGCGGGAGATTGCTTCGGGCAAAGTATGGATCGGCGATCCCGGGCCGCCGGCATTGCCGCCCGAGAAGACCGACTGATTTCGGCCCTCGCGATGACGCCGCGCATTGTCGCGCGCTGGGCCGGGTGCCGGGTGCGTTTGGCCCCCTGAGACGGCGGTCTTTGCTCCGATGGCAACACCCGAACTGTACGCCGAGCTTGGTGTTAAGAAGTCGGCCTCGGCCGACGACATCAAGAAGGCCTACCGGAAGCTCGCGCGTAAGTTTCACCCTGATGTGAATCAGGGGGAGGCGAAGGCCGAGGAACGGTTCAAGCGGATCTCGGTCGCGCACGACATTCTGTCCGACCCGGACAAGCGCGGTCTGTACGACGAGTTCGGGTTCGATGGATTACAGGCGGGGTTCGATCCCACCCGCGCGCGTCAGTTCAAGCGAGGCCCGGGTCCTCAGCCCCAGGGCGACTTCGGCGGCTACAGTTTCGAGGACATCCTCGGCGATCTGTTCGGTCAACGTGCGACCCGCGGGAGCCAGGGTCGACGCAAGGCCCCAGCCGCGCGGGGAGCGGATCTCGAGTCCTCGCTCGAGATCGATTTCCTCGAGGCCGTTCGCGGCACCAGTGCCACGATCGCGTTGCAGAAGCCGGTGACCTGCACGACCTGTCGTGGGTCGGGTATGGACGGGGCGACCCGCCGGTGTCCGACTTGCTACGGGACCGGCGCGATCGAGAAATCGGAGCGCCTGCGTGTGAAGATCCCCGCGGGGGTCGACGACGGATCGCGGGTCCGTCTCGCTGGCAAGGGCGGCGCGGGGTCGGGCGGCGGTGCGGCCGGGGATCTCTTCATTGCTACCCGGGTGCGCCCGCATCCGTTGCTACGTCGTCTGGGGCAGGATCTGGCGCTCGACCTCCCGATCACCATCGGTGAGGCGCTGCTCGGGGCGCAGGTCACGGTTCCCACGCCCGCGGGGAACGTGAAGGTCAAGATTCCAGTTGGAAGCCAAAGCGGCGCGAAATTGCGCCTGCGGGGCAAAGGGGTGCCTCGCATGAAAGGGAGCGGGCACGGCGATTTCTACGTCGTGCTTCAGGTGCACGTTCCCGACCGCACAGACGACGGTGTTCGCGAGGCCATCCAGACCCTCGAGAAGGGCTATTCGCGAGATCCTCGCGCTGACGTGAGGCTCTGAGCCGATGAGTCGACGATCCCAGAAGGGCCCGCTCGAGCCCGAAGTCGAGGTCGTAGCCGAGACGGATGCAGAGCCGGCCGCCGCGGCCGATGCCGTTGCCGAGATCGAGGTCGAGACCGCGCTCGACGACGAGGGACGGCCGATCGCGCGCCCGATCGGAGGTGCTCTCGCTGCGTCCGAGGATCCGGACGCGGGCGCGCTGGTCCGCTACGATCCCCTGCAGCGCTATCTGCAGGAGATCCGCCGCCACCCGTTGCTGACGCGTGAGGAAGAGCACGAGCTTGCGGTGCGATATCAACGCGACCATGACGTCGAGGCCGCGTACCGCCTCGTGACGGGAAACTTGCGCTTGGTCGTCATGATCGCGCGCCAGTATCAGCGCTCGTTCAAGGCCCTCCTTGACCTCATTCAGGAGGGCAACATCGGGCTCATGGAGGCGGTGAAGAACTTCGACCCCTATCGGGGCGTTCGCTTCCCGTCCTACGCGGTGTGGTGGATTCGCGCCTACGTCATTCGCTACGTCATGAACAATTGGCGCATGGTGAAGCTTGGGACCACCCAAGCCCAGCGGAAGCTCTTCTTCAATCTGCAGAAAGAGAAAGACAAGCTCGAAGCGAAGGGGTTCTCAGCGGACGCGAAGGCGCTCGCCAAGCAGCTCGACGTGAAGGAGCGCGAGGTCATCGAGATGGATCAGCGGTTGTCGGGGCGCGATCTGTCCGTCGACGCGCCGGTGCGAGAGGGTGACGAGTCGACGCTGCTCGACCTCTTGAAAAGTGGCACCGAGACGACCGAGGACGAAGTCGCCCGCGAGGAGTTCCGGGCACGCGTCGGCACCAAGATCCGTGAGTTCGGGGCGACGTTGCGGGACAAGGATCGCGTGATCTTCGACGAGCGTTTGCTGGCCGAGGAGCCACACACGCTGCAGGAAATCGGTGACCGCTACGGCATCAGTCGCGAGCGGGTTCGTCAGATCGAGAGTCGCGTAAAACGGCGGCTGCGCGAGTTCCTCGAAGAGCATTTCGAGGATCTCCGCGGTGTCGACATGGAAGTCGGCTAGGCGGATCACGAGCTTTCTGCCCGCGCCGACGTCGGTTGCGAGGTGAACCGCCCTGCGACGGTGCTCCAGCCAGCCTCTCCTTGCCAGGGTTCGAGCACGGCGGATATAATACCCGCTCGCTCATTTCTTCTTCAGGGGGGCAGGACACTCATGGAGCAGCTTCACGGCGGTAGGATCGTTGCGCGCGCACTCAAGGCCGAGGGCGTGTCCCATGTGTTTACGCTTTGCGGCGGGCACGTCATGCCCATCTACGACGGCTGCCTCGATGTCGGGATTCGCGTCGTCGATACCCGGCACGAGCAGACGGCGTCTCACGCCGCGGATGGCTGGGCGCGCGTCACCGGCCAGCCCGGCGTCGCGATCGTGACAGCGGGGCCCGGATTGACCGACGCCGTGACGGGTGTGGCCAGTGCGTGGCGGGCCAATATCCCGATGATCTGCATCGGCGGACAGGGCCCACGCAGCCTCCAGGACATGGGCTCGCTGCAGGACATGAATCATGTCGATTTGATGCGGCCCATCACCAAGTGGTCGCACGCCGTTCCCGAGCCACGGCGGCTGGCGGAGTACGTCAGCATGGCGTTCCGCATCGCGACGACCGGCGTCCCCGGTCCGGTGTTTCTCGAGATGCCGGTCGACTTCTTGTTCGGGACTGTCGCCGAGGACGACGTCGTCGTCCCAACCGGCTATCGAACCGAGGCGACCATCGCGGGTGACCCCACCTACATCGAGCGTGCGGCCGAGTTGCTGGCCGGGGCGAAACGTCCCGTCGCGCTGGTCGGGAGCCAGCTCTTCTGGTCGAAGCGCCGCGACGCCTACGAGCCGTTCGTCGAGCACTTCGGCATGCCCGTGTACGTAAACGGGCAGGGACGGGGATCGCTTCCTCCGGATCACGCGAACTATTTCCACCGGACACGGAAAGACGCTCTGCGCGGGGCCGATGTGATCCTCGTGTTCGGGACACCGCTCGATTTCCGGCTGGGCTACGGGCGCGATACCCATCTCAACCCCGACGCGAAGCTGATCCAGGTCGATCTCGATGGCGGTGAGATCGGTCGCAATCGGAATGTCGATGTTGGCATCGTCGGTGATACCGGTCTCGTGATGGCGCAGCTCGCGGCGGCGACCCCCGGGCAGGCCAAAGGTGGGAGTGCGGACGTCCGGTCGTGGGTCGCGGAGTTGCGCGAGAAGGAGACGCAGCGTCACGAGCAGATGCGTCCCGAGATGGAATCCGACGCGGCCCCGGTCAATCCGCTCCGCCTCTGTAAGGAGCTCGACGGAGTACTCGATCCGGACACGACGGTGATCGGCGACGGCGGTGACTTCGTCGCGACGGCGGCGTCGGTCTTGCGGATCTCGAAGATCGCGCACTGGCTCGATCCCGGACCACTCGGCACCCTTGGCGTCGGGCCGGGCTACGCGATGGCCGCCAAGCTCGCACGACCCGACAAGAACGTCGTCATCGTGTACGGTGACGGGGCGTTCGGATTGAACGGGTTCGAGTTCGAGGCGATGGTACGTCAGAAGATCAACGTCGTCGGCGTGATCGGCAACGATGCCGCATGGATGCAGATCCGGCGCGGCCAGGTCGAGATGTACGGCATGGAGCGGTCCGTCGCCACGGAGTTGGCCTTCACCCGGTACGATCAGGTGGTCGAGGCGCTCGGTGGGCACGGCGAGTACGTCGAGCGCCCCGCCGACATCCGCCCCGCGCTCGAGCGGGCACTCGGCGCGGGTAAGCCGGCGCTCGTCAACGTCAAGCTCGGCGTGAGCGAGTTTCGCAAAGGCTCGATGTCGATCTGAGGCTCGTGCATGGGTGAGCTCACCGCGTCCGCAATTGTCATCGGCAACGAGATTCTCTCCGGGAAGGTCGCGGACTCGAATTCTCACTTCCTCGCAACCGAATTGCGGAGCGTCGGGGTCGCGCTGCAGCGCGTGGTGGTCGTGCCCGACGATCTGGCGATGATCGGCCAGGAGGTGAACGCGTGCCGCGCGGCGTACGATCTCGTGTTCACCTCCGGCGGAGTGGGCCCGACGCACGACGATATTACGATCGAGGGGATCGCAGGTGCACTGGGCCGGGCGGTCGTCCGACATCCTGACATCGAGGAGAAGCTGCGGGGCTTCTACGGTGACAAGATCAACGATGCGCGGCTGAAGATGGCCGAGGTCCCTGATGGCGCCGAGCTCATTACCGATGTCAGCCTGAATTTCCCCACCATCAAGGTCGAGAACATCTACATTCTGCCGGGGATTCCCGAGATCTTTCAGCAGAAGGTCGCGCGCTTGAAAACCCGGTTCACCGGGATCCCGTACCAGCTGAAAGTGATCTATACTTCGGCTGGAGAGGGGACGATCGCGGAGTTTCTGAACGACACGATGCGTGAATTCCCGGACTTGATGCTGGGATCTTATCCGAAAATTGGCCACCCGGAGTACACCGTCAAGGTGACGCTGGAATCGAAGGACGGTCCGTATGTCGCCCGCGCCTTCGCCTATCTTTTAGGGGTGCTACCGGACGGGAGTGTCGTCAAAACCGAGGAGTAGTGGTAAATAACGCTGAGGAGGGGTTGATGATGGGAGAAGCGGTAATGCGGAAGACAAGGGGCGCGGCAGTAGTGGTCGCGCTGTTGGGCATGCTGTTGGGCTCCGGGACGATCGCGCAGGCTGAGGAGAATCAATTCGCCCGCGACTTCGGCATGGGCCTTGGCGCAAGTGGAGCCAACCTGGTCTACATGCCCACGAAGATCGTCTATGCCACGCTAGGCGGGATCACGGGTGGTTTCGCGTACGCGTTGACGGGCGGCAACCTCGACGTCGCGCGCAAGGTCTGGAACCCGTCGATGGGTGGAACCTACGTCGTCACGCCGACCATGCTTCGTGGCGAGGAAACGGTCATGTTCAGCGGTACGACCGAGCCGAAGCCGACCGAGGTCGCCTTGTCCGGGGCGCAGCAGCTGACACCCACCCGGACCGAGAGCACCCCGCCGGCGCCCGTTGAGGCAGGCTCGGACGAGTCTTTCAAGGGCTATTGAGGGTCTAAATGACATGCCGCGGGTTTCGGGGCGGATCAGCCTCGGGGCCTGTCGGCTTGTCAGCGCGGCGGGTTTCTGACAGGGAAGCCCCGAAGCATCGAATCAGGAGGGCTCACCCATGAAGAGAACGCTCATCGCGACCAGTGCGGTCGCCGTCGTGTTGGTTGGCTTGGCCGCGTGCTCGCCGAAGCTCGAGGAAGGCGAGGTCCTCGAGAAGGTGGGCGACACCTTTACCATTCGGCTCAGCAAAGACATCGATATCCCGATCGACAAGGCGTGGGCGGGGCTGCAGTCGCCGGAGAACCTCGAGAAGTATTCCGAGTCCTACCAGCAGACGAAGCTCGTCAAGGAAGAGGGGAACGTCAAGGTTCTCGACTACCGGGTGAAAGCGCTGGGACAGGTGCAAGCGTTTACGATGCAACTCACCATGGAGCCGGATGCCAAGAGGGTGAATCTCAAGACCCTCGAGAGTTCGCTCGCCGAGATCGATGGGAGCTACGAGCTGAAGCCGAGCGCCGACGGCAAAGGCACGACCCTCATCTACCGGGCCATTCAGAAGGACAAGGCGAATATCCCGGTGCCCGTGAGTGTGCAGAAGACGGCGATCAAGGGCCTGTTTGACGACCTCGTCAGCGGGACCCTGAAACAGATCGAGGCACAAGGATAGCGATCGCCGGTCGGCGAAGGGTGGCCGGGTGAAGATTTCCACGGCCACGTTCGCCGGCGCATCGAGTCAGCCTGGGCGCTTCCCTCCGGCCACGCATCCGGAGGTGGCGTTCGCGGGTCGGTCCAACGTTGGCAAGTCTTCGGCGATCAACCGGCTCCTCGGGCGTCGGAAGCTCGCGCGTACGAGCAGTACCCCCGGGCGTACGCAGCAGATCAACTTTTTCGCGATCGACGATCGCCTCGTGTTCGTCGACCTTCCGGGGTACGGCTATGCCAGGGTCTCCCAGAGCGCGCGTGCCGCCTGGCGTCCGCTGGTCGAGAGCTATCTCGGCGATCGCGCGGTCCTGGTCGGTGTCGTGATCCTGGTCGATGTGCGTCGCGGACCCGAGGCCGAGGAGCAACAGCTCCTCGACTTTCTGGCGACCCGTGGCCTGCCGGCGTTGCTCGTGGCCACGAAGGTGGACAAGCTGAACCGGCGCGACCGCACCCGTGCCTTGAAGGCATTGTCCGAGGTTGGCCTGCCGGTCGTGCCGTTCTCCGCGGTCAAGGGCGAGGGGGTGGACGCGGTCTGGCGTACGATCCGGCAGTGGATGCAGGAGAAGGAGCCGGCTGGGCCACGCGGCAAGCCAGGTGCCCCGCCGAGACCGAAATCGCAGCCAGCATCCTCGGCTCCGAAAGCACGGGCGCGCTGATGCCGCGGGTGCTGTGCGTGATCCCCGTGCGCAACCGGGCAGATTTCGTGCTCGACGCCATCGCGTCGGTGCTGTCGCAAACATATGACGATCACGCGCTGGTCGTGGTCGACGATGGCTCGGACGACCGGACCGCTGTGGCGGCCGAGGAGGCGATGCAGGGTGCTTCGATTGCCGCCAGCGTCCTCTGCCGGCCGCACGTCGGCGTTGCCGCCGCCCGCAACGCCGGGGTTGCTGCGGTCGACAGCGCGTGGATCGCCTTTCTCGATTCCGACGATCTCTGGCTCGAGACGAAGCTCGCACGTCAGATGGCCTGGGTCGATGCACACCCTACCTATCGGCTTACGCAGACGGCGGAGCGCTGGATCGATGCGGGGAGGCACCGCAACCCGCGGTACTGGCATCGCAAGGAAGAGCAGCTCTTTCCGCGCTGTCTCGAGCGTTGCCTCGTGAGTCCCTCGGCGGTCGCCATTCGCCGTGATGCGTACGACGAACTCGGTGGTTTCGATGAGAGTTTTCCCGTCTGCGAGGACTACGAGCTCTGGCTGCGGGTCGCCCTCGACGAGCCCGTGGGGTTGGTGCCTGAGCAGTTGGTCGTAAAGCGGGGAGGTCATGCGGATCAGCTTTCCCGTTCGATGTGGGGACTCGACCGATATCGCGTTGCCGCGCTGGTGAAGTTCCTGGCGCAGCGATCGCTTGACGCGGCGGCTCGCGAGGCAGTGCTGCGCGTGCTCGACACCAAGTGCGCGCTATTGGCTGGTGGGGCTGCCCGTCGCGGGCGGCATGACGAGGCGGCTCGCTACCGTGCGCTCGCGACCGCTGCGCACGATCTGGTGCCGCCCGCATGTGGGGATAGTCGCGGGTTGCGGCAAGCGCATGCTCGGGCCACCGCTGGTGTCGGGGGGTGACGCCGTGGCCTCCGCCGCCATCACCGAGATGATCGATGCGCGCACGGCCGACTGGTCCGACCACGAATGCGTGGCGCTCGGTCGTGTGGTCGACGTGTTGCGCCCGAGTCCACGCCATCTTCGCGACATTCTCGATTGGCTGGACGACATCGCCACCCGCGACGCGGGGCGACCAGGTGCGGTGCTCGCCGACCCGGGTCTCAGCCGCCTGCTCGCCGCGCGCGGCTCCGCGCCCGACCGTTTGAAGCGCTGGAAGGAGGCGCTCCGGCGCCTGCGCTATCCTCGCCTGGTCGCGCGCGAGGCGGAGGCAACGACACTGATTCGCGGCATGGCGTTGGGCCCGGCGGCCCGTATCCAGCTCCCGCCGGCGCTCGAAGGCGGAGCGCTCACCGTGACGCTCACCGTGACGTCCGCCGACGCGCTTGCGCAGGCGCTTGCCCGCCTCGACACGAGTCTTCGCGCCGGGGACATCGCCCGCCTCTTCGGCCTCCTCGACGAATTGTAGGCCGAGGGGAGGCCCCTCGACGTAGCCGAGCAGGGGCGGAAAGGTATACAAATCAGGCGTGTTCGTCCCGGAAACCATCTTCGTCGAGCGTGAGGTTCTCGGGGCTCCCATGGTGCGGCGTTGCCGGTCGCGCGCGCCCGACGTGCCGGTCGTGGAGATCGACGACCGGCGCCAACTGCTCGGCGAGGGCGACGTCGCATCCTCCAAGCGCCAGCTGGTTCTCGCCCTCAGACGGAGCGCGTTTCTCGAGCACTGCCCGGCGGGGACGCGCGGCATGGCCTGCTGCAACTATCTGGTGATGCATTTCGCCTCGAACTGCCCGATGGACTGTCGCTACTGCTTCTTGCAGGAGTATCTCGCCGCGAACGCGCCTTTGACGGCCTTCGTGAACCCCGAGGCGGGTTTGGCCGAGATCGGGGCGATGTTGGATGCCCATCCCGAGCGGCAGTTCCGGATCGGTACCGGAGAGCTTGCCGACAGCTTGGCTCTCGATCCGCTTACCGGCCTCAGCCGCGAGCTGGTGCCCTTCTTTGCCGCGCGGCCGAATGGGTTGCTGGAGCTGAAGACGAAGACGACGGCCATCGAGGATCTGCTCGATCTCGATCCGTGCGATCGTGTCGTGGTGTCATGGTCACTGGCGCCCGAGGCGGTCGTGGCCACAGCCGAGTTCGGAACGGCCTCGATCGCGCATCGCCTGGATGCGATGCGCCGTGTCGTTGCGGCCGGCTACAAAGTAGGCGTGCATCTCGATCCGCTGATCGAGCACGACGGTTGGGCCGAGGGCTACCGTGAGCTGATCGCGGCGGTGGCTGTCGCGGTGCCGCGTGATCGATTGGCGTGGACGAGCATGGGGGCTCTGCGGCTCTCCCCGGGGCTCCGAACACGCATCCGCGAGCGCTTCGGTCCTCTGCCGTTGTTGGCGGGCGAGCAGGTGCCCGGGCTCGACGGAAAGTGGCGGGACTTTCAACCCCTACGCGTCCATATGTATCGCCAGATCCGCGCGTGGCTGACCGAGGCTTTCGCCGATGTGCCGCTCTACCTCTGCATGGAGACGCCGCCCGTGTGGGAGAAGGTGTTCGGCGAGACGCCGCCCCGCGAGCAACTCCTCGGCGCGACGCTCGCCGCCCGGTAGTCGTGACGCGCGTTCCCGGCATCGGCATTTTCGACTCGGGCGTCGGCGGACTGACCGTCGTGCAACGCTTGCTCGAGGTCGTGCCGGGCGAGGATCTCCTCTACCTCGGCGACACCGCGCGCCACCCCTACGGAACGAAGTCGGCGGCGACCGTCGCCAGCTATGCGGAGGAGAATACCGCCTTCCTGGTGGACAAGGGCGTCAAGTTGGTCGTCGTGGCCTGCAATAGTGCGTCGGCAGTGGCGCTCGAGATGCTGCGGGCCCGCTTTGCCGTGCCGATCATCGGCGTCATCGAGCCCGGGGCGCGGGCCGCCATCGGCGCGACCCGCAACCGGAAGGTCGGCGTCATTGGTACCGAGGCCACGATCGCGAGCGGGAGCTACACGCGCGCACTGCAGGCGTTGGATCCGACCCTCGAGATCTATACCCGCGCGTGTCCGCTCTTCGTGCCGCTGGCCGAGGAGGGGTGGGTGGCCAACCCGGTCGCCCGCGAGGCCGCGGGGGTCTATCTCGCGAGCCTCCGCCAGAGCCACATCGACAGCTTGATTCTCGGCTGCACGCACTATCCGTTGCTTGCCGAGACGATCGGCGCGGTGCTCGGGCCCGAAGTCCAGCTCGTCGACTCGGCCACCGAGACTGCCCGCGAAGTCGCGGCAACGCTCGCGGAGCAGGGGAGTGCGCGTGCGGGCGTGGCGGGATCGGCGTCCTTTTTCGTGACCGATGTTCCGGATCGTTTCGTCAAGATCGGAAGCCGGTTTCTCGGCAGTACGGTCGACTCGGCCGTACGCATCGAGCGCTGAGGCCGCCGTACGCATCGAGCGCTGAGGCGGAAATTGGCAACGAAACGATTGTCGTGCGGACCTGGCGACGGTGCGCGTTCGCCGATCCCTACCCCTTGAACGTACGTGGGCCGGTGTCGCCGAAGGGTTCATCGCGTTCGCGGACAGCGGTCTTGAAGCCCACGTCCGCCGCGCGCTGCTGGAACGCGTAGCCTTCAGGGGTGTGTCGCGTGATGCCGTCGAAGACAGTACCAAGGATTTGCGTTGGCTGGAGCCCGGCCGCGAGTACCGTTTGATTGACGAGAAGCTTCATCATCATCAGCTGATTGATGGGCATCTGGGCGATGCGGTCGAGTAGTACTTCGAAGCGCGTGTCGAGATCGGCGGCCGGTGCGCACTCGGTGGCGAGGCCCCAGTCGACGGCCTCGCGTCCGTTCAGGCAGTCGCCCGTGAAGAGCAGTCGCTTCGCTTTCTCGATGCCGATCCGAAAGGCCCAGACCGAAGTCGTGGGCGATCCCCAGACGCGTGCCGGGGGGTAGCCGATCTTCGCATCCTCGGCGATCACCAGCAGATCGCTGCAGAGGGCCATGTCGGTACCGCCGGCGACGCAGAAGCCCTGCACCTTGCAGACGACCGGCTTGTTGGCGTGGAAGAGGCTCATGAATCCGCGGACATTCCGGGCCATCATCTGATAGTCGACCATCGGGTCCCAGGTCTCCCGTGGGTCGTGGTTGCGGGCGGTGACGCGTGGGTCGATCGCCGAGCCTGCGGGTGCCGTCGCCTCGCCGAGGCCCGGACGATCACCGTCCGTGAGGCGTTCGGCGCTGGCGACCAGATCGTACCCGCCACAGAAGCCCTTGCCGTTGCCGGCAAGCGCGATTACGTGGACGGTGGGGTCGAGATCGGCCTGTTCCACGCAACTGGCGAGCTCGCGCGGTAGGTCGAGGGTGATGCCATTGCCCCGGGCAGGCCGGTTCAAGGTGATGCGCGCGATCCGCCCGGTGACCTCGTAGGTCATCGTTTTCAAGGTCTCGATAGCCATGCGTGTCGGCTAACACGGCCCCCCGAAAGGAGCCACCTTTGCGGCACCTTCGCGGCTGCGTTATGACTAGAAGGATTCGATGCTGAAAAGTCTCGTCCGTAGGGTCATCGGGACCAAGAACGACCGCGACCTCAAGAAGATGCAGCCCATCGTGGCGAGCATCAATGAGCTCGAGCCGGCGATACAGGCGCTCTCGGACGACGAGTTGCGTGCCAAGACGGGTGCGTTCAAGGAGCAGCTCGAGCAGGGGGCCTCGCTCGACGATCTCCTGCCGGAGGCGTTCGCCGTCTGCCGGGAGGCCTCCATACGCGTCCTCGGGATGCGCCACTTCGATGTCCAGCTGCTCGGTGGTGTGGTGCTCCACCGAGGCGTCCTGGCCGAGATGAAGACCGGTGAAGGGAAGACGCTGGTGGCCACGCTTCCGGTCTACCTGAACGCGCTTGCCGGCGAGGGCGTGCACGTCATCACCGTGAACGATTACCTGGCCCGGCGTGACGCCGAGTGGATGGGGCGGCTCTACAACTTCCTCGGCTTGTCGATCGGCGTCATCCTTCATGGGATGGACGATCAGGAACGGAAGGTCGCCTACAACGCCGACGTCACCTACGGACAGAACAACGAGTTCGGGTTCGATTACCTCCGCGACAACATGAAGTTCGACCTCGACGAGTACGTGCATCGCGTGAAGCCGGAGGAGGTGACGAACTTCAAAGGCCAACAAGTCACCAAGCTCTTCAACTACGCGATCGTCGACGAGGTCGATTCGATTCTCATAGATGAGGCGCGGACGCCGCTCATCATCTCCGGCCCGGCGGAGGAGTCGACGGAGAAGTACTATGTCGTCGATCGCGTCATTCCCCGGCTGCAGAAGGAAGAGCACTTCACGGTCGACGAGAAGACGAAGAACGCCCTACTGACCGAGGAGGGTATCAATAAGGTCGAGGAGATTCTTGGCGTTTCGAACCTGTACGATCCGGGCCAGATCGACACGCTCCACCATGTGAATCAGGCGCTGCGCGCGCACGCGCTCTACAGGCGCGACGTCGACTATGTCGTGAAGGACGGCGAGATCATCATCGTCGACGAGTTCACCGGCCGAATGATGCCCGGGCGGCGTTGGAGCGATGGGCTCCACCAGGCCGTGGAGGCGATGGAGAACGTCAAGATCGAGCGCGAGAACCAGACGCTCGCGACGGTGACGTTCCAGAACTATTTTCGCATGTACAAGAAGCTCGCGGGCATGACCGGCACTGCCGACACCGAGGCCGTGGAGTTCGGGCAGATCTACGGGCTCGGCGTGATGGTCATGCCGACGCACAAGCCGATGGTTCGTGAAGACTTGCCCGACGTCGTCTACAAGACCGAACGCGAGAAGTTCGAGGCGGTCGCCGACGATATTGCCGAGCGCCACGCCCGCGGCCAACCGATCTTGGTCGGCACCATCTCGATCGAAAAGTCAGAACACGTCGGCCGACTTCTAAAGCAGCGCGGCATCAAGCACGACGTGCTGAACGCCAAGCAGCACGGCCGCGAGGCCGAGATCGTTGCGCAGGCGGGCAGCTCGGGCTCGCTCACGATCTCGACGAACATGGCCGGCCGCGGTACCGACATCGTCCTCGGAGGCAACGCGGAGACGCTGGCCGCGAACGAGGCCGGCACCCGCGATCCGAACGATCCAACGTTCCAGGCCGCGTTCGAGAAGCACAAGGTGGAGTGTGCCGCCGATCGCGAGAAGGTGCTGGAGGCCGGCGGGCTGCACATCCTGGGCACCGAGCGCCACGAGAGTCGGCGTATCGACAATCAGCTGCGCGGCCGTTCCGGGCGCCAAGGCGATCCCGGAACATCGCGGTTCTACATGTCGCTCGAGGACGATCTCCTGCGCATCTTCGGCGCCGAGCGGGTGCAGAAGATCATGGAGCGCCTTGGGATGGAGGAAGGCGAGCCCATCGAGCATCGGTGGATCAACGCCGCCATCGAGAATGCGCAAAAGAAGGTCGAAGGGCACAACTTCGACATCCGGAAGCACCTCCTCGAATACGACGACGTCATGAACAAGCAGCGTGAGGTCATCTACGCCCGCCGTCGCGCGGTACTGGCCGAGGTCGATCTCAAGGAAGACGTGATCGAGGCCGCCGAGGACCTGGCCGAGAACCTCGTGCCGCAGGTGATCAGTAAAGACATCCATCCTTCCGAGTGGGACTGGAAGGCGCTCGACGATCTGGTGTTCAAGCAATTCAATTGTCGTCTGAATCTTTCCGAGGATGAGCAGGCCGGCCTGACACCCGAGGCGGTGCAAGAGCTCCTCGTCGAGCGGGTCAAGGCGCTCTACGGAGAGCGAGAACAAACGTTCACCGCGCCCGTGCTGCGGCACCTCGAGAAGGTGATCATGCTGCAGACGATCGATGGCACGTGGAAGGACCATCTCCTCGCGATGGACCATCTCAAGGAAGGCATCGGTCTCCGCGGTTACGGGCAGAAGAATCCCTTGAACGAGTATCAGCGCGAAGGGTTCGAGATGTTCCAGGAAATGATGGGGCGGCTCGATGTCGATATCGTGGAGCGGCTCTATACGGTCCAACTCGCGCGCGAGGAGGACGTCGAGCGGCTCGAGCAGAAGCGCCGGGCGACGCCCATGGTCATGAGCCACGGCGAGGCGGGTGCCGATGCGAAGCCAGAGACCGTCCGCCGCGACCAGCCCAAGGTGGGACGGAACGATCCGTGCGTGTGCGGTTCGGGCAAGAAGTACAAGAAGTGTTGCGGCGCGAAGGCGTAGTGGTGTGTCATGCGACGTGAAGGCGTAGTGGTGTGTCATGCGACGTGAAGGCGTAGTGGTGTGTCATGCGACGTGAGATCCGCGAACGGCCGCTTCGCGTTCCCGGATTTCGGTTCGCCGGTGTCACTTGCGGCATCAAGCCGAGCGGCCGCCGCGATCTGGCGCTGATTCACTCCGAGGTTCCCGCGACGGTTGCGGGCGTGTTCACGCAGAATCGGGTTCGGGCGATCGCCGTGGATCTGGCGGCGCGGCACGTGCGACGAGGCCATGGGCAGGCCGTCTTGATCAACAGCGGCAATGCCAACGCGTGTACGGGCGCGGCGGGCGAACGGGTGGCGCGAGCCGCATGTCGGCAGACCGCGATCGCGCTCGGCATACCAGTCTCCGCCGTAGTGCCGTGTTCTACCGGGAAGATCGGCGTGCCGCTCCCCGCCGTGCCGATGGTGCGGGGCATCGCAAAGGCAGTGCGGGCGCTGGGCGACGATCGGTTGTGGCACGCAGCTCGCGCCATGATGACGACCGATGCTTTTCCCAAGGTGGCGTCCCGTAGGCTGCGGATCGACGGCCGCATGGTGACGATCGCTGGGCTCGCCAAGGGGGCGGGCATGATCGCGCCCGACCTCGCAACGCTGATCGTGTGCCTGCTCACCGATGCGACGGTGCCCACACCGGCACTCCGCGGCTTTCTCGCGGACGCGGTTGCCGAGTCCTTCAATGCGATCACGGTCGACGGAGACACGAGCACGAACGACACGGTGCTTGCGCTGGCGAACGGATACGCCGGAAACGCTCCTCTCGCCCGAACCTCGGCCGATGGTCGCCGGTTCGGTGCGGCACTGGCGGCGGTCACGCGCGAACTCGCGGATTACGTCGTGGCCGACGGGGAGGGGGCGACCAAGCGCGTGCGGATCGCCGTCCGGGGCGCGCGAAGTGGACGGGCCGCGCGGCAGGTGGCGCGCTCGATTGCTGGCTCGCTGCTGGTCAAGACGGCGTTGTACGGCGGAGATCCCAACTGGGGCCGGATCGTATGCGCGGCGGGCTATGCCGGCGTGCCGCTGCGACTCGAGCGGATGACGGTCCGCATCGGGAATGTGCCGGTGCTACGTCGGGGAGCGCCCGTGCCAGGCGATGCCGAACGCCGCGCGGCGCGCTTGATGCGCCAGTCGGCGTTCACCGTCGGTATCGATCTCGGCAGCGGCGGGACCGGCGCGGCGGCGATGACGACGAGCGATCTCACGCCAGCGTACGTGCGCTTCAATTCCGCGTACTCGACCTGATTTCCTTTTACGTCTGCGAGTAGCGCTTGTTTGCCGATCGCCGGCCTGGCAAGACGGCGCATCCGCGCCATCCAGGTGGTCGCTCCCGGAGGCGTGGAGGGTTCCGATTGCCGAGCGGCTTCGCTACAGTTCGTCGATGCTGAACGAGCGCCGATGGGGGCTGATCTTCGCGATCGGAGCGGTTGGCAATCTGGCCATTGGGCTGTGGATGCTGGTCGACCCGGCTGGTTGGTATCACGCGTTCCCTGGCGTGCCTGGTTCGGGGCCGCTGAACGAGCACTTCGTTCGCGACATCGGCGCCACCTTCTCGACCCTCGGCGCGGCCCTGGCCTGGGGTGCACGTCGTCCTGCGTTCCGCTTTCCGCTTCTTGTCGTGGTGACGGTGTTCAACACCGCGCATGCACTGATCCACGTACTCGATACGGTGCGAGGTCTCTTTCCTCCCGGCCAATGGGCGATAGATGCCGGACCGGTCTATGGGACGACCGGGTTCCTGATCGTCCTGCTGGGACTCCTCGCGCGGAGCGAGAAGAGCGCGGCGTGAGATCCGCTGCGGCATGGACGCTGGCGACACTTCTCGGACTCGCCTTGGCGAGCCTGCCTTTTCTGCACTTCGGCATCGGCCACGTGCCACACGGTCACTGAGTCGCGGTTCTGGTGCGGCTCCACGCTTGCGGGGCGACGTGGTGCGTAGGGGCCGCCGCTTGTGGTGCGCGGTGCCGTTACCCCGCGACGCGTGGGGAACGCTACTTCTACCGCGCTGGAAAACGCGTGTTCCTAGGCGGCGTTGCTGCTGGAATCGTGGGTCGGATGATCGCTTCGGGGCGGACTCGGTGCCCCGGGTCGGAGCGCCGATCGTGCTTTGGCCTGGAGGTTGGCGAGCACCAGGAAGCTCCGTGCCGCGGTCGGTACGAGGCGGGGGCGGAGCAGTCGCGGGTCGTACGCCGCGAATCGACGCTCGTTTTCTGCGAGGCAGCGACCGACGAAGCCGGTGAGGGAGAAGTCGCCTGCGATCGCGCTAGCGCCGCTGGCCGTAAATCCGTCCTTCGAGGTGCCGCTCACGCCCCCGGCGACGTTCCCGGCTGAACGGGCGCGGTCGTAGGCGGCGCCGGCGAACGCGCCGACACATCGCGCCACGTGTAGCGGGCGCAGAGGCAGCGGTTCCTGGCGCCGTTTGTAGGCGACCCAGTTCACGAGGAAGAGGATGTGTCGGACTTCCTCGTGCACGATCGGCTCGAGGAGCGCGAGCAGTGGACGCGGCAGAAACTCGAGATCCTCGGCCATGGCGAAAAGCCCGAAGGCGAAGAACGAGTCGATACACTCTCCGTATCCGGTGCGGATGAACGCCGCCTGGAGATTCGTCGGCAGCGGCTGCTCTGGTCCCGGGTCGACCACGATGCCGTAGTGGGAGATCAGCGCGTCGAGCAATCCGGCGTGGCGCGTCTCCTCGAAGCCCTGCAGCGCCACGGCTTCACGGAGGAGGGCCGGTGACTCCTCCGGCGCGTAGGCGGTGATCTTGGCGCCCGTCCGCCGCTCGGTCCGGACGGCCTCGTCCCAAAAGGGGAGCGCGCGGAGCTTGGCGACATCGTCCTCGCCGAGAGCCGGCCATGGCAAGCCGTTGGGATCGAACTCCAGGTGAGAATCGATGAACTCGCGACACAGAAGCGTCAGGTGCTCTTCCGATCCGATCCGCATGTTCCTGGGTTCTGGCGCCTTCAGGGCGACGGGTCAAGTTCCGGCGGCTACGCCTTGAGCTTTGCCATCAGCAGCTTGTTGACCAGGGGCGGGTTGGCCTTGCCGCCTGTGGCCTTCATCACCTGGCCGACGAAGAACCCCTGCAGTTTTTCCTTGCCGCCACGATATTCCGCGACCTTGTCGGGGCTGGCGGCAAGGACCTCGTCGATGACCGCCTGGATCGCACTCTCGTCGGACATCTGGACCAGGCCCTTGCGTTCGACGATGGCACGCGGTGATTCGTCGCTCGTTAGCATCTCCTCGAAGACGGTCTTGGCGATCTTGCCGCTGATGGTGCCTTCGTCGATGAGGGCGATCAGGGCAGCCAGGTTCGCGGCGGGAACCGGCCAGTCGGTGATGATCGGGGCATCGTCGAGCTTGCGTTCGTGGATCAGCCGAATGATGTCGCCCATGATCCAATTGCTTGCGGCCTTCGCGTTCCCATGTGCGGCGACGACGGCTTCGAAGTACTCGGCCAGATCGCGCCGTGAGGTCAGGACCTCTGCGTCGTACGCGGGGAGGCCGAACGCCGACACGAACCGCTCGCGGCGGGCATCGGGAAGCTCGGGCAACGCGCGCCGTATAGTCTCGATGAAGTCCTCGGACAGAATGATGGGCGGCAGGTCGGGATCCGGGAAGTATCGGTAGTCGTGTGCCGACTCCTTGCTGCGCATCGAGCGCGTCTCTTCCCGGTCGGCGTCCCACAGGCGTGTCTCCTGAACCAGGTGGCCGCCGTCATCGAGCGTGTCGGCCTGACGCTCGAGCTCGAACGCGATCGCTTTCTCCACGGCGCGAAACGAGTTCATGTTCTTGACCTCGACTTTGACGCCGAGCTCGGTCGCGCCGCGCAGGCGGACCGAGACGTTGGCGTCGCAGCGGAAGCTCCCTTCTTCCATGTTGCCGTCGCAGATCCCGAGATACTGGACCAACGTGCGGAGCTTCCGGAGGTACGCTCCGGCTTCGGCAGGCGAGGACATCTCGGGCTCGCTCACGATCTCGAGCAAGGGGACGCCCGAGCGATTGAAGTCGACCAGGCTCGAGTCGCCGTGCGCGTCGTGGATGTTCTTGCCGGTGTCCTCTTCCATGTGAATGCGGGTCAGATGGACCCGTTTGGTCGTTTCGTCGACATGGATGTCGAGGTAGCCGCCTTCGCAGATCGGTAACTCGAACTGGCTGATCTGATAGCCCTTGCAGAGGTCGGGGTAGAAGTAGTTCTTGCGTGCCCAGCGATTGCGGCGGGCGATGCGGCAGTCGATCGCCAGCCCGGCACGCACGGCGAACTCGACCACGCGGCGGTTCAGGACGGGGAGCACACCCGGCATCCCGAGACACACGGGGCAGGTGTTGTCGTTTGGTGGTGCGCCGAACGCCGCCGAGCAACCGCAGAAGATCTTCGAGGCGGTGAGCATCTCGGCATGCACCTCGAGCCCGATGACGCCCTCATAGCGATCGAGATCGGGATTCATGCCGCTGCTCCTGCCGGCTCCGGGGGGCGCTCTCGATGCCAGGACGTCGCTTGTTCGAAAGCGTGGGCAGCGCGCAACACGAGTTCCTCGCCGAACGGAGGGCCGATCAGCTGAAGACCGATCGGCATGCCTGCCTCGTCGCGCCCACACGGGACGACGATGGCCGGAAGGCCCGCCAGACTCGCTGGATTTGTGAACACATCGACGAGATACATGGCGAGAGGATCGGAGGTTTTTTCCGCGAGGCGAAATGCGGTCGTGGGTGCGACAGGCGTCGCGAGCACGTCGACATCGGCGAAAACGCGATCGAAATCTTGGCGGATGAGCGTGCGGACCTTCTGTGCTTTCAGATAGTAGGCGTCGTAGTATCCGGCCGAAAGCGCGTAGGTGCCCAGCATGATGCGTCGCTTTACCTCGGGCCCGAAACCGAGCGCGCGAGTATTGCGGTACAAGCTGGCGAGTCCGTCATCAGCGGCTTGGCGCGCGCCGTAGCGGATACCGTCGTAGCGTCCGAGATTCGAGCTCGCTTCGGCGGTCGCGAGTATGTAGTAGCAGGCGACAGCGTACGAGGTATGGGGCAGCGATACGTCGCTCGTCGTCGCTCCAAGGCCGCCCAGGGTGTCGAGGGCGGCACGGACCGCGCCCTCGACGGCGGGCTGCATGCCGTCGATGAAGTACTCCTTCGGGACACCGATGCGCAGGCCAGCGGCGTCGCCGCCGAGCGCCGCGTGATAATCGGGCACGGGGCGGTCGACGGATGTCGAATCGCGGGGATCGTGTCCGGCGATGACGCCGAGCATGCGGGCGCAATCTTCGACCGTGCGTCCGAACGGTCCGACCTGATCGAGTGAAGAGGCGTAGGCGATGACGCCGTAGCGACTGACCCGTCCGTAGGTCGGCTTCATGCCGACCACCCCGCAATAGGCCGCCGGGAGGCGGATGGATCCACCAGTATCTGTGCCGAGGCTGCCGTACGCCTGCCGACCGGCAATGGCGGTCGCCGAGCCGCCCGACGAGCCGCCGGGGACACGCGTCGGGTCCCAGGGATTGCGCGTCGGGCCGTAGGCGGAATTCTCGTTGGACGATCCCATTGCGAACTCGTCACAATTGGCCTTGCCGATGATGACGGCCCCAGCGTTCTTCAGGCGGGTCGTCACCGTGGCGTCGTAGGGGGGGACGAAATCCTCCAGCAGCTTCGAGGCCGCGGTCGTTCGAATACCCGCGGTCGCGATGACGTCTTTCACGGCGATCGGGATACCGGCGAGGACGCCAGCCGCCGCACCGGACTGCCGTTGCGCGTCGATCGCTCGTGCGGTTGCGCGTGCTTCGTCCGCGCTCACGGTGATGAACGAGTGCCACGTCTCATCCGTGGCCGCGATGCGGGCGAGCGCCGCTTCGGTCAGATCCTCCGAGGAGACGCTGCCGTCCCGCAGGCGCGCACTGGCCTCGGCAAGCGTGAGATCGTGAAGGGGCGTGGTCACGCGCGGATCAATCGATGATCTTGGGGACGCGGAAGTGGTTGCCGTCGCGCGCAGGGGCGTTGGCGAGCAGCGCCTCGGTGTTGGCCTCGTTCGTGACCTCGTCAGCGCGCCACGGGGTTTCGAGGTCGATGATATGCGCGGTCGGTTCGATGTCGGTAGTATCGAGGGCGTTCAGGGTTTCCATGTAGGTCAGGATCGCATCGAGGGTCGTGACCATGCTCGCCTCTTCTTCCGGGGTGAGATTGAGGCGGGCGAGGCGTGCCACCGTGCGGATATCGTCGGGGCCAATCTTCACGGCGCAGAGTCTAGCAACTGCGGCCTGCGCCTGCCACCGAGGCCTGGGAGTGAAAGTGCCGGCACAGTGTGACACTGCTCGGACAGGCTGGTAGAGCGGGCGTCATGGCAAACGCAGGCGTGCAGGCGGTCATCGAGATGCTGGGGGCGGGTACTGTCGCGGAGCCCCTGAGCATCGAGCAGATGCGTGCGAACTTCGAGACGTTGACAGCGGCGGCTCCGCCCCCCGAGGGGGCGCGCCTCGAAGCGATCGACGCCGGGGGCGTGCCGGCCGAATGGGTGCGGCCCGAGGCAACGCGCGTCGACCATGTCGTGCTGTACCTGCACGGCGGCGGCTACGTGCTGGGATCGCCGCGCACCCACCGGCTGCTCGTCGCCCGTCTGGCGCGTGCTTGCGATGCGCAGGGGCTGACCGTCGACTATCGGCTTGGACCGGAGCACCCGTATCCGGCGGCAGTCGACGACGCCGTGGCGTCGTATCGGTGGCTGCTGGAGACTGGCGTCGCGCCAGGCAAGATCGTCATTGCCGGGGACTCGGCCGGGGGCGGATTGACGGCGGCGGCGCTCGTTGCGCTGCGCGACGCCGGTATCCCGTTGCCGGCGGCGGCGGTCTGCATCTCGCCGTGGACCGATCTCACCCTCACGGCACCCTCGATGAGCAGCAAGGCCGCGAGCGATCCCATGGTCAGTCGGGAGACCCTGGCGCCGATGGCCGAGGCGTATCTCCACGGCGCCGATCCGGCGACGCCGCTTGCCAGTCCGGTATTCGCGGAACTCGCGGGGCTCCCGCCGCTGCTCATCCACGTGGGCGGCCGCGAAGTGTTGCTCGATGATGCGACCAGGCTTGCCGAACGCGCGCGCGCGGCGGGCGTCGCGGTGACGCTCGAAGCGTGGGACGAGATGATCCACGTGTGGCACGCTTTCTCGCCGATCATCCCCGAGGCCGACGACGCGGTCGCCAAGATCGGCACCTTCGTTCGCGGGCACTGGAGCTGAGTCATGGGACGTTTGGAGAACAAGGTTGCACTCGTGACGGGCGCCGCATCGGGTATAGGCGCCGCGTGTGTTGAACGGTTCGCGCGCGAGGGGGCTCGTGTCGCCGGCTTCGACGTCAGTGAGGAGCCCGCCAACTGGGCAACGTTGGTCGCGGACGCGCCGGAGTCGCTGTATCGCGCCGGTGATGTTCGAGATGAGCAGGGCGTTCAAGCCACGGTGCGCGCGGTCGAGGAGCGTTTCGGTCGGCTCGATGTCCTCGTGAATGCCGCTGGCGTCGGCGGTGGTGGGCCGGTGCACATGTTGCCGAGCGAGGAGTGGGACCGCGTCGTCGACATCAATCTCAAAGGCACGTACCTCATGTGCAAGTACGCGGTCGAGGGGATGCTCGAACGCCGCGCCGGCAACATCGTCAATATCGCGAGTATCGAGGGCCTCGAAGGAACCGAAGGCGGCAGCGCCTACAACGCCTCGAAGGGCGGGGTCGTGGTCCTGACGAAAAACCTCGCCATCGACTATGCGCGGCGCGGCATCCGCGTGAACTGCGTCTGCCCGGGCTTCGTCGATACGCCGCTGTTGCGGTCCATCTTCGACCAGAACGATCTCGGTCCGGTGCGCGAGCGCATCGCCGATGCGCATCAGCTCGGGCGTTTGGGGCGCTCCGAAGAGATCGCCTCCGCCGTGCTGTTCCTGGCCTCGGACGATGCCTCGTTCGTCGTCGGGCATGCCCTCGTCGTCGACGGCGGCCTGACGGCTGGGCACCGCTACGGCATCAGCGAGATGTTGGGGCTGGCGTAGGAACGTCTCGTTTGCGCGGGGCCTACTCGTAGTGCTGGGACCAGCGTGGTGGTCTGCTTCACTATGGGGTGGTGACGGAGGAGCGGCGGCGCTGGGGGAGAATTGGCGAGGACCTGGCGGCGGCGTTCATTGCGGCTCGCGGGCATGTTGTGGTCTCACGCAACTATCGCTGTCGGCGGGGTGAGATCGACCTCATCTTTCGTGACGGGTCGGTGCTCGTGTTTTGTGAGGTGCGGACCCGGCGGAGCGCGGTCGCGGGGCAGGCCGTCGAATCGGTGACGCGCCAGAAGCAGATCAAGGTGTTGCGGGTCGCGCGGCACTACCTTGCGGAGTATCCGCGTCGGGCGGCGGGGCTCAGATTCGACGTGGTCGCCATCGACATGCGTGGGTCGGTCGTTGGGATCGCGCACGTCGTCGACGCGTTCCGCGCGGACTAAGCGGCGCCACCGGGATAGCCCCGTGCCGCCTTTCATGGGCGCGCGGGCTGCCGTTCAGCCCGCTCAATTGATGCCTCCGGGGCCGCGTGCTACGAGGCGGCGATGCTCGACATCAAGCTGATCCGCGAGCAGCCCGATTCGGTGAAGGCGCGTCTGGCGACCGTCGGCGTGGACACCGCCGAGGTCGATGGGCTGCTCGCGCTGGATACGGAGCGGCGGGCGGCCATCCAGAAAGTCGAGTCGCTCAAGGCCGAACGGGGGAAGGCCTCGAAGCGTATCGGCGCGCTGAAGGATCCGAAGGAGCGCGAAGCGGCGATTGCCGCCCAGCATGGCGTTGGCGAAGCCATCGCGGCGGCCGAGTCGGCACTGACCGAGATCGAAGAACGCTTCGAGACCCGCATGCTCGAGATTCCGAACCTGCCCCATCCCGACGTGCCGGTCGGCCCCGACGAGGACGCGAACATCGTGCTCCGCACGATCGGGAGTCCGCGCGAGTACGACTTTGCGCCGAAGCCCCACTGGGAACTCGGTGAGGCCCTCGGCATCATCGACTTCGAGCGCGGTGCCAAGATCTCTGGGTCGCGTTTCTATGTGCTCCGGGGCGACGGCGCCCGGCTTCAGCGGGCGTTGATCAGCTGGATGCTCGATCTCCACACACGCGAACACGACTATGCGGAGGTGTATCCGCCGGTCATGGTGCGTCGCGAGTGCTTGGTCGGGACCGGCAATCTTCCGAAGTTCGGCGACAACCTCTATCGGGACGCCGAGGACGACTACTGGTTCGTTCCCACGGCCGAGGTCCCCGTCACCAATATGTACCGCGACGAGATCCTCGAGCCAGGCTCATTGCCTGTGCGGCACGTGGCGTACACGCCGTGCTTCCGGCGCGAGAAGATGTCGGCGGGACGTGACGTGCGCGGCATCAAGCGCGGCCACCAGTTCGACAAGGTCGAAATGGTGAAGTTCGTCGAGCCATCGACCTCGGATGGTGAGCTGCTCGCGCTTCTCGACGACGCCGAGGATGTCTGTCGTCGTTTGGGCATTCCTCACCGCGTCGTTCAGATGTGCACTGGCGATCTCAGTTTCGTGGCGGCCATGAAGTACGACGTGGAGTTGTGGGCGCCGGGTTGTGGCGAGTGGCTCGAGGTCAGTTCGTGCTCCAACTTCCGGGACTTTCAAGCGCGGCGGGCCAACATCCGATATCGTGCGGCCGCGGGCGAACGTCCGGCGTTTGTGCACACGATGAACGGTTCTGGGCTGGCCCTGCCGCGCGTCCTCATCGGGGTGCTCGAGACGTATCAGCAGGCCGATGGTACGGTGGCGATTCCGGATGTGCTGCGGCCGTATTTCGGCGAGCAGACGGTCATCGCGCCGTCGCGCTGAGCGCTTACTCGCCGACGTTGGGGGTCGGAAAGTCGAGGAGCGCGAGGGCGCGCTTCAGTACGCGGCGCTCGCTGGGAAATGTCAGGCGCGCCAAGGCCTCGGCCGGTATGCACCACGCGGCATCATCGACCTCGCCATCGTGGTTACTCGTGTCCCCGCTGACGTAGGTGAGGAGAAAAAGGTGGACCAGCTTGTGGTGGCGGACGGGCTCGCCGTTCTCCGTCCAGGTGTACCAGAGTTCGAGCGTATCGAGCGGCGGTCCGAGGGTCGCTTCGAGCCCGGTTTCTTCGGCGACCTCGCGGACCGCGGTTTGGCCCAGTGACTCGCCATCTTCCTGTCGGCCCTTGGGGAGTTGCCAGCGCGTGCCGCCACGCGTCGAGATCAGACAGACCTCGAGACCGGAGTCGCTCTTGCGATAGACGATTCCGCCCGCCGACACCTCGAAGACCGTCCGCAGATGTGCGGAACCCAGCGAGCGCTGCGGTGTTGCCTGCCGGTTCGATCCCTGCTTCTGCGGCGCCATCGCGTGTATTCAAGCACAGTCGCGCGGGCTGGACCAAGCATGCCCCGAATCGGGGCAGGTGTGACTACGGCAACGGTGCGCTGCGTTGCGTCAACGCCGGAAAATTTGACGTGGGGTGCCGGAAAGCACTACAGTTCGCGTGGCTCCAAGCCCTGGAGGTGTGCCGTGAAATCATCCTCTCAGGTGCGTGTCGCCGTCACAGTCGCGTCCGAGGAAACGCGAAAGCTTCCCGGGGAGTGCCCGGGATGCGGGCAACGCATCGATCCCGTCAACCGCCGCTGTCCCCGATGCCGTCTCTGGATCTTACCGCTGAGGGTTCATGCTCCACGCCACGAGGGCGTGACGCGTGCCGCGGGCGTTACGGCGCTCGTGCTGACGAGCGCGATTCTTGGGCTCGGGCTGTACGTGCTGCTCTCGAACGAGCCTCCGAACGTGGTCGTCCCCGTCGCTGAGGTTACGCTCGCGGATTGACATCGCCGAGGCGCGGTTGATTCACGGCTCATGCGTCGAGGACCACTTGCGCGTTCGAGATGACGACAGTGTCGTTCGGCTTGGTCTTGGCGCGTAGGACGATCTCGCCGCCGCCCATGTCCCACATTTCGGTGACGATCGTCTCCCCCGGCATGACCGGTCGGACGAAGCGCACGCGGATCGATCGGAAGCGTGTGGGGTCGTTGTCGGCGAATGCTTGAATCGCCGCTCGCGCGACGTTGGCGAACGTGCAGAGGCCGTGCAGAATCGGGCGGTCGAAGCCGCCAAGCGCCGCAAAGCTCGGGTCGGCATGGAGCGGGTTCTTGTCGCCGGACAGACGGTAGAGGAGCGCCTGATGTGCCACCGTCGGGGTTTCGACGACCGCATCGGGGGCGCGATCGGGCGGAAGATGACCGGCCGCCGGTCCCTGTTCACCTCCGAAGCCGCCCTCGCCACGAAGAAAGATGCCGTATTCGTTCCGGAATAGCGGTGCCCCGTCGGTCGTGGTCGTCGTGACCTCGATCACCAGGAGTGCTCCTTTGCCTTTGTCGTAGATCGCCTTGATCGAGCCTTCGCTTCGCACGGTGGCGCTCGTTGGAATCGGGCGTGCCAGGATCTCGAGATACTGCTCGCCATGCAGCAGCATCATCGGATTGAATGAGAGGCCATCGACGCTCATCAGGTTCATGAGGGCGGCGAAGCTCGGCACGACGCCGAAGGTTGGGAGCGCCTTGAGATTCTCGTCCTCGTAGGTGTACTGCAGCACGCCGGGCGTGGTCGGATCGGCGTCGATGCCGACGCCTGCGCCGAGTGCATAGAGCATGAGGCGGTCCTGGTCCCAGGAGAAGTCCATGGGCGGGAGCTTGGCTCCGAGTACCTTCTTGAGTTCGATGGGCATGCGTGGTCGACCTCCGTTGGAATCCGGCGCGTATACGCAAGGTGGCCGGATCTGTAAAGGCTGGCTCAGGAGCGCGTTTCGAGGCGCCACATCGCGGCACTGGTGTTACCAGGATGCCGGTCGTGCGCGCGAGCAAAGTGATGCGGCTGATCGTGGCGTGGAGTACGTCGCCTGCCGGCGGTCGCGCGGCGGCGCGGGGGGCGTTGTGTCAGTGCGTCCCGCACCCGTGCGCGCTGCCCCTATCGCGGCGTTTCTCGGTCGGTTTCTCTCCAGGTTTCGTCCTCGAGCAGCACACCGACGGTTGCTGGTCCGTCCCGGGACGGGAGGTGCATGGCGGGCTGGCATGCGGTCTGCCGTATGGTCGCGCAGAGCCGACGACTGGCAAGCTTCTTGCGTCTCAGGTCCGTCGTGGGAGCCCCAGCGAGAATCGCATACGAGCCATCCGGTTCGAGCTGCGAAGCAGTCGTGCGTCGCCACCTCCCTCTCGTCCGGGACGTGGCGCATACCATCGCGTGTCGACAGCCTCCGCGCGTCGAGTTCGACGAGTTGGTCAGCTGGGGGATGGAAGGGCTGCTGGACGCCTACCAACGCTACCGGCCCGACAAACACGCTTCATTTCGTACGTACGCGCGTTTTCGCGTGCGCGGCATGATTCTCGACAACCTCCGAGAGCAGGATTGGCTCTCGCGGACCGCACGCAAGAAGGCGGTCTTGATCGAGCGGACGCGCGCACAACTCGAGGGAGTGCTTGCTCGTGCTCCGCGCGAGGACGAGATCGCACGCGCGTTGCGTATTGACGTCGACACCCTCAGAAAGATGGCGCGGCAGACCGAGTTCGGGACGATCTCCTTCGAAGATCTCAGTCCCGCGGAGCACGGGCGGACCGAGATCGACCAGCATATGCCGGATCGCGATAGCGATCCGCTGCAGGCTGTCCTCGGATACGAACGCGCGTGTCTGGTGGCTGAAGGGCTGCGCCGGCTTCCCGCGAAAGAGTTCACCGCGCTCGACGCGTACTACCGCCGCGATCTGACGATGCGCGAAGTCGCGGATGAGATCGGCATCAGCGAGTCACGCGTCTCGCAGTTGCACTCGCAAGCGATCGATCGCCTGCGGTCGTTGTTGCGGCCCGGCCTCGCCGTCGCTGAGTAGCTCGCGTTCCGTCCGAGCGGGCAGGGCCCGTCCGAACACGATGCGTCCGGACGGGCCCGTCAGCTTGGCTCCCTAGGGTAGGAAGCCCATGTCGAAGTTCTCGGTCGTCCACCACTCGGCCGGATCGCCGCTATCGAGCGGGAGCACATCGGTGAGGATCTGCCCGTGTGGCATGTTCAACCAGTGCTTGAGCGCCGTGCCGTACACGTCGCGGAAGTCAGTCGAGCGGAACGAGTCCACCCCATCCTGTGAGTAGACGGTATTCCCCGATCGATCGAGCGCGCTCTCCTCGATGTTGGGATGGTTGCCATAGGTGCCGCCGACCACGTTGCCGCCGATGACGAACATCGGGCCCTGCGATCCATGGTCCGTCCCGTTGTCGTTCTGCGGGATCCGACGACTGAACTCGCTGAAGACCATGACGCATACCTTGTCGATCGCGCCCATGTCGGCCAGGTCGTCGTAGAAGAGCTTCAGCGCGCTGCCGACTTCATTGTGCAGGTTGAAGTGGCTGCCATCCGGGTTGGCGCCGCCCTGGTCCGAATGGGTGTCGTAGCCGCCGTTGCGTACCTGAAAGAAGCGCGCATTGACGTTCGGAACCCCGCTCTCGACGCCGTAGATGATCTTGGCGACTTCACGGAGGTCGTTCGACGTGCTGCTGCTGTTGTCGCTGTACGCTTGATCCCAGGTCGGCCGCTCCAGCTGATACGTGTCGTGGAGTGCCGGGTAGGCTTCAGTGCTGAGCAGCGTCGCCGTGCCGGCGTTGCCGATGTGCGTGAGTACGCTCGGCTGCCCCCCGGCTCGAGCGGACTCGTGCAGATCGTTGAATATCGTCCGTTTCAGATCAATGTCCGAACGGAAGCTGTTGTCGTACGGGAAGCGGAAGTCGCGCACCCGGCGCACGGTGAGCACGCTGGTGGCGCTCTGCACGAACTCGCCCGGTACTCCGTTCGAGATGCCGGCCGCGGGGATGTCCGTGCCGACGTAGTTCGCGGCCAAATACCGGCCCATCCATCCCGTCGACGAGGTGCCACCCGGTGACCCCGTGCGCCAGGCGCGTCGTGAGTCGTCATGCGAGAGGCTGAAATCGGGGTAGCCGCACCCCTGGATGACCGCCACTTTGCCGAGATCGTAGAGCGTCTTCAGATCGGCCAGCCCCGGGTGGAGTCCGAGCTGGGCGCCCGTGCCGGGATCGGCTGCGATCGCTTGCGGGCTCAGCTCGCCTGGCGACAGATTGATGCCGCCGACGCCGGTATTCCGCCATCCATCGTAGGCCGTGCGAAGGAGCCCGCCGCCGTTGTCGATCGGCGAGACCGTGTTCAGGCCGTCGTTGCCACCGTCGAGGAACAGCAGGACGAAGTATCGGTCGCCGATCGTGTCGGCGAGTGCCTGGTGCATCCAGCCGTTGCCAAGAAGTGTCGGCCCGAAGAAGCCACCTGCCGCCGCCGCACTCGAGCGCTTCAGAAACTGTCGTCGTGTGATTGCCATGAGTCGTTCCCCCCTCGTGTCCTAGTGCAGCTGATAGGCCGGCGCCTGCAGCGCCAGTGCGAACAGTCCATGCAGTCGCTCGTCGTGCGTGTCCTCGTCCTTCAGGTCGAGTGACGTGAGCGTGCCGCCATCGGTGAGATAGTCGACCAGTGCCGCGTGTTCTGCCGCGCTGAGTTGGTCCGACAGGCCGAGGATGGCGAGCACGGCATCGACGATGGCGTCTGGATCGGTGAGTCTCAGGTTGAGGACCTTCTTCGGAATGAAGGTATTGCGGCCCCTCCCGCGAGCCGCGCCGACATCGCGCGCGAACACGAAACGGGCGAGAAGCGTCGCACTGCTCAGCCACGCCACTTCCCAGTCCCAGCCGAAGACACTCGGCGGGTTCATGAGCTCCTGCCCCATCTCTTCGAGATGGGAGCGGAGGCGTGCCCGGCCGCCGCCCTCGATCCGCAGACCGCGTTCCCGGTCGACTTTGAGCTTCATGCCGAGAGCGCGGATCGTGCCGATCACCAGATCGATCGGCCACTTCACGGATTTGATGGTCGAGGCATTGAACGGTGCGGGTGCGGCGGTGACATAGAACGCATCGTGGGTGA
This sequence comes from Deltaproteobacteria bacterium, assembly GCA_029262315.1. Lineage (GTDB taxonomy): Bacteria > Desulfobacterota > Binatia > UTPRO1 > UTPRO1 > JAJCZP01. The sequence goes on along the minus strand of JAJCZP010000168.1, from coordinate 26,795 downwards.
GGATCGCCCGGAGCAGCGTTTTGATGTTCCAGGTGGTGTCGAAGTTCGACGTCGCAACGACCTCGTCCACCACCGCCAAGTCCGGGTTCGGGTGCGCGAAATACTCGAGCAGCCGGTACGCCGTGCGACGGGCGATCGTGTTCATGCCCTCGCTGTCGCGGTGCGCGAACAGGATGTCGATGACTGTGTCGATCTCGCTCGGGCCTTCGCCGTCGGCGTCGAACGCGGCGCCGCCCGGGCCGAAGCCGCCGGTGGTGGTGAAGATCGTCTTTGGGCCGCGCTCGGGATAGTTGGCCGCGAAGTCGTGGCGGCTCTCCTCGAAGAAGGGCTCGGAACGCTCGTAGAGGCGCTCATCCCGTCGCTCGGGAGCCGAATAGCGCCAGCCCGTGAACGCACGTGCGATCTGGACTATGTCGTCCTGGGTGTAGTTCGGCTGTCCGAGCAGGTCCTTCACGCCGAGCGTGAAGAGCTCGCAGAGCTCGCGCGGATAGTTCTCGTTCGGGTTCTCCTTGCGGTTCCGCACCGTGTCGAGAAACTCCATCATCGCCGGGTTGCGATTCATCGCCCGCACGAACTCCTTGAAGTTTCCCTTCGCGAAGGTGTGCAGCAACTCGTTCTGTTGCGTCATGAGGCCGGTGCGCGCGACGACGTCGATGCCCGTCGAGAAGTGGTCGTGCCAGAAGAGCACCAGCTTTTCGGGAAGTACCGCCTTGGTCTTGGACAAATGGATGAGCCAGGCGTCCTGCGCGTTGCTGAAGCTGTCGCCTTTGAAGCGCGGGCTCTTCGGTTTCGCCCGCAACAGCTTGTCGACGAAGGCGCCGCGTGATTTGCGATTGCGCTCCGCGGTACGCCGATCGCGCTTCGAGAGTCCGAAGCCGGTTCGCTTCAGCACATGGCGGGTTTCCGCCGGGGTCAATAGGGTGTTCGCATCTCCCATGTCGTCTCTCCTCCTCCTGAAAGCCCTAGTCTGTTCCGGGGACCCACCCGTCGTTCGGAGCACCCGCGGCGATCCAAAGCGTGATGACGTCCACCAACGTGCGATCGAGCTTGCGTCCGCCGAGAGGCATGCGTGAGCCGAAGCCTGTGGGCAGGTCCCCCGTGATCTTGTGCAGCAGGTAGCTTCGTGTGAGATCGCCGGTGCCCGGCGCGGGAACCGCGACGCGGTGCCAGCCGGCATTCCCGGCGAGAGCGTTCGTTGGGATCGCGCCCACCAGGTTGGCATGCGACGCGCCCGTCTCGAGGAGCAGGCTGCCCGCGACGGCTTCCGAGTCGTGGCAGGCACTGACCGCGCAGGTCTGATTGAAGATCTGGCGCTGCACTCGATCGAAGGTGGACGAGAAGAATTGACGTGGACTGCAGCCGCTCGGTGCCGGCAGGCACGTGAGCTTGAGGTCGTCGCGATCGACCTTGACGCGTCGGTCGTCGATCAGGGTCGAGACGGCGCGCATTCGCAGGCGCTTCTTCCCCTTCTTGCAGCGATTCTTCCGGAAGGGCCCGCGGACGGGTACCTGGATCGTGGCTGGTAGCGCACACTGGTTCGTCGCGAGGCTCGGGAAAGTCAGGTCGGCGTCGATGCGCGCCTGCAGTGCCTGGAAGTCGGGGTCGAACTCCGGGTCGCCATTGTCCTCGGCATGCTCGACCGTGAGGGTCTCGATGCCGGTCAGGGAGCAGCGATCGATCAGCGTGCTGTTGATGCAGGCCGCGACCGGGAAGCTGCACTGGCCATCGACCAGGCCGTCCGCATCGCAGGGGTCGCCGTCGGTGCACTGAATGTGGCGTGGCCGGCGCGCGGGGCGATTCGCGGGCGCGTTGAAGACGGCGAGGCAGTCCGTTGTGCGGCTGCCTCCGCCGCCAACGATCAACGCCTCGACGCGCGGACTCCATGCGATTGCCAGCACGCCCACGAGGAGGGCGAGCGCCGCCTTCGAAAGCCGTTGTCGTTTCGAGGGTGAGGTCGACGATTTCGTGACGCCCGCCACGGCGGCGCCGCTTGGTTGCGTGGTCGCACGCGCAGTGCGCTCGGCGCTACGGCCCGTGGAGTGCGTCGAATTCGTGTTCGGTCTGCTCACGACAGAGGGAAACAGCAAGTCGCGCGCCCGCGACGGCGAGTGGCGCGAGGCACGGGAAGTCTCATGGTGGGCGCGGGCGCGCCTGCGCGTTTCGGCTTTCGGTGCGCGCGCTTGGGTGCGGGTCTGGGGTGCGCTATCGCCGTGCGGGTGGGGCCCCGGATGCGGAGGGAGCAAAACACGGCACCCGCCAGCGGGAGGCGGGTGCCGATCGCGTCAGCTCTCGATGAGCGAGCTGATGTGCGGGCTTCTGCTAGTCGTCGGCGCTGTCGACGCCGGGCTCGCGGCCGAACGTGGCGAGGGCCTGGCTCGTCTCGGTGTGATGCGGATGTCGTGCGCGCGCCGCGCGCAGCACGTCGAGGGCCTGCTCGGTCCGGCCGGAGGAGTGCAGGGCCACGCCGTATACGTAGGCGAAGCGGGGATTCTCAGGTGCGAGCGTCGCAGCGGTCTCGAGCGAAGGGAGGGCGGCATCGAGCCGCTGTTGCCGCACGCGGAGGAGGCCCAGTGCGTGGTGGACCTCCGCGACGTCGTGTGTCTGCTCGAGCGCGGCGAGCAGCACCGCCTCGCTGTTCTCGTCCCGTCCCGTGGCGCGGTACAGATCGGCCAGGTTGACGTAGGCCGGGATGAACCACGGCCCGACCGCGATCGCGCGCCGGTAGGCGCTCTCGGCCAGGGAGGGTTGCTGCATCTCCGCGTAGAGCAGGCCAAGATTGACGTGGGCGCTCGGCTGGTCGGCGTTCGTCCGTTGGTGGCGTCGGTACGTGCGCAGGGCCGCGTCGAGCCGTTCGGCCTGCGCCGCGTCGAGCGCGGTTCGCGGCGCAGGCGCGAGGTTGCGGCCGGCCTCGCTTCGAACCAGCTCCACGGGATCCGCAAGGAGAGGCGTCAGCAGCGCGATGCGATCGGCGGGGGGGAGCCCAGCCGCGGCGCCCGCGGCGGCGAAGCGAACCAGTGGATCGGTATCATCGCGCGCCCGCATGATGGCGGCGGCGAGGAGCGGGGCCGGGGCCCCGGGGAGCTGCGTCAACGCCCCGGGCAGCTGCGCCAACGCCGTCGCCCGCACGATCCCGGCCAGGTCCGGATCGGCGCTCAGGCCCGCCAGCCCTTGGATGGCCTCGGGCTCCCCGCGAGCGGCAGTGACCATCACGTCGGCAAAATGGGGTGTGCCCGCGTGCTTCGTGCCCGGCCAATCGGCGATCGCGCGCGCTGCCCAGGATGCGGGTTGGTCCGCGTGGCATCCATTGCAGGCGTTCGGGGTATCGAGACGTGCGCTGAGATCCGGCCGCGGAACCTGAAATCCGTGATCGCGCCGTTCGTCGACACCCATGTACGTGCGCGCAGGCATGTGGCAGTCGACGCAAGCCGATCCTGGTGTTCCCGGCGTATGGTGGTGATGCCCGGTCGTACCGAAGCGCGCGACATCGTGACACTGGTGGCACACGCGTTCGGTGTCGCCGCGCACGGTCAGCGTGTGTGGCTCATGGCAATCGCTGCACGTGACGCCCGCACGGTACATGCGACTCTGTACGAAGGAGCCCCACACGTAGACCTCGTCGCGGATCTGCCCGTCGGCGTGGTACAGCCCGGGCTCCAGCAATGCTGGACGGTAGGCGTCGAGAAACGGAGTGCCAGGATCCGCCTCACGTAGCATCGAGCGTCGCGCATGGCAGGGGGCGCAGGTGTCGATCTCGGTCCGTGTACTGAGTGGCGTGCTGCGCCGGGCGATTCCTGTCGTGGGATTCATGACCCAGCGCCCGCCGTCGTTGCCGAGATCGACTACCAGCCCGCGAGTGTCGTCGTCGGTGTTCTCTGTTGGTTCGCGCTCGGCCCACGCGACGTGTCGCGAGGCCGGTCCGTGACACGCCTCGCACCCAACGTTCACGTCCGACCAGGTCGTGTCGTACGTCCCGGCGTCGATGTCGAAACCCTTCCGGAGGGCGGTCGAATGGCATGCGGCGCAGGTGGCGTTCCAATTCTGAGCCGGTCCTGTCCAGTGGAGCACGTCGCCCGGTGGCACCTCACCATCGTTCAGCTCGAACCAGCGCTGTCCGCCGTCGCTCGCGGGTCGCGCGTCCCAGGCGGTGGTGAGCGCGTGGAGCCGGCCGTCCGGTTGCCGAACGAGGTATTGTTGGAGCGGCATCGCGCCGAAGGTGTACAGGACCTCGAAATCGGCCATGACCCCGTCGGCGCCCTGCGTATGAACGACGAAACGCTCCTTGCGGCGGAAGAAGCGCGAGGTCACTCCCCGGTGCGTGAAGGAGGTGTCGTCGAAGTCGCCCTCGACAGTCGTCTCCGTCGCGGGTTGCATGGCGAGGTCGTGGTGCGAGCCTGTCCAGGACGCGTAGGCTTCGGCATGGCAGCTAGCGCACGCCTCGCTCGTCACGTACTCCGCGGGCGCGGCCGGTGTCGCCGCGGCCCGAGTTGGTGGGTTCGCCGGGGGTGCGGTGGGCTCCGTGGGGCCGTCGCAAGCCAGCAGGAGCATTGCGAGGACGCTGAGCACGGCGGGATGGGACCACTGCCGCCGTCGCGAAGATGATTCCCCTGTACGTGGGCGGTCTTCGCTGACACGGAAATAAAGCATGATCGCGGCCGGATGATGCCAGATGCCCGTGCGGGTTGCGAAGCGGGCACATCGCAATCCGGCCAGATGAGCGTTGGTGCGCTGTTGACCCTAGGGGTTCCCGAGTGCTGTAGTGCTGGCACGCCGCGTAGGGGGAGTGCCGACTCGCCGTGACCCTGAATGCGGTTCAACAGATGCACTGATCCGACGATGGGGGTGAAGCCATGTCGAGAACCCGAAGAGTTGCTCACGCGGGCCACGCCACCAACGCGGGCCGCGTACGTCGGAGTGCGAGCGCGCTCCGGGCAATCGCGTTGCTCGTCGCCGTTCTCCTCCCCACGTGGGCGCAGGCGCGAGACAACTTCCTGATCATCATCGCCGATGACGTCGGCGTGGACGGGATCAACGTCTACGGCGAAGGGGCGGCTCCGGGTCCCACGCCCAATATCGATCAGCTGGCCGCCGACGGCATCCTGTTTCGCCACGCATCGACGAACCCCGTATGCGCGCCGACACGCGCCGAGGCCCTGACCGGACGCTACGGATTCCGGACCGGCATCGGCGTGCCCGAGTCGGCGGTGCTCGATCTCGACGAGACGACGATTCCGGAGTTACTTACGGCGACGCATCACACCGCCGCGATCGGGAAATGGCACATCGGCGATAACGGCGATGTCGACCACCCGATCGACACCGGCTTCGACTACTACGCCGGCGGGCTCGGCGGTGGCATCGGCGACTACGAATCGTGGAACAAGACGACCAACTCGACGAGCACGACGGGCTCCACCCAGGTCGGCGTGACCACCTATGCTACGACCGACGCCGCCGACGAGGCGATCGCGAAGATCGCCGAGTATGGCGAGGATCCGTGGTTCGTGTGGCTGGCGTTCAACGCTGCCCATACGCCGTTCCACGTGCCGCCACCGAGTCTCACGACCATTGCGGTCAATGCCGGCTCCGACAATCCCACCAAGTTCAAGGCCGCCGTGGAAGCGATGGACACCGAGATCGGCCGTGTATTGGCGAGTATTCCTGCTCCCATCCGGGCCGATACCACGGTCATCTTCATCGGCGACAACGGTACGCCGTCGGGCGCGTCGGAATCCCCGTTCACCGGGCCGCACGCCAAGGGGTCGCTGTACGAAGGTGGAACCAACGTCCCGTTGATCGTGACGGGCCCGCGGATCGATGCCCTCGACGAAGGCGACGAGAGCCAGGCGCTCGTCAGCTCGGTGGATCTGCTCGCGACCATCGCCGAGATCGCAGGGGTCGCAGCCGCGACCGAAGACTCGCTGAGTTTCGTGCCGTATCTCGAAGATCCCACGCTCACGACCTCCTCGGCTCGGCCCTATTCCTACGCCGAGCGCTTCGAGCCGAACGGTTTCGGTCCGTATACCGACGAGCAGCGTGCCGTTCGCGACGATCAGTACAAGTTGATCTGGCGGAATGGGGTGTATGAAGAGTTCTTCGACCTGAACGCCTTCCCGTTCGAGACCATGAATCTGCTTCCCGTCGGCAACCTGAACGCCGGCCAGTTGATCGCGTACAACGCCCTCGTGGCGGCCATCGAGGGGATTGCTGATGGCGTGGCCACACCCGCAAGCAGCGACTCCGCCAAGTGTACGCGCGCCATCAACAAAGAAGTCGGCAAGTACGCGAAGCAGGTGCAGAAGAACATCGACAAGTGCAAGAAAGCGTCGATGACCCGCGGCGATCCGCCGCTCATGCCCGACTTTGCCAACTGCACGGTCGCGGCCCTGAAGACCCCCGGTAGCAAGATCGACCGTGCCGTCACCAAGCTGAAGGACGGGATCGCCAAGCGCTGCGGGGGGTCGAACAGGATCTGTGAGGTTGCCCCGGGTGACGGTGACGAGACGCTCGCTGCGATCGGCTGGGGCATCGGCAGCTGCATGAACCTCGAGTCAGGCACCGGGACCGAATGCGACAATGCCATCACCGATTGTGGCGGCATCGGAACGTGCCTCGAATGTATCGTCGACAAGGCCGTGGATCAGGCCGTCGACCATCTCCTCTACGACGAGTTCAACACGGCGAGCTTCTTCCCGGCCAACAGCGGCGATCCCGGGAAGCGGGTCAACAAGTGTCAGGAGACCATCGCCAAAGAGGGCGGCAAGTTCCTGGTGACCAAGCACAAGCTCTTGAACAAGTGCTGGGACGCCAAGTTGAAGAGCAAGACCGGATATGACGATGCCGACGCATGTCCCGAGACCGATCCCTCACTCGGCTCGGGCAATCCACCCGCCACCCCCGGCGACAGCAAGACCACCGAGAAGATCAAAAAGGCCGAGCAGAAGAGCATCGCCAAGATCTGCAAGACGTGCGGTGGGGGCGGCGACGCCGACAAGGACGGCGTGTGTGATGCCGTTGGTGAACCCGTGAGCGGCGTGACGATCACGCTCGGCGACATCGTCGACCTGCCGTACGTATGCCCGAGCGTCAGTGTGCCGCCGAACGGCGTTCATCCGAGTGGCCTCGACTGCACCAACGCCGACGTCGATACCCTGCAGGAGTACGTCGACTGCATCAGCTGCGTTCTCGAGTTCAAGGCCGACTGCATGGCCGATGCGAGCGTGGGGGATGACGTGTCGGCGGTCGGTATCGAGTACGCGGCAGAGTGCAATCCGTGAACAGCGGGGCGCGGCTCGCGAGTGCTCAGGTACCTCAAATAGCGCAATCAGGGTGTAGGGTAGCGCTCCGACGCTGAGCCGCGGCGCCGTACATCGAATTCCTCACGGCCGTGTCCGCCGCGCCGATACGGCGTCGGTTGCAACTTCGAGCGGGCAGGGCAAAACTCGGCCCGGCGCTTCACGCGCACACCACCGGAGGGGTGGCCGAGCGGTCGAAGGCACCGGTCTTGAAAACCGGCAGGGCGCAAGCTCTCGTGGGTTCGAATCCCACCCCCTCCGCTCAATAACTTCAGGAGCTTGCGGTCCTCGTCCTGATAGTCTGCGAGGGCCTTGCCAGCGGTTTGCAAACCATCTGCAAACCACCGGGTAGCCGAGTTCTACTCCGGTGCGAGGAGCGGTTTGAGGATCTCGTTGGCGAGGGCGGGGACGGGTGCTTCGTTGTCGGCTGCGATCAGTCGCGCCCGACGCGGTTTCGAGGCCCCCGGATACTTCTGGCAGAGCGCTTGGTAGGTAGCGTCGCCGATCTGGTCGCGGAGAACAGCCTCGTACTTTGGGCTGACCTCGGTGACGCGTACTAAATCGTTCTGGCGAGCGCTTAGTTCGGCGTTGAAGGCTTCCTCCTCGTCTTGTTTCCCCTTGGGGAAGTCGGACGAGTCGGTGTCGAAGACAACGGTAACGGGGATGCCGAAAGAGCTGACTACGTCTAGGAACATGGGCAGGTTCCGCTTCCCCCCAACTTCCACGATTGAGCAACCCCCGCGGTCGAGGTTCAACCCGAGACGCCTCGCGTACTCCGGAAGTGCCAGCTTCTCAGTATCGCCTTCCACGAGGATGACGTGTCGCGCGAAGAATAGCTCGTTGCGTTCTGCGTCCAGTTCCTGACGAAGTTTCTCGCGGAGTTGCTCAGTTGGCTCGAGTGAGGATGCTCGTACTTGCGTGAACTCGAAAGGATCCCGGTACACGAGTCACACGTTCTCGTATTCCGGCGTCGAGACGAAGTTGGCAGAATGGGTGCTGTAGAGGATCTGGTTGTTCTCGCTGATGCGTTGCAGGGTTTGGTAAAAGAAGCGACGGCGATGCGGATGTAGAAACATCTCTGGTTCCTCGAGGAGGAAGACAGCTTCCTTCTTTCGCAGCGCCTCGTACGCCTGGAAGATCGCGATGACGAGTGCGTTCTGCGCCCCCTCTCCCATTTGCGTCGCGTCCAGTTCGAGACTTCCTTCTGTGAAGAGAAGCCGGACTGTCCGGTAGAAGGCCATCGAGTCGAAGAGCCCGAAGTGGAAGCGCAGTCGGTCCGCGTCGTGCTCGGGGTCGTAGCCGAGGTTCTCGAGTGCGTGTACACGCAGGAGTTCCTCTAGTTGTTGGAACTCCGGAATTCGAAGGGTGCCGAGCGCAGAGGCGAGCTGCTCCTCGAAGACCTCGACAGCCGACTTTTCCACAAGCTTACCGTTGCTCTCGACCGTAACGGTAGTCTCACGCAGCCGATCGTTCACGTCTTCAAGGAGCCGGCGAAGCAACGACCATCGACCGGCTGAGGGAAGCTGTCGATCAAGGCTTCGGTCAGTCCCTATGAAAATTACCGGCATCTGCTCGCGGACTTCTGGAGGGATGTTCGTCAGCGGAGCAAAAGTCGTCTTCTTGCCCTTCTTCGGAGCCTCTTGTGGGATGAAAACCGGCTTCCCGTCGGTAGCGAGGCACTTCGTATCCAGTCTGGGGTCGCCCTTCTTGCCGCGCTTCGTTGCGACCTTGAACTGGGTGACAGTGTAGCGCAGAACCGGGATCTCGACGGGACTGCTACCCTTGAACGGCTGGATCTTCAGCGGTGGGTCGAACTCCACTTCGATGACGATGTCCGCAGCTGGGTCGTGGTTGAAGTGGTCAGATGCCGCGAAGGTATTCACGCTTACGAAGTCCCTGCCGAGGACTAGGTCGAGCGCTTCGAGGATGTTCGACTTTCCCGCGTTGTTCTCCCCCACAAGAGCGCAAAGGTCGGTTGGAAAGAACTCGCATTTCTTGATGCTTCTGAAGTTCTCGATGAGCACCCGGCGGATGGCCATGCGACACCGGTACCTGGAAGGCGGCGCCGTCGCAATCGAAAGCGGGAGCCTGTGCGACGAGTATCAGAACGAAACAGCTTGCGGAGAGTCGTGCCGGGAGCGTCGCGCGAAGCGGTCGAAATCAATCGGTGTCGTTCGCTACTCCGGTGTGAGCAAGTGCGCGGTCGATGCTTCGGGCGGCATCAGCCTGCATGCTGGGCAGCACATGGGAATAGACGTCGAGGGTGAAAGCCACCGTCGAGTGGCCGAGCCGCTCGCTAACGACCTTCGGGTGGATGCCTTCGCGCAGCAATTGTGTCGCGTGAGTGTGCCGGAGGTCGTGGAGTCGAATCGGCGGGACGTCGCCTTCCAGGCGACCGAGAAGGCGTGCGAAGGACTTGCTGAGATCGGCGGGGACGGTCGGCTTACCGTTTTCCTTGGCGCAAACGAGATCGCCATTCTCATAGACACGACCCAATAGGAGGCGATGCTTTGCCTGCCGAGTCTTGTGTGAGCGGAGGGCATCGACGGCGATTTCTGGCAGAGCTACCACGCGTCGCCCCTTCTGCGTCTTCGGTTCTTTGAACTGAATGCCGCCCTTGGTCTGTTCGAGCGACCGTCGTACGGCCAGCGTCGCCTTTTTCAAGTCCACGTCCTTCCAACGGAGTCCAAGGATCTCTCCGCGTCGCATGCCCGTTGTGACGGCCAACAGCACAGGAAGGAATAGGCGTGTTCCCTTCGTACTCGCCACGAGCCGACCAGTTTCCGCTGCATCCAGGACCCGCATTTCGGGACGTTTGGGCCGGGGAGGCTCGACGGCGTCGGCCGGGTTCCGCCCGAGAAGCTGCCACTTCAGCGCCTGGCGCAGGGCCGCCCGCAGCAGGCGATGATGATGGAGCACCGTTTGAGCAGAAAGCCCGCCGTGGCCGTCGCGACGACCGCTCTCTAGGGCGACGGAGTAGTAGTCTTGGATATGAAGCGGCTGGATCCTTGCGAGAGGCAAGTGGCCGAGCGCAGGGATGAGGTGGACGCGGGCGATCTCGGCATAGCGTTCGAATGTCTTGGCGGAGACGTTGGTTTTCGCGTAGTCGCGCAGCCACTTCTCGAGGTAGGTGCCGACTGTCATCTGCGACGGCTCGACGTAGGTGCCGGTATCGAGATCCCGAAGTAGGCGAGTAAGCTCTCGCTGGGCATCGCGCTTGGTCCCGGCAACCTTGTGCCATTTCTGTCGGCGCTTGCCTCGTGCATCGCGACCGAGATCGAGGACGATCGCCCATGACCTCTGCCCTCGTTGTCGAATGTGTCCCCTCATTTGGTTGCTCCCTTCCGGGTCCGGCTTCTCGATGCCCCGGCCTTTCCTTGCTGACGTCGCGATGTCGGCTTCTCCCGTCTTGCGGGCGGGTCGGCAGAAGGCCCTCGGGAAGCGGCAGGCATGCTGGCAGCAGTGCGCTCGCGATAGTCGCGTGACCGACAGGCGTTCGAGCAGAATTTCCGATTCGTTCGGGCCGTGTCCGGGGAGAGTTCGAACCACTTCATACAGGCCCCGCACTGGCGGTACATCTTGTCTCCCTCGATCGCTCGAGCAAGCTGCAGCCAGAGTGCGCCAAGCAGGTTGTGCGGCACGACGTACAGCTGCAGGCGCAAGCGGTGCTTGTCCCACAGCATCAGGGGTGAGACGTTTCCCTCTAGATGCCGGTTCACCCATCGCTGGACGAGGTAGAGCGCGGGTTTGATCAAGTCACCTGGCGGAAAAGCCTCGAGGATGTCCGAGTAAACGTTTCTCGTGGCGATTTTCTCGTACCAGCATGGGAACCCGACCTCATTGCTGGGGTGTTCCTCTGCTTGGTACTCGACGCCTTCGTCGCCGCTAACCTCTCGCTTGCGGATCACCTTGGCGAGGCGTTCGACATTGCCCGCGCGAGTATCCTCCCAGAGCCTCAGAGCCTCGCGAATGAAGAAGATCTGATCGCGCCAGGCACTCAGCGGTTCACCCAGAGCGGCGGCACGACCGGCTTGCCGGTCAAGCTCGATCTCGGCCGCAACCCTGCCGCCGAGGAGGCCATACTTGTTAGCGAATGCCAGGACTCCCTCTGGTGTAGGTGCCGTCCCCGCGAATTCGCGGAACAACCCGGTCTCGGCGAGCGGGGCGAACCTCCTCAGCTTGAATCCCTGAGCTTCGAGCGGGAGGCCACTAGTGATGAACAGCGCGGGTCGTGACCGTTCCTTGTCGAGTTCATGGACATCCTGCTCAGCGTCGCCCCTGGGACGTGTAGGGCGAACTAGCGGGGGGCGGTTCTTCACCGTCTTCGTCTTGAGCAACGTGTAGCCGTCCACGTGCACGTCCCAGCAGAAGTCGAACAACTCTCGCCTCACGACCTCATCTATCATCCCCATCCTCCGTGACGTTTATGTGCGAGAAAGCGTGTTACCTTACTAGTAGCCGATCGCTATAAGTTCAAGGGTCAGCAGTGAGGTGAGGGGATGGAGAGGGAGACCCTGACAGTGGAAGAGGCGGCCCAGGTCCTCGGGATAGGGCGTAGCTGTGCCTACGAGGCAGCTCGCCAAGGGCAGATACCGGTTGTTCGGGTCGGGCGTCGCTTCGTCGTGCCCCGCGCTGCTCTAGAGGAGTTCCTCCAGGGGAAGGATCTTGAGGGCTCCACCGATCGGACTCCGCAGCCGGGTACGGGGAAGCTGCGATGAGTCGCGTTCGGGAAGGTCCCATCGACCGGCGAGGCGACAACCGCCGAGGGTGCGACCTCGACCGCGCAGTCGTGTCGGTTCGGGCCCTCCACCAGCTCCTCACGGATCTGGAGGCGAGACGATCCGCGCCGAGGCCGACCGTGCGTAAGCCCGCGAAGTAACAGCGGAGATATACGATGCATGAGATCATACAATTTTTGAAACATGTTAGCTCATGCGCTAGTCGTCCATCCCATGGAGGCCGACAAGCGGAAGGCGGACGCCGTCAGGTTGCTAGCGCATCTCGCGATCAAGGCGGTGCACGGGGGCGTTGTCGCGCTCCCCCCTGCGACTCGGGGGAAGGCAGGGGCCAAAGGGCGAGAACTGCGTGCTGGGCGCGCACCTAGGAGTAGGGGAGGGAAGCAGCGATGACGAAGATCGAAGAGCGGTACTTGAAGAAGAAGGCTGGCGTATACCAGCGGCAGTCGACGCTGGAGCAGGTCAGAGAGAACGAGGGCAGCCGGCGATACCAAGAGGGACAGCGTGAGCACGCGCTCCGCCTGGGGTGGTCGGAGCGCGACATCGTCATGATCGACGATGACCTCGGGCTCAGCGGCATGACGGCGAAGCGGCCGGGCTACCAGAGGCTCCTGGCGATGATCCGGCGCGGCGAGCTGGGCGCCGTCCTGATTTCGGATGTCAGCCGAGCGGGCCGCGACCCAGTCGAATGGATCTTGTTCCTACGCCTGCTGGCGGCGCACGACGTCTTGCTGATCGTGGACGGTCGACTCGTCGATCCCCACGACTCGGCGCAAGTGTTCGTGAAGCAGATCGAGGCGATCGTCGCTGGGCGTGACAACGAGCTCCGGACCGAGAACATGCATCGTGGCAGGATCGCCAAGGTGCGAGATAGGCGGGCGGTGAGTCGTCCGCCTGTTGGCTATCGCGCGATCTACGAGCGCTCGGGCGATCGTGAAGTCAGGACGGGTCGCTGGCGGAAGGATCCCGACAAGCGGGTCCGGACGGCCGTTGCGTCGGTGTTCGAGGTGTTCCGCGCCGTGCGCTCGCTCGTGCAGACGGTACGGGAGCTGAAAAGGCGCGGACTCGAGATTCCAGCCAAGCGCGGGTCCGGCGTGGCTTGGGTCGCGCCAACCGTTGCGCGCGTCCGCTACTTGATCAGGCACCCTGCCTTCTGCGGCGATTACGTCTACGGAATGGTCAACAAGCGGAAGAGCGCGCGGAGGGGGTCACCGTCGTGAATGGGCGCCTGTTCGGGCAGTGGGTCGAGGTGCTCGGCCATCACGAGGGCTACATCTCGCGCGAGGAATTCGAGGAGAACCTCCGCATCCTCGCGCGAAACGCCCACACCCCGCGCCACTCGACCTTGGGCCGAGGCCCTGCGCTTGTGCAGGGTCTCGTTCGCTGCGTGCGTCACGACGAGCACGTCATGAGCGTGGCGTATGCGGCCTCCGCTTCGAAGCGCGCAAAGTCGTACCAACTACGGTGCATGGGAGATCTTCTGAGCGGAGGTCCTGCCTGCATATCGATGCCAGGACTCGCTTTCGAGGCGAGGGTCGCTGAGCTTCTCCTGGATCATTTACAGGGGCCTTCCATTCCAGAGGTACGTCGCCTCTGGGAAGAGCGGCGTCGCCAGCAGCGGCGAGCCGGTACACGACATCAGCATGAGCTTCGTCGACTTCGCGAAGAGTTCGATCGTCTGGGCGCGCTGTACGCCACCTGTCGACCGGACCGTCGCCGAGTTCGTGAGATGCTGGAAAGTCAGATCGAGGCTCTGGCGGAGCGCGTTGAGCAGATGGAACGCGGAGGCGCTGCCGCTGGCGAGGATCGAATCGGAGACGACTTCTCGGACGAGAAGTGGAGGGAGGTCGAGGCCATTTGCGGGGACGTTCGTGCGATCTGGTTTGCCCCAACCACCCAGGCGCGCGACCAGAAGGAGCTTCTCCGGATCGCCGTCCAGGCCATTCTGATCGAGGGACGGGACCGTGAGCGTATCTGGGGTCGCATCCACTGGGAGGACGGCGCCCGAGAAACGTCCTTCGAAGTGCTGCTCCCAGCCTACTTCCATAGGGAGATGCGTGCCCTCGCTGACGCCGGATTGACGCCTGTGGAGATTGCCGCGCGTTTCGATGCCGTTGGCGGCAGAACGCAGCAGGGTAACCCATGGTCGGCCTCCACGGTGGAGCGGACTCTGGGTGTGCTCAGAAAGAAGCGATCGGGATGAGGCGCCGTAGCCTCCCGGTGGCGACATCGAGCTAGCGGCCTATCTTTCGCGACGCGGCGTGGAGTTCGACGAACGCTATAGTGTCGCGCTCGCAGTAGGCGAGCACTCGCGTATGCCCAAGGGCACCTTGCCCAGGACGGCTATGTGGGCGGTGGAGCGAGAGGCCCGCTCGGAGCGACCTGCGAAGCGGACGTGGCGACCATCGTAGACCTGATCGATTCCGTGCGCTGCATCAGCGACTTCGAGGTCGGGTGCATGGACGCCGCTCAGATACCGTGGGTCCTCGCCTATCCACGGCGGTGCAACGGTTGACCTTCGGATGAGCTACATCCCCAGCCGGTGCATCTTCTTGCTGAGGCCGCGAGTGGTGATCCCGAGTTGTTCAGCGGCACGTGTCTTGACGTTATCTGCCCGTTTGAGTGCTTCTTCGATCTCTTTCCGCTGGAAGTCTGCAGTGCGACGGTCTAGAGCGCTTGCCGGGGCGTCAGCCCCGGCGCCATCCTGAACATGATCCGAGAGCAGATCCTCCGTGAGATCGGCCCCGGGATCGGCCAGAAGGATCGCCCGCTCCAGCTCGTTCTCGAGCTCTCGTATGTTGCCGGGGAACGCGTATCGCCCCAGCTGTGCCAAGGCGTCCTCCGAGATGTCCCCGACCCGCTTCCGAGGAGCATGAGGCGACCCTCTTCGTCAGAGGCATCCGGGTCGGCGACGATGAGCACTCCCCCAGGTGGTCCCCCGTTTTTCCCCCGTTCCTAGGGATGTGAACGGTCCTGCCCATCCCTAGGTTGGTGGCGCATTCGAAGCGGGCGGTCTTCGTGTGGACCGCAGCCGTATTCTCAAAGAAAGGAAGGGATCCGAGAATGAGTCTACCAGGCAAGACGATGAAGATCGGTGGCTACAACTATCACGTGAGCGACCAGGGCGAGGGCGACAAGGTCGCGTTCCTCGTCCACGGCATGCCCGACGACGGCAGCTGCTGGAAGTACCAGGCGCCGGCGCTGCTGAAGGCGGGCTACCGCGTGGTCGTGCCGGACACCCTCGGCTACGGAGGGACCGACCGGCCGGTGGAGGTCGAGGCGTACAAGGTCGAGAAGGTCATCGGGCACATGTTCGAGATCATCGACCAGCTGGACCTCAAGGACATTTGTCTGATGGGCCATGACTGGGGTTCCGCCATCACATGGCCCATGGTCCTCCAACGCCCGGAACTGTTCCGCAAGTTCATTTCCATGTCGGTTGGCCACCTGCGGTGCGTTTTCGGCCAGGCCCATGAAACCCCGGAACGGATGTATGAGTGCCTCAAGGCCAACTGGTACATGTACATGCACTGTCTCAATGGGATGGAAGAACTCTACATGGCGAACGATTTCAGGTTCTTCCGCAGTTTCTTCTGCCAGCACCCCGAGGCGGAGAAGGTCATCGAGGCCGTCAAGCAGACCGGCCGCATCGAGTGGCTCAACTATGACAGGGCCAACCACGTTCCGATGGACTATCTGGCACAAGCCAAGGACCCGAACAGCTTGCCGAACTGCAAGGTGCCGACCATGGTGATCTTCCCCGAGGACGACATGTTCCTGTGGAAGACGCAGGCCATCGACACACCCCGGTACATGGACGCCGAGTGCCGCGTCGAGATCATCCAGGGCGGTCACTGGTCGATGCTGGATCACCCGGACGACGTCAACAAGCTGATGGTGGAGTGGTTCGAGTCGGAGCCCAGCACGGCACGTGCGGATGTCAAGGAAGCCTGAAGCTTCTCCCTCCGACGTGGCGTTGCCGCGTCGGGGGGTTTCGATCTCGAAGAACACATCGCCACGGGTTCGGGAACCTGTGCGTGACGACTAGCGCCGATACGATTCGGAGGCGGAGGATTGCGCGACGAGGCGTCTGCTTCATCGCGTCGTCGCTGCTCGTCTGCGGGCTGATCGCCTCGCCCCGGGCTTCCCCTGCCGCGGACAACGCCGCCGAGGACCCGAGTGAGTCGTCGACCTTCGGCGGCCCCGATGCAATTCCGAACCGCATCGAATCGGATCGCCAGGCGGGGGACCCGATCTTCAGTACGGACTTCCTGACTCCCTACTGGGAGCGGAAAGCCGAGGTGCTCGATCGATACGGGTTGACCTTCGGGGCGGAATACAACGCGACCATCCTGGCCGCGAGCGACACCCTTGCGGGCGCTGACAAAGATGCCGCGGGCGGCATCTTCCGCTTCTCGGGACTATGGCAAGCGTTGGGGCGCGAGACGGGGAACCTTGGTACCGTCATATTCCTGTTCGAGCACACCCATCGATATACCGATACGGACCCCAGCGCCTACGCCATCGCGAGCACGGGATACGCGGGGGTTTCCAATATCCCCTACAACGACCAAGGATGGCGACTGAACACGCTCTACTGGGACCAGAAGTTTCGGGACGGCCAGTTCGAGTTGATCGCCGGATTCGTCGACATCACCGACTACGTGGATGTCTATCCCCTCGTCAGCCCTTGGACGGATTTCTTCAACCTCTCGTTCAGCATCGGAGCGGGGGCTCTCGATATCGCCAACGACGGCGCGCTCGGTTTCGCAGGCGGGGCCTGGATCACGGAGTCCGTCTATGCGATCGCAGGACTCGCCGATCTGAACTCGAACCCCGAGGAACCCTGGGAGGGATTCGAGAGCTTCTTCGACGACCACGACTACTTCACGCACTTCGAGATCGGCTGGACGGGCGCCTCCCAGGAGGCCTACTACCTCGACAACGTCCACCTGACTCTGTGGCATACGGACGATCGGGACGGCGTCGAGGACGGCGTCGGGGGGGTCCTGTCCTTCAATCACTCGATCGGTGACAACTGGCTCGCCTTCGTGCGGGCCGGATACGCGCACGATGGCGGCAGCATTCTGGAGCAGTCGGTATCCATCGGGGGGGGCTACACGCCGGGCGGTCTGGCGAACCTGGGGGCGGCAAGTCAGCTCGGCTTCGGTGCGGGCTGGGGAAATCCGAACAGCGCCGTCTTCGGCTCCGGCCTGGACGACCAGTACACCCTCGAGGTGTACTATCGCCTCCAACTGACCCGGGAATTCGCTCTCACCCCGTCGGTCCAGGTTCTGATCGATCCGGCGCTCAACCGCGATCAGGACGTGGTCGGGCTCTTCGGTCTCCGCGCGCGCCTCGCGCTCTAGCCCTCGTCCCGACCCCTTCGATCGGGAGCCGTACTTCGGGCGACAGCCACGGGGCAGGGCATCCACGCGACCGTCGACCGCACAGACTCAATGGACCGTGAGTTTGACACGCCGGTTCTGCGCCCGTACAGCAAAAGCTAGGTTCCGGACGCGGTCGTAGGAATCTGCCTGACGAGATTCCCATGGCTGCGATGCCGCTTACCTCCGCGATTTCCGCTTCTGTCCTTTCTTCGCTGATTGCGTCCTGAGATTGGACCGAGTACGCCAACGTCCGTGTAGCGGGTACGAAGTTTGCTGCTGTGCCAGTCGCGGCATAAGGGGGATTTCGAAGCAGTGCGGAGCACGGATGTGGTCGACGCCCAGGCGAGCAAGACGAGTCGAGCCGAACCCAGCGATCGCGGGACGCTGGGCGTGGTGCGCGGGCAGGGCGAGGCATCGGTCCTCCTCCGCACGAAGCTGCACCGTCCTCCGGTCACGCCCGACGCGCTACTGCGCCCGGACCTCGTGGCGCGGCTCGAGGGGTTTCGTAGCCGGCCCCTGACCCTGATTGCCGCGCCGGCAGGCTACGGGAAGAGCACGCTGGCGAGTCTGTGGCTGGAGGCCAGCGATGCGCCGAGCGCCTGGCTCTCCCTGGACGAGGGCGACAGCGACCTTCGCACCTTCTTCGAGTACCTCGTGGCCGCGATCCGGACGATTGTCCCTGACGCCTGCCGCGACTCGACCGCCCTGTTGGGCGCTCCCCACTTTCCCTCTGCACCGGTGCTGAGTAGCCACCTTCTCAACGACCTGGAGACGATCGGAGAGAGGTTCACTCTCGTCCTGGACGACTATCACAAGATCAGGGCTTCTTCGGTGCACGACCTGGTGTCCTCTCTCCTGGCCCATCCGTCTCCGAGGATGCATCTGGTGCTCCTGACACGTCGAGATCCACCGCTGCCGGTCAGTATGTTGCGTGGCCGCGGTGCCGTCACCGAGATCACGATCGATGAGCTTGGTTTCACCAGTGAGGAGACGGGGCGGTTTCTCGGGAGCGTGCTTGCGGGAGATCTGGACGAGCAGACGACCGCTGCGATCAGCGACAAATTCGAGGGGTGGCCAGCAGGCATCCGGCTGATGGCCGACTCCCTTCGGCATCGGCCCGATGCGGCCCGGTTCCTGGCTGGTCTGGAAGGCGGCTTCGCCGCGATCGTGGAGTACCTGGTGGTCGAAGTGCTCTCGCGAGAATCGCCGGCAGTCGTGGCCCAGCTCGTTGGGGCGTCGATTCTCGATCGTTTCTGCGCCCCATTGTGTGAAGCGCTGTTCGGCCCGCACGAAGAGGCCGATACCAGCGACCTGAAGGGTGCGGAGTTCATCGCCGCGTTGCAGCAGCGGAATCTCTTCCTGATTCCTCTCGATACCGAGCATCAGTGGTTTCGGTTCCACCACCTGTTTCAACAAGTCCTGCGGGACAGGTCGCACCAGCAGGTGTCCGAAGGCGACCTTGCACGGCTCCACTGCCGCGCGAGTGCATGGTTCGCCGCGCACGGCTCGATTGAGGAGGCGATCAAGCACGCGTTGGCCGGTGGAGACGAGACGGCCGCGGCTGAGATTGTCGCGGGGAACGTTCTCCGCGCGCTCGACCTGGAGCGACAGCCCCAAGTGATGCGATGGCTGGACCAATTGCCGGATGACAGCAAGTGGAATCGGGTCGAGATCTTGCTCGCCGAGGCTTGGATCGGCATCTCGCGGTTTGGGTTCGCGGATGTCCCCACGCTTCTCGAGCGCATCAGAGAACTGGGAGGGAGGGACGAGCCTGCGCTGCACTTCCTCGAGGGGACCACCTCGTTCTGGCGTGGTGACGCCGAACACAGCCTGACGCTGCTCGAGGAAGCGCTACGCACCCTACCCGAGAACTCTTCGAGCTGGGTGCGCTCCGAGGCCGAGCTCTATTACGGCTTGGCTCTTTGTGTGACCGGGCAGTCGGAAAGGGCCCTGCGGTTCTTCGATGAACGGCTCGGGGACGAAAGCATTCGGTACGGTATGCTCTGGACCCGCTTGCAGTACGGCAGGGCAGTCGTTCCCCTCCTCTCCGGTGCGTTGCTCGATGCCTCCGGGGAGGCGCGGCAGTTGCAAGCAGGAGCGCGACGAGCTGACAACGTCTACGCGGAGGGGTGGGCCGTTTACGTCTCGGGGAACGCATATCTCCATTCGTATGATCTGAGACGCGCTCGGGATTGCTTCCGGCGCGTAGTCGAGGAGCGCTACGTTCATTTTCCTCGGATTGCTGCGGATGCCATGGCGGGGCTTGCGCTCGCTTGCCAGCTTGCGGGGGAGTCGGACGAAGCGCAGGAAGCCGTGCGGGAATTGGTCGAGTTCGCGGAATCGATCGACGATCCCAGAGTCCTCGCAATCGCGGAGTCGTGTCGAGCGCGTGTCGCGCTGCTGCAAGGGGACTTGGATTCCGTCGCGGATGCTCGGTGGTTCTGCACCGAGTCCGACGTTCCAGGGATGTTCTTCTTCCTGGAGAACCCTTGCGTGACGGGGTGCCGCCTGCTGATCGCGAGCGGATCGGACGTGACGCTCGCGCAAGCCGCGCAGACCCTCCGGCAGCTCCGGGAGGCGACGAGCACGCTCCACTTCGTTGGCCAGACCATAGAGATCGTCGTTCTACAGGCCTGGCTTCTCGAGAAGCAGGGGCAGCACGCCGAGGCGCTGGATGCCCTGCGTCAGGCAGTGGCCATGGCGGAGCCCGGCGGCTGGGTACGGCCGTTCGCCGAGGTCGGCGCGCCGATAGCGGATCTCCTCGCGCGGCTGGTCGAACAGGATGGGAGCAGCGACTTCACGAGTCGACTCCTGGATGCCGTCGATCGCGGCGGGCAGTCGGGCCCATCGCAGGGGCATGCAGGGCTCGCTATCCGTGCGCCATCTCCGGGGCAGCGAGCGCTCGTCGAGCCGCTGACCAACCGGGAGATGGACGTGCTGGAACTCCTGCGAGGGCGGTTCCAGAACAAGGAGATCGCAGTGAAGCTTTCGATCTCGACGGAGACGGTCAAGACACACGTGCAGAACGTGTGTCAGAAGCTCGGAGCGAGCAATCGCCGCGAGGCGGTCACAAGGGCGAGCGATCTCGGTGTCTTGGATCGCCTCTGACGCGGCCCGCTGTTTCTACCGTCTTCCCGCCACTCGACGTCTACTCCCCCATTTCCCCCCCTTTGCGAGGGATCCGCCAGCGGCGTCGGCGCCCTACAGTCGGTGTGCTGGCTGGGCCGGACGTCGCTACGGCCCGAGGACGGTGGGTCATGCAAGAATCGCATCGCGAAATCACGTCGAGATGGAACGGACCCGGAAGCTACCGCATTCGGGTGGCGGGGCATCTCGACGACAAATGGGCTTCCCGCCTGGCCGGGATGGCCATCACGGTGGACGCGGCGCGGGGAGCAGAAGTCACCACGACGCTTATTGGTGGTCTGCGGGACCAGACCGAGTTGGCCGGGGTTCTGAACACACTGTACGAATTTCACCTTCGGATCCTGATGGTAGAGCTGCTGGCGGATGGGGGGGCTGCTGGCGACCCCTCTGGCGGGAGGCAGCCATGACCCCGAGACCCGGCGGACCGGGTGAGATCGATCGGCGCTGTAGCTGGAGGAGGACGATCGGCCGCGCCCCCATTGAAAGGAAGCGATCGATGACGTCGAAGACCGAGAACACCGGCGTCCGTGCGGTCATCGCCACGGTCATGTGGAGTTTGCTCGTTGTCTCGCCGTCCTGGGCGGCGGAGACGTCGGAGATGGGGCTGGCCAGGCAGACGCAGAACCCCGTCTCCAACCTGATCAGCGTCCCATTCCAGAACAATACGAACTTCGGGCTCGGACCGCATGAGCGAACACAGAACGTTCTCAACGTACAGCCTGTCATTCCGGTCAACCTGGGCTTCGTCGGGCTCGACGAGTGGAACGTCATCAACCGGACTATTGTACCGCTAGTCTACCAGCCGACCGGGGAGCAAGGTGGCGAGTTCGGCCTCGCGGACATCAGTCACTCGATGTTCGTCTCACCTGCGGCGCCGGGCCGCATCATCTGGGGCCTCGGTCCGCTTGTTTCTTTGCCGACGTCGGTCAACGATCGTGTGGGGCCGAGCAAATTGAGCCTCGGTCCGACCGCGGTCGCGCTCACGATGCCGGGCCGATGGGTCATCGGTGCGCTCGTGAGCAACCAGTGGTCGGTTGCGGGTGACGCCGACACAGCAAACGTCAACTCCTTCCTGCTGCAGTACTTCATCAACTACAACCTTCCCAACGGGTGGTACCTGTCGTCGGCACCTATCCTGACGGCCAACTGGAACGCCGGCGACGGCGACACGTGGACCGTTCCGATCGGTGGCGGATTCGGCAAGGTCTTTCGCCTCGGCCCGCAACCGATGAACGCACAGATCCAGGGATTCTGGAACGCCGAGGCACCGGATGGCGCCGGCGACGCGACCCTGCGTGTGCAGTTGCAGTTTCTCTTCCCCAAGTGACTCACCTGGCAGAATGCACGGTGTAGCGAGAACCTGACGGTGAAAAAAGGAGAACAGAGGACATGAGGACATCGTACGTGCTGGCGACGGCACTGGGCGTGCTGATGGCGGCCCAGGTGTGGGCGCAGCCGCCCCCCAAGATGAAGATGACGACCGAGATCCCACCGGGGATCGCGACGCCGGACAAGCTGGAAACTCGTCTCGGGACTCTGAGCCTCTTCGACGGGGTGCCGGATGTGGAGACGGCCCAAAGAGTCTACGACAACCTCGACTTCCAGCGGGGGGTGCAGGCCTATCTGAACAGCATCCAGATCGCGTCGATGTCAGGGATGCGGAAGGGCCTCCTCGAGTTCGGGCCTCCCAACACCACAGCGCTTCTTTTCGAGACGCTGATGGACTCGAAGGCCTTGTGGCTGACGCCGAACACGACGAGTGTCTACATGACCTCGTGGCTCGAGCTGAAGGACGAGCCGATGGTCATCGAGACACCGCCCAACGTGCTCGGGATCATCGACGATCACTGGTTCAACTACGTCGCCGATTTCGGCAACGCGGGTCCGGACAAGGGGAAGGGCGGCAAGTTCCTCATCTTGCCGCCCGGCTACGAGGGCGAGGTCCCGAAGGGATACCACGTCGCCCGCACGGAGACCTACGGCAATTGGGTGATCTGGCGGGGTTTTCAGGTGGAGGGCGATCCGGCGTCGGCCGTCGCCACAACCAAGAAGATCTTCCGCATCTATGCGCTGTCGCAGAAAGACAACCCACCGAAGATGCAATTCATCAACGTCTCCGGCGTGCCCAATAACACGATTCACCGGATGGACGACGCCATCTTCGAGGAGATCAACGAGGTCGTACAAGCGGAGCCGCCACACGGCCAGGACCCGGAGCTTCTCGGACTGCTGGCGTCCATCGGTATCAAGAAGGGCCAGCCCTTCGAACCAGACGCTCGCATGAAGAAGATCCTCGAAGAGGCCGCCGACGTGGGGGCGGCAACGGTTCGAACCCTGGCCGCGCGCCCGCGCGACCCTGCGTTCTACTTCTTCCCGGGCGAAGGCGTCTGGAGCACGCCGTTCCCCGGCGGCAGCCACGAGTTTCTCGACGACGGTGCACGGGTCTTGGATGCTCGCAGCTACTTTCACTTCTACGCGACCGGCATCACCCCGGCGATGACCACGAAGATGGTCGGGAAGGGTTCGCAATACGCCGTGGCGTATGTCGATGCCAAGGGCGAGCCCCTGGATGGCAGCAGGACGTACGGCGTGCACCTGCCACCCAACGTGCCTGCCAAGGATTTCTGGTCCTTCACGCTGTATGACAACCAGACGCGCGCGATGCTGCAGACCGATCAGCAGTTCCCGGGTCTCGACAACAACAAGAAGGGCCTGCAGCAGAACGCCGACGGTTCGTACGACGTCTATTTCGGTCCCACGGCGCCCACAGGCAAGGAAGGCAACTGGATCCAGACGATCCCGGGCAAGGGGTGGAACATGCTGTTCCGCCTCTACGGCCCGCTCCAGCCTTGGTTCGACAAGAGCTGGCGACCGGGCGATCCGGAGCTGGTGGGGATGAGGAGCGCAAAATGAGACCGACCTCATTGACGATCTTGACGGCGGCCGTCCTGGGCGCGAGCGGGTTGGCGACCGCGGTTGCGGCGCAGCCCCCCAAGATGAAGATGACCACCGACGTTCCGCTGTCGATTACCGTTCCCGACAAAGTGGAGACCTCGATTGGCACGCTGAAGTTCTTCGATGGCGTACCGACGGAAGGCACGGTCAAGACCGTGTACGACTACCTCGATCGCTCCCGCGCCGTGGAGGTCTTCCTGAACTCCATCCCGGCCATCTCGATGTACACGCTGCGGGAAGGGCAGGCGAGCGTCGGGGCCGACGCGAGCAACAAGATCTGCATCTGGGACACGCTGATGGATTCCACGTCGCTGCTTCTCACGGGGAACACATCGACCATGTATGCAGTGGGGTTCCTCGACCTCGAGCACGACGGCCCGACGGTCGTCGACCTTCCCCCGAAGATGCTGGGCCTCCTGGACGACATGGCCTTCCACTACATGACGGACCTGGGTGTGGCCGGTCCGGACAAGGGCGCGGGCGGCAAGTTCCTGGTGCTTCCTCCGGGGTACGAAGGCAACGTGCCGGACGGCTACTTCGTCGTGCCGTCGAAGACCCACGGTGTCTGGCTCTTCATGCGCGGCTACCTCGACAAAGGGATCCAGGCTGCCTCCGCGAACATCCGTAACAACCTCAAGGTGTACCCGTTGGCCAGGGCATCCAATCCTCCGAAGATGGAGTTCATCAACGTCTCGGGCAAGGAGATGAACACGGTGCTTCCCAACGACTACTCCTTCTTCGAGAAGCTGCACGCGCTCATCCAGCAGGAGCCCGCGCATTACCTCGGTCCGGAGGCCAAGGGCATGATGGCCGCCATCGGCATCGAGAAGGGCAAGCCGTTCGAGCCCGATGAGCGGATGAAGAGGATCTTGACCGACGCCGCCGCGATCGGCAATGCCGCCGCCCGCGCCATCAGCTACTTTCCGCGAGACCGGCGGAACTTCATCTACGATGAGGACAGCGCGTGGATCATGGCGTACGCCGACAAGGACACGACGTTCACGAACAATGGCGCCCGGAATCTCGATGCGCGCGTCCTTTTCCATTTCGGCTACATCTGCGTGTCCCCCGCCATGGCGGTGACGGTTCCCGGAAAGGGCTCGGACTACGGCATCGCGATGGTCGATTCGAGACAGCGACCGTTCGACGGTTCGAGAACCTACAAGCTGCATCTGCCGCCGAACGTCCCGGTGAAGGATTTCTGGGCGGTGACGCTGTACGACACGCAGACTCGCTCGCAGCTCCAGACCGACCAGCAGTTCCCGACCCTGGGCAGCCAGAGCAAGGGCTTTCAGCAGAATGCCGACGGCTCATATGACGTCTACTTCGCTTCCGAGCCGCCCGAGGGCCAGGAGAGCAACTGGCTGCAGACCATTCCGGGCAAGAGCTGGTTCGTCGCCCTGCGGATGTACGGCCCGCTCCAGCCCTGGATCGACCAGACCTGGCGGCCGGGTGAGATCGAGTTGGTGGAGTAAGTGAGACCGCTACGAACTCGCGTCGACGATTCCAGTGATCGACTAGGGAAATCCGCGTGCCTCGGCGATTCGATCGAATCCGCAGGGTGACGCCGCCGAGATCCTGCCTGGCGGTGGTGAGGCCGGTTCTGGTCCTCGTGCTTCTCGGGCTCGGCGGTCTCCTGCTGGCGCCGACCCGACCGCCGGCGGTAGCGGCAGAGCGGAGATCCGCGGCGTTGCCGCCTGGCTTGGTCGCGGCGAGGACCCTCGAGGCCAAGATTGCTGAGATCGAAGCCGCCCCTGAACTGCGGGAAGAGGTCAAGACGAAGCTCGTCGAGCTCTACCGCAAGGCGTTGAGCAACCTGGACGAGGCCAGGGCGAACGCCGAGTCGTCCGATGCGTACGAGGCCGCGATCGAAACGGTCCCGGCGGAGACGCGGCGTGTCGGAGAAGAGATCGAACGGAGCGCGAGCACGGACCCGCTCGAGACGCTGGACGTCGACCTGGAAACCCCACTGGAGCAGGTCGAGCAGCGGCTCACCAAGACTCAGGCCGATCTGGCCGCAGTGAGGGCCCGGCGTTCCGATCTCGAGCGGCGGCTGACTTACCAGGAGAGCCGTCCGGCGGCCATCAGCAGCCGACTTGCCGAGGCGAAGCAGCAGCAAGAGGCAGTCGCGGCAGCGCTGGAGGCCCCGCCTGCAGCCGATGAGGCGCCCGCCGTGAGTCAGGCGAGACGCTGGGTTCAGGAGACCAGGTACGCCGCGCTGAGCGCCGAGATCAAGATGTTGGATCAGGAGCTTCTCAGCCAGCGCATGCGGGTGGAACTGCTCGAGGCCAGGCGGGACAAGGCAGTCAGCAGCGCCGAGTGGCTTGGCACGCGATTCAGGGCGTTGGGCGATCTGGTCAATCGTAGGCGCCAGCTCGCGGCAGAAGAGGCGAGGATGGAGGCCGAGGAGGTACGCCGCGAGACCGTCGGCTCGAACCCGCTGCTGACCCAGCTCGCCGAGCAGAACGCCGCGCTTACCGCGGAGGTGACCGCGATGGCCGCCCGGCTCGGTGCAGTCGACCAGGAGCAGGAGCGGGCGGAGAAGCTCGCCAGGCGCATCACGGAAGACCGCAAGGACGCTGCGACCACGTTGGAGACCGGCAGACTCACCAGGGGGCTGGGCCGCGTGCTTCTCGAGCAGCGTGAGTCGCTGCCCGATATCCAGTTCTATCGCAACAAAAGCCGTGCTCTCCAGCACCAGATCGCGGAGGCCGGCGTGCAACGACTACGTCACCAAGCGGAAGCGCGCCGGATCGCCGATCTCGATCAAGCCGTATCGGTGCTCGAGGCCCACGTCGTGACTGAGGAGAGGGCCCAGCTGCGTGCCGAGATCCGTGGCCTGCTCGCCGCGCGCCAAGCGACGCTGGAGAAGGCGCTGGAGGCGGACGACTTCTACCTGCGCCAGCTGCGCGAGCTCGACACCGCCGAGCGCGAGTTGATCGCTGCGGCAGTCGGGTACGAGGCGCTGTTGAATGAGCACCTGTTCTGGCTCCGCAGTGCCGATCCCACTGGGCTGCGCGATCTGGGAGGCCTGCCGGACGAGCTTCGACGACTGCTCTCGCCGTCGATCTGGTCGGGCGTCGCGACGACACTTGGAGACCAGCTCACGCGCTCGGTAGTCTTCTGGCTCCTCCTGCTCGTGGCCGCGGCACTCAGGTGGAAGCGTCGCAGATTGATCGAAGCCATCGAGGGAACCGCTGCCCACGTAGGCAGGCCGACCACCGACAGCCTGGCGCACACCCTCCGCGCCCTGGCGCTGACACTCGCCACAGCCG
>JAJCZP010000167.1 GCA_029262315.1 Deltaproteobacteria bacterium | reverse complement strand
GTCGGTGTCGTCCATCAACACTTCGCACTGGTCGGCGCACTTTCGGTCGCCGAGAACTTGATCCTCGGACGCGCCGAGGACACCCGCTATCTCATGCGTCCCGCAGCGCTCATCCACGAGGCTGAGGCCCTTGCGGCCGCGCATGGTCTCGACATTGGTGATCCGAGAGCAACGTGCCGCACGTTGCCCGTTGGCACCCTCGCTCGGATCGAGACGCTGCGAGCGCTCGCCGGCGCGCCCCGGGTGCTGCTCCTCGACGAACCGACCGCAGTCCTCACCCCGGCGGAGGTATCGGAACTCTTCACGACCCTGCGCCGCCTCCGTGACGACGGCATGCTGATTCTGTTCGTAACGCACAAGCTCGACGAAGCAATGCAGCTGTGCGACGCGGTCACGGTACTGCGAGGTGGACGCGTCGTGGCTGCGCACGCAGTTGCCGACGTATCGGTGTCGAGGCTGGCCGCAATCATGGTGGGCGGCGAAACCGCGGGCCAGTCCCCAAACGAGCGGGAATCTTCCGGGCGGATGCCATCGATCGAAGTCGCGGCGCGCGGAGACCGTCAGGATCTTCCAGGTGCACCGATCAGCCCCATGCTGACGGTGCGTAGACTCGCCACACGATCCGCCGTCGGCCATGCGACCCTGACGAGCATCGAGCTGGAGGTGGACGCCGGCGAGATCCGTGGCGTGGCTGGTGTCGACGGCAACGGACAAGACGAGCTCGCCAACGCATTGGCCGGAATCGGGCAACGGACGGGAACCGTCGCAATCGCGGGCGAATCGCTCGCGCCTGGTCGGGTGGGAGACGCGCAGACCGCCGGCGTGCTGATGATTCCGTCCGATCGCCAGCGGGATGGATTGGCGCTCGACCTGACCCTTGCGGAGAACGTGCTCCTCGCTGCACCGATGCTCGCGCGCTTCGCTCCGGCTGGAATCATCGAGAACGCGAAGCTTCATGCCTTCGCCGCACGGCTGGTTAGTGAGTATCGCGTGACCCCGACCAACGTTGATCTCCCCATGCGCACCCTGTCCGGCGGCAATCAGCAACGGATCGTTATCGGCCGGACGCTCGCGATGCGCCCGCGCCTCCTCATCGCCGTCAACCCGACGCGAGGCCTCGACATCGCGGCGACGACGCAGATTCATGCAACCCTTCGGCGCGTCGCCGCCGATGGCGCGGCGGTACTGCTGATCTCGACCGATCTCGACGAGATCCTGGCGCTGGCGAGCGCCGTACACGTGCTCTTCCGTGGTCGCCTTTCGGCGCCGGTCTCACAACCGGAGCGCGAAACCATTGGCCGTCTCATGGCGGGACTCGATACATGAATCTCGCTCCGAACGTGCTTCGGCTGCTCGCGATCGCCGTGGCTTTCGGCGTGAGCATTCTGGTCTTGATCGCCGCCGGAAGCGACCCGATCGTCGCCCTCGGCGCACTCGTCGGCGGCGCGCTCGGCGATCGCTACGCCCTTGCGGATACCGCGCTGAAGACATGCCCACTCCTCTTCACTGGCCTGGCCGTCGCCATCGCCTTTCGTGCCGGCGTGTGGAACATCGGCGCCGAGGGGCAACTCCTCGTCGGCGCACTCGCCGCGACAGCGATCGGAAGCGCTGCCGGCGCGCTACCCGCACCACTGCCTGCCATCTGCGCGCTCGGGAGCGGCGTGCTCGCGGGCGCCGCCTGGGGCGGACTTGCCGCCCTGCTGCGGGTGACACGGAACGTAAGCGAAATCATCGGAACGATCATGCTGAACTTCATCGCGATCCGTCTGGTCGGGTGGGCGGTCCATGGCCCCATGATGGAACAGGCAGCGCGCTATCCGCAGAGCGATCTGCTACCAGCCAGCGCGCTGCTCCCGACACTCGTCGACCGAGTGCACGCGGGAACGCTCCTCGCCCTGCTCGCCGCACTCGCGATTTGGATCGTGCTCTTTCGAACGACCGTGGGGTTCCGCTGGCGTGCGGTCGGCGCCAACCCGCGCGCCGCCGCCGTGCAAGGCTTCGATCCCAACCGCGCACTCGTGAGCGTGATGCTCACGAGCGGCGCACTGGCCGGAGCCGCGGGGGCCATCGAGGTCCTGGGCGTTACGGGACGACTGTACGGCCAGTTCTCTGCTGGCCACGGCTACACCGCCATCGCCGTTGCCCTCCTAGCGCGGCTTCATCCCGGAGGCGTCGTCCTGGCGGCGATCCTGTTCGGAGCATTGGCGGCAGGGGCGGGCGCGATGCAACGCGTCGCCGGCGTCTCGGCCGTGTTCGTCTCAGTGGTACAGGCCGTCACGGTCTTTTCCGTCCTCGCTCTCGAGGCGGTGCGGCCCCGCCGCGGTGCCCACCACCGCGGCGGGGCGGACGGCGGCGGGGAGAGCCCGTGATCGAGCCGGCAGCTCTCCTTCTGGCATCCACCCTGGCGCTGGCCACGCCGCTCCTGTTCGCGGCTCTCGGCGAGCTCGTGCACGAGCGCGCCGGCGTCGTCAACATCGGTATCGAGGGACTGATGCTGATCGGTGCGCTGGCGGGCATGGTCGGCTGCCATCTCACACAGAGTCCGTTCCTCGGCCTGTGCGCGGCATGCGCTGCAAGCGCGCTGGCCGGCGGGCTGTTCGGTGTCTGGGTCGTGTGGCTCGACGCCAGTCAGATCGTGGCCGGCGCGGCACTCAACATTCTCGCCGTGGGAGTGACCGGTGTCGCGTATCGAGCCATCTTCGGTGTCACCGGAGCGGCACTGGCGGTGCCGACCTTCGAGCCTCTGACACTCGGCACCGACAACGCCGACTTCGTGCTTCTGGCGCCGCTGCGGCAAGACGTGCTCGTCTACCTCGCGCTCGCGCTGGTGCCGCTGGTCTGGCTCGTGCTCTTCCGTACACGTCTCGGACTCAGGCTCCGTGCCGTCGGCGAGGCGCCCGATGCCGCCGCAAGCGTCGGCATCCCCGTCGCGCGCATGCGCTGGGGTGCCATCATCGCCGGCGCGACACTGGCAGGTGTGGGCGGAGCCTACCTGTCGCTGGCCTACTCCAACACGTTCGCCGAGGGCATGTCTTCGGGGCGCGGCTTCATCGCACTGGCGATCGTCGTTTTCGGACGCTGGCACCCCCTCGGCGTTCTCGCCGGCGCCCTCCTGTTCGGGGGCGCGACGGCGTTACAGTTCGACCTGCAGGCCCGCAGCGTCGCGGTCTCGTATCACCTGATGCTGATGCTCCCGTATGTGCTGACGCTGGTCGTCCTGGTGTTCGCGGGCGGCGGAAGCGGGGCACCCGCCGCACTCGGACAGCCACGCGGGGCACATGACGAGGGCGGGTAGGGCGGCGCCGGTTAGCTACTAGCGACGAGTTGCGAATGCCACCACAACAAGAGAGGCATGCCGATGATCTCTATGGCCGTAACCGCCACTACAAAAGCCGTGCCCAGAGTCCCGATGGGGAACCCGAACTGAATGAGCGAGGCGACACGGCCAACACCCCCGAGGAAGACGATGGCCAGCGAGCCTCTGAGCAGCGACGAGTATGCGTTGATGTCTGAGGCGCAGAGACAAAGCAGCACGCCAAAGCCGAACCAGATGGTACCGTAAAAGCGCATCTGGCTGTTGAGGAGCGGGTCCCGGAAACCCTCGGGCGAGAGCCGTGCTCCGATGAGCGCTTGAGCTGGCAATCCCATCGCAAGATTCAGAGCCCCCGTGAAAAGCGGAATGGTCGCTAGAAGATAGAGGACTATCTCAAAAGCGCTCATGCTCGTTTCTCCGTAAGAGACTCATCGAGCCCGCGTTTCGCGCCGCCGCGAGAGTTCACTCCGTCAGATCGCTGCTCAGCGCCGCGCGCTGCTCGTCCGTGAGTTCGGTCTCCGCCGTCAGAGCCGCCAGGTCGACACCGATGGCGATCGGCGCCTGCCCCCCGACACCGAACTTCAGATATTGGACGGACGACAGACGATCGTCCCCACGCTGGCGGGGATCGTGACCCGGTCGCACCTGGGATCCGTCACCGAGCCGGAGATAGATGTGGTCGGGAAGCTCCAGCCACTGCCGGAGCTTCACATCGCGCTCGGCCGAATCCTCGATCTCGATGAAGAGGGTACAGCCGAGCTCGCCCTCGGCGCCGAGCAGGTCGTTGTACGTCTCGAGCTCGTGCGCGATGTCGCGCTCCCGCACAATGCGCTCCGTCCGCACCATCTCCTGCACCTGGTAGCGGACGGTCATCGGATTCTCGAAGAGAAACGTCAGGTACTCTCCGACGTGAATCCGGCGGGTGCGCTTCACCTCGAGCACCTGCGCGCGATACGCGTCGCGTTCGTCCTCGTAGGTGACGTAGTCGACGATCTCGCTCCGCTCGACGCGCCTCACCCGTTTTCCTCGTCGGGTGCTACCCGGGTTGGGAAGCCGTCCGCACGATAGGCACGAGCGAGAATCGACATCGGGTGCATGGGCTTCACGCCAGCATGCTGCTCGAACTGCACGGCCGCAAGTGGGCAATCAGTGGACCAGCACGTCGCCTCGGCCTCGCGCATGCCGTCAAAGGCGCGCTTGCCGATACGCGCCGACGGCTCGAATCCCTCGACGGTCATCGCGTAGGTACCATCGTGGCCGCAGCACTCCATGACCGTCGCGGGTTTCACTCCGGGGATCTTCCGGAGCAGATCGCGCCCCTTGAACCCGACGGCCTGCGCCCGCAGGTGGCATGGCGCGTGGTACGCCACCGACGACCCTGGAGTGCTCTTGAAGTCGGTGCAGAAGCGCGATTCGTTCCGGATCGACCACAGGAACTCACTCGGGTCCATGACGGCCGCCGCCAGCCGCTCGGCCGCCGCACGATCGGCGGGATCGACGAGGGTGGGGTGCTCCCGGCGCATCATCATCGAGCACGTGGGGTTGATGGCGAGCACTTTGGCACCAGCATCCACGAACGGAAGCAGGATGTCGAGATTCCGGCGCGCCTGGCGACGGAGCGCCGAGAGATCGCCCCGCTCCCACGCCGGCATACCGCAGCACTGCAGCCCTTCGACACACCGCACCCCGACCTGATTCTTCTCGAGCACGCTGACGGTGTCGCGCCCGATCTCGGGCTCGTTGTTCTGCACGTAACAGGTCTGGAAGAGTACCGCCTCGGCGCCGGGCTCGCGCGCGAGGCGTCCGGTCGTGCGTGCCCACGTCTCGAAGGTCGAGCGCGCGAATGGCGGCAGCAGCTTCTTCCGATGGAGGCCGAGCAGCTTCTCCATGACCCAACGCACTGGCCCAAGTCGATTGCCGAAATGCGCCGCTCCGAGACTCGCGCGAGCCGCCTTGCCGGCGAGATCGGGATTGGCCAGCACGCGGTCACGCAGACGTGGCCTTTCGGTCGCACCGCGCTGGGCACGGGCACGATGCATCAGGGCAGGGAAGTCGAGCTGAAACTCGTGCTGGTCACGCCGGGTGTAGGGGCACTGCACCTCGCAGAGCTTGCACTGAAAGCACTGATCGACGACCGTCCGCGTCTCTGCCGCGGTAATCTTCCGCACGTCGCCGTCATGACGGTCGTCGATGAAGGAGAACAGGCTCGGAAAGGAATCACAGAACTTGAAACAGAGCCTGCAGCCGTGACAGATCTCGAACGTGCGCTCGATCTCTTGATGGAGAGCGCCTGCATCCCAGTAGCGGGGCTCGGCGGGATCGTAGGACAATCCCTCCGAGGGACGATAGGCGATCGGCCCGTCGTCGTGCGTGGACATTGCGTCGTGGACACCCTGACGGCACTCCCGCGACGGCAGCCGCCGCGGGAGCGCACGCCAAGCATCTAACTAATCGACTCGAGCAGTTTCCCGAAGCGACCGGCGTGAGACTTCTCGGCCTTGGCCAGGGTCTCGAACCAATCCGCGATTTCGGTAAAGCCCTCGTCGCGCGCAGCCTTCGCCATACCCGGGTACATGTCGGTGTACTCGTGCGTCTCGCCGGCAACTGCCGACTTGAGATTCTTCTCGGTATCTCCGATCGGCAGATCCGTGGCTGGATCCGCGACCTTCTTCAGATAGTCGAGATGGCCGTGCGCGTGTCCGGTCTCGCCGTCGGCGGTGTCCCGAAAGTTTCCGGCGACTTCCGGATACCCTTCGACATCGGCAACCTTGGCGAAGTACAGATACCGACGATTCGCCATCGACTCGCCAGCGAACGCGTCCTTGAGATTCTGGTGGGTCTTCGACCCCTTGAGTTCTGCCATGACCTCGGTCCTCCTTGGATGAATCGCGACCCGGATGGGTCGAGGTGTCGTGGGCACTATGCTGCTTTCCCAGGCGAGGTCAAGCACGCCAGGGGCCCCGCGCCGACCTCTCGCCATGCCTCGCGATAGCTCGCACCCTGGAGTACACGAGAAGTCATTCGAGCACGTTCGCGACAGACGAATTAGGAGACCGAAATGCCAGGAGACATCGCCGCTGCCGCCGAGATCCTCGGAAACGCCAAGCGCCTGGTCGTCCTCACCGGCGCGGGGGTGAGCACCGAGTCGGGCATCCCCGACTTCCGAAGCCCCGGCGGCATCTGGTCGAAGTACGATCCACGCGAGTTCACGTTCGATCGCTTTTGCGCGAGCGCGGAGGTCCGTGCTGGCTACTGGGACATGGGCGCGAGCCTGTACCCGATGCTCCGAGACGCCGAGCCGAACGCCGCCCACAGAACCCTGGCGGCGCTGGAACGCAAAGGCGGGCTGCAGCGTATCGTCACCCAGAACATCGACGGGCTCCATCAAAAGGCAGGCAGCTCCGCCGAACGGGTGATCGAGATTCACGGAACGGCGCTCGAGGTCGCGTGCCTGAGCTGCGGCTGGCGTACCGACCGGGACAGCATCCAGCAACGATTCGCCGATGGCGACCGCGACCCACATTGTGACTGCGGCGGACTTCTCAAGCCAGCGACCATCTCTTTCGGACAGGCGATGCCAGAACGCGAGACGGCGATGGCATTCGAAGACGCCGAGGCCGCCGACGCGTTCCTCGTCGTCGGCAGCTCACTGGTCGTCTACCCAGCCGCGAGTATCCCGGGTGTCGCGGTCGAGCACGGTGCGTCGTTGGTGATCGTAAACCGCGAGGAGACCCCCTACGACACCCACGCCGACGTCGTCCTTCAAGGGACCGCCGGTGTCCTGCTCGCGGAGATTGCCGCAACCCTGGACCTGCCTATCACCGACGCGTGAGCTGGATCTGGGCGTCCGATGCGCGCACCATCGCCGATGGCGTCAGAAGAACAATCGCTTCGCCAAGAACCATACGAGCGCACCACCAACCGCGTACGCGACAATACCCTCCACCATGCCGCGACCCGCGGTCATGAAGAACAACCCGAGCACGAGGACCGTCGAGACGATCGCGACGACTTGTTCGATGCGCTCTTCGCGCGTGCGCGCCTCCTGCACGTGCACCGCCACCTCGGCACCGCAGTCAGGACAGCGACCACCTGGCTTCCGAACCAGACGGACACCACAAGAGGGGCAATCGATCTGCGTAGAGAGGGGCATCGACTAGAACACGATCGGCGGTTCGCTGAATGCGCCGACGATCCGCGAGACCAGCGCGTGCGCACGCCCGCGAAGGCCACGCTGGCATTCGCGCTCGTGGCCGTCGCCATCGGCCGGCGGCGTCAGCGGTCCACGCTGAACGAACTCCATGAAGAAGGGCATGACCGCAA
Organism: Deltaproteobacteria bacterium; assembly: GCA_029262315.1. GTDB lineage: Bacteria > Desulfobacterota > Binatia > UTPRO1 > UTPRO1 > JAJCZP01. Next base: position 2,198 of record JAJCZP010000167.1, on the reverse strand, counting down.
GCACCCGCTCACCGCGGAGGGCAGGGGCGAGCGGTTCGATGACACGTTCGACCGCGGCACGCGAACCCTCCGTCGTTCCCCTGGCCCCCCGTAGAGCGAAAATGCGCTGCCAGAACGCCGCGGGCGCGGCCCGGTGATGAATCGAGAGCCGCGCATCGGGGGCCAGCTCTAGGCGGTCCCGGAGCGCTGAGAGCGTCTCCTCCAGCCCGCCGATGCGATCGATCAACCCATGCGCGAGCGCCTGGTGCCCCGTCCATACACGCCCTTCCGCCGCGGAGGATACCTCCTCGGTAGTGAGTCCACGCCCCGCCGCGACCTTACCAACAAAGTCGGCGTAGAAGGCATCGGCCTCCGAACCCAGTCGGCGCATCTCGTGTTCGTCGAGGCGAACGTAGTCGGAGTTCCGACCCGCGTTGCCGCGCGAGACGAGCTCCTTGGTAAGGCCAAGCTGGTCGTAGAGCCCCCGGAATACGGGCTTCATCGACAAGACGCCGATCGAGCCGGTGAGCGTCCCGCCCTCCGCCGTCACGTCGTCGGCCGCGACCGCCATGAAGTAACCGCCTGACGCGGCGACGTCGGCCATGGAGACGACGACGGGCTTCAACCGCCGCGCCTGCATGATCTCGCGCCACATGAGATCCGATGCGAGACCCGAGCCTCCGGGGCTATCGATGCGAAGCACGATCGCCGCCAATCGCGGATCCTCCGCCATCTTCGCTAGCTCACGTCGGAAGTCGCGCCAGGTCGCGTTGCGACTGCTTCCCATCGGAGCCCCGCCGCCGAACGTGATCGCACCGCGCACCGGCAGGAGTCCGACCACCGTGGCATCGAGCGCGTTCCGGCGCATCACGTGCGCGCGGCGTCGCCGATAGGCGGACAGATCGATGAACGCGGGATCGCCGAAGCGTTCCTCCAGCGCCGCATGCACCTCGTCGGGATACGCGAGCGCATCCACGAGACGACGACGCTCCGCCTCCGCAGCGAGAAAAGGCCCCTCGTCGAACGCGGTGCGAACCGCATCCTCCTCGAGACGCCGATCGCGCGCGATGTCGGTCACCAGCTGCCCATACAAGTCGTCCAACAACTCGTTGGCCACCGTCCGGTGCTCGTCCGACATGTCCGTCCGTGTCAGCGCCTCGCCCGCAGACTTGAAACGCCCGCTGTGCACCAGCTGCGCCTCGATGCCAAGCCGATCGAGCGCGCCCTTCAGAAAGAGCACCTCACTCGCGAGACCCACCGCCTCGAATCGCCCGGCCGGAGCGAGAAACACCCGATCGGCAGCGCTCGCGAGGTAGTACTCGTGCATCCCCGCCTCGGCGAGATAAGCCCAGACACGCTTCCCCGCCGCGCGAAGCTCCGAAAGCGCGCGACGAACGCTCTGAATCCGTCCCCACCCCGCGCCAAGCGTCCGCACGTCGAGGAGCACCAACCCCAGCGCATCATCCTCGCGCGCACTCCGGAGCACAGCCAGCAACGTCAGCAGATCGACATTCCGACTCCCCCCCGTCAGCCCCGACCAAGGCCGATCCGGCGGCACATCCTCCAACCCCCCAGCCAACGTAACCCGTAGAACATTGTAGTCAGGCCCAGGCCGCGCCCACCGCCTGACCGCACCCAGCCCGACCCGCGCCAACGAAGCACCACGCCGAAACCGATCACGCACGGGAGAAGTCACCCGTGCAACATCCCCCAAGCGCCCCCCATCGTCCACCGCCGACACACCAAGACCCGGTCGGCACCCCACCGCGGAGCTTTCGCTCCCCGAGATACTTCCGGGAGGGCGTCAAGGCCGCTTGAGACCCGTGTCGAAAGAACGTGATGAAGACTCGACGCTCAGATGCCAGTCCTCCCCATGCGGTGTTGAACCACCTCGGGAAGTTCGCCCGGCCGATGATGCCGACGCGGATCTCGCGAGGACCTGTGCCGCCCGCGGCTCTACGCAACTCGTCTAGTGAATCCGGCCGTGCGAGCCAGAATGTCGACGTCTCCGGAACGGCGACGGAGCTGCCAAGCCACCAGACTGCCAGGGCGGCGGGACCGAGGAGCACTAGGAGCAATCGGCTAGTGACACGCACCCACACCAACGATAGCTTCGCACACCGCTCCCCGAGCCAGCAATCCGAGCCGCCCGCGGTCTCGGGGCAGGGTGTTGGGGGGCGGGCCGGGGCGCAGCCGGGGGGACCCCCCCCGCGGCCGCC
>JAJCZP010000166.1 GCA_029262315.1 Deltaproteobacteria bacterium | reverse complement strand
GGGCTCGATCGCCAGCGCCCGCGGCCGGCGGAAGGCGCCGCCACTGAACTCGGCCTCGATGAACGTCAGATCGCAGTCCGGCGCGGAGCGGCTGAACGCCACGATCGCGTCGTCCTGGAGACCGGCCACGTACACATGCGCGTCATCGGAGCTGGTGACGACATCGACGGGGTTCGCGAGCCCAACGACGCTAGCAACGCCGTCCTCCTGGATCTCGACGAAGGTCAGCAAGCCGGTCCCCGTGTCGCGATCAAAGACGGCGACGGCATCGTCCCGCTCGCCGGTAACGTACACGCACTCACCATCAGGGGTAAGGGCGAGACTGGTCGCGGTACGGAGACCATCCACCCCGCTCGCCCCGTCCTCGTGCACCTCGGAGAAGGTGACCGCGCCGGTACCCGTATCACGGTCCCAGACGGAGAGTGCGTCATCTTTGTCAGAGACGACGTAGACATGGTCCCCATCAGGGCTCACCGCAACGGCGGCGGCACCACGGAGGCCGTTGCCGGGAGGTGGATTGATGGAAAACTCAGCTTCGACGAAGCTCAGGCCGCCGGCGGCGGCAGGGGTCGCCGCCAGCAATGACATGGCGACGACGACGGGGAAATACGATACGGCACAGCGTAAAAGACTCATGGGTTACCCTCCTCGACAAGCGGCTGGGCGCCATCCGGTGCATCCCGTGATCGAGAAGCTGTCGAGGGGCAGGGGCCCGAAGGGCACCAACACTTGGATTGTCTCATGGTTTAGGAGACATGCCCTCCGACGGTCAAGGGCGTCGGCGGGCATGTCGTCAGCTGAATCGGGACCATTGCGGTCGATTGCTAAGAGAAGGAGGGCCCATCCCGTGACGGCGATGTGCGGTGCCGGTGCCGCCCTGACGCGCCGCGTCTGGTGACAATTATGGTGACATCGGCCGCCGCGACGCAGACCGAACGCCGCAAGCTACTGAACTACAAGTGCCCCCGGCGTGACTCGAACGCGCGGCACCAGGATTAGGAATCTTACACCGGACGTTCTCTGAGGTGGTGTGCGGTGCTCTGGCGTTCAGGTACCGCGATCTCCGCCCCGGACACGTGCTGTAGCGTCACGTGAGGTGCTGTGAGGATGGTGACGAAGTGGTGACAGGCTCACCGAGCCGGCCATCGAAACCGCTCCGAGTACCGTAGGCACCCCTCCAATGCTCGTGGTAGCATCTCCCCATGGATGACCCCACGCGGGATCTCGAATCCAAAGCGCTCAGGCTCTCGCCAAAGGAGCGCGCCCGCTTGGCCGAACGGCTGATCTCCAGCTTAGACCAAGCATCCGAGGGCGACACCGAGCCGTTGTGGCTCGAGGAAGCGGAGCGGAGGCTGGACGAGTTGGAGTCGGGAGAGGTTGCCCCGCTCCCAGCCGAGGCCGCGCTCAAGAAGGCTCGATCAACGCTTCGGTGAGAGTCGTCGCCTTTCACCCCGAGGCGGAGACTGAGCTTATCGCAGCGGCTGAATTCTACGAGGAGCAGACCCCTGCCCTCGGTCACGACTTCATCGCGGCTGTTCGACGCGGTTACCGGCGACTTCTCAAGTTCCCGAACACTGGCCGTTCGTTCGGCCGCCGGCTCCGGCGGCTCCTGGTCCCGGGATTTCCTTACGGCCTTCTCTATCGCGCCGACGGCGAGACGATCTACGTCGTAGCGGTCATGCACCTTCACCGCCGACCTGGCTACTGGCGAACGCGGATCTGACTCACAAGTGCCCCCGGCGTGACTCGAACACGCGGCACCAGGATTAGGAATCTTATACGAGACGTTCTCTGAGGTGCTGTGAGGTGCGCTCAGGTTCAGATTTCGCGATTTGCGCCCCCGACACGTGCCCTAGCGTCCCCTGAGGTGCTGTGAGGGTGGTGACAACGTGGTGACAACGCACAACTTCCACGGTCCGGCACCGAACCGCTACTCGTAGCGCCTACACACAAGTGCCGAGGAATGCTAAGAGACAGGTCATGGACCTCCCGGTTGTCCTGCGCACAGGGGAAGACGGCTTTCTGGTGGCCGAGTGCCCTGCAATCCCCGGCTGCATCAGCCAGGGACGAAGCCGCGACGAGGCGCTCAAGAATATCCGCGAGGCCATCGAGCTCTGTCTCGACAACCGCACCGCGGAAGGCTGGCAGCTCCCGGCGGAGTACGAGATCGTCCGAGTGGCGGTCGGTAGCTAGCAGGACGAGCGCCCCGTCGTACGCTGGAGAGATGGTGGCGGCGCTTCCGGTCATCTCGGGCAAGGCATGCGTCGCCGCACTCGAACGACTCGGCTATCGCCAAGCGAGACAGCGTGGCAGCCACGTTCGACTCGTCTGTGAGGGACGCAAACCGGTGACGGTGCCCCTGCACGACACACTCGATCGCGGAACATTGCGAAGCATCATCCGCACGATCGATGTCGAGATCGATGAGTTTCTAGGACTCCTCGGCTAGGCTCACCCACCGACGTAAGCTCACGTACCACACCTTGTATAACTACAAGTGCCCCCGGCGCGACTCGAACACGCGGCACCAGGATTAGGAAAAGCGCGCGGCGTGTCCGCTGGTGTCCGCTCGTGTGTGGCGACGCGCGTTTGCGCGCTCGTGCGTCCGCTCGTGTCGGTTCGTGTCCGCCCGGCGTGGGCAGTATTCGGGCAGCGCGCGCTCCGCCGTCACTCGGCGTTGCAAAACACCCCGCCAAGACGTTCGTCGGACGCATCGAGCGGGGCTTCGATTCTCTCGGATTTCACTTCACACTGCAGCCGCTCTCGGTCGCCCCGGTATCGTGGCAACGGTTCTGCGACCCAGCACCGCGGCTTTACGAGCGCGAGCGGGGGAGGCCCGAAGGCTTCCCCCGGCTCGGCGCACGCAAGCGGCGGTTCGTCGAGATCAACTACAGGCGCAGACTCTTCGATAGTCGGGGCCCGCGTCCGCTCCGGCGGTCGTGGGGGCGGGTGAGACGCATCTGATTCGATCGAACGGCGCGCCGAACGCGGCGCTCCAAGTGCATCCCGTAGAGAATCCGGCGGCGCATACAAAATCAAGTACCGCCCCCCCTGCATTGCCCAGGGCGTCGTTGACCGCCACGCAGTTGGCGTTGGTTCCTGCGCTTCCCGCGTAGTCGCGCGTCGCGTCATCATAGTTCAAACCAACGGCGGCGCAGGCGTCCGTGCAGTTGCCGTCAACTGCGCTATTGAACCAGCACGCGCCACCGACTTCGACGCCACCTAACCCCACACAGCTACAGCCGTTCACATCGAAATCGCATGATCCATCGCACCCGAGTGCTCCGAAGGGGTGCCCGAGCGTCGCACACGTATACCCGTCCAGGTCCGCGCCGTCGCACTGCTCTCCGGCAGCGTTGACGACACCGTCGCCGCAGCTCGGGGCTGGGGTTCCTTCCAACCGTCCCAGAAGTTCATCCACCGCCGCATCGACTTCCGCTTCCATCGACGCCGTGTCGCCCGTCGTCGTACACACCGACTCGGGCTTCATCGCGTCGGCCTTCCCTTCCAGCTTCTCGAAGCAGCCCTTGGCCGGATTCGTACCGCCGTCGAACTTCGTCATCACCTTCGTCTCGCAGTCGGTGAGCGCCTGCCCGCACTTGTCGGGCTTCTTCTGGCACTTCGCCCGGCACTTCATGAGGCCCGCGATCTTCTTCGAGACACACTTGTTCTTGCCCGCAAGGCACTTGTTCGCGTCGATGCCGGGCACGCCCTGGGCCTGCGCCGCAGGCACGACGGCCAGGGCCACGAACATGCTCAGGGCCACGAAAAGGGAAGTAAGGAATTGCGCCATCGGAGAGTCCTCCGTTCGGTGGAAGGAGAGCGTCTATGGTGCAAGATCGGAGGCCGCTGCTACCGCCACGACACGCGGCCCGCTCCCAGGAAGCTCGGAACCTGCCACAGCATCGATCGACGAATCAAGTAGAATCACCCCCCCCCCAGAGAACCCCTCTGGAGGCGTATATGCCTGCACTCGGGGCCACCGGCTCCGCGATCTCTCGGCACAGTGCGGCATGCGCGGATCGAGCGCGCCGTGGGCTTCGCTTCGGCCGAGGGGCGCGTGACCCTCGACACACGGCCCTGCTCGCTCAGTCGAGCCCGCGAGACGCAACCTCGGCGAGTGAGAGCGCGCTACGGATCGCGATTCCGATTACACGCGACGCCAACGCGCCGCGTCTGGCGACAGATACAGTGACCTCAAACGCCGCCGCGCCAACCGAACGACGCAACCTACTGAAAACCAAGTGCCCCCGGCGTGACTCGAACACGCGGCACCAGGATTAGGAATCCTGCGCTCTATCCACCTGAGCTACGGGGGCGAAGCTGCTGGTGCAATGCGTTACCGGCTGGGGCACTGGGTGTCCAGGCTCGAGTGTCGCTGGGATGACAACCGTTGACTGTTGCAGCGCTCGGGCGATCTTGGCGCGGCTTGGCGCCGGTCGAGCAGCAGTGTCGACGCAGCATCCGTCCGACACTAGCGGCCCACCATTCAGTTCCAGGCCAACGGCTCCGAGGTCTCAAAGCGCAATGCGCCAGGGAATCATGCCGCTGGCGGCCCATCTTTCCTACTTCCCAGGCTCCAGTTGACATAGCACCGCTGGATTTGGTCTTCTGAGCGGCAGTAGCCCGCTAGGAGGATTGTGCCGTGAAGATTGCCGAGATTCGCCCCGCCCGAGGTGCGCGTGGTACGCGCATCGCTCTCGCTATCGCCGTTGGTCTGTCGCTGGGCCTTGCGGCGATGCCCGCCCTCGCTCAACCGACGGGCACGGTGCAGATCAAGGGCAAACGCTACGTCGATGGAGAAGAGTCAAAGGTCAAATGCAGCAAGACCGAGGGCAACATGCTGGACGCGACGACGCTCGGCACGCGCGTTTTCACGCTGGCCGATACGCCTGATTGTGCGATCTTCACCGACACGCCCGGTGACGCCGGCGTGCTGACGTTTGCCGGCCTCGAGGACATGATCGCAAAGAACACGATCGTGAAGGCGCGCTACATCTTCAGCGGCGTTGAAACCGGCGGCCTGGTCGACGGCGCGGCCCAGGGGATCCTGCAGGGCAAGTCGGAAACCGCACGCTCCACCTTCCTCAAGGAAAAGGGCACCATCACGTTCTCGTACGAGAACGAGTTCTTTCAGGACGTCGTCTTCGTCGGCAAGTACGTCGCGAAGTTCTGATCGCGCGTTAGCCGACGGCGGGGCGCTCGACGTCGTTCCCGGCTTCGACCCAGCCCTGAATGCCTTCGGGCAGCACGTGGACGTCGGTGTAGCCGGCCTCGACGGCCTTGCGCGCGGCCTTCGGTGCAGCCGAACACATGCTGCTCGCGCAGTAGAAGACCAGGCTGCTGCTCTTCTCCGCGGGAAGCTCCGCCACGTCGTATTCGTAGCCGGTGAGCAGGAGCGCCCCGGGAATGGTGCCGTACTTCTCGCGGGTCGAGGCGCCGTTGGCGTCGACCATGACCGCGGCCTCCTTACCATGCAGCACGGCGGCATCGGCGACGCTGAGCTTCGGGAGATCCGAGCTATCCGCCGTGCAACCAACGAGAGCCGCCAGGCCCACTGCTACTGTAACCGCGATGAGTGCCTTTTGCATGGTGTTCTCCTCCTTCATTCCTCTCTGCCTGGTAGCCCCGTCTGACCTGCCAAACAAGTGGGGTTTCATCGGCGCGCTTGGCGGAGCCACAAAAAAGCAGCCGCTCCCAGCACGAGTAGCGGCAACGCGGCGCGGCCAAATCGCGCGAACATCAGCAACCCACCGATGGCTATCGCGGCCATCGCCAGGGAATTCCCGCCACCGGCGCTAGCCCCGAACTGCCCGACGGCGCGCGTGGCGTCGTACTGACGACGCCGCCCCGGGTCGCTCAGTACCTCATACGCCTCATTGAGGTCGCGGATCATTGTCGCCGCCTCGGCGGAGGCATTGGTATCGGGATGCCACTTCCGCGCCAAGCGTCGATACGCGGCCTCGATTACCTCGGGATCCGCGCCCGGCGCCACCTGCAAGACGTCGTAGTAGTCAGTCACCCCACCGCGATCAGGGCTCAGCCCTAACGGCCCGCCGATTCGAGGAACCGGAAGAGATCCGAACCCGTCGAAAGGACGACCGTGCTCTTCGCGCCCCCCATGATCGTCCGGTAGGCCTCCAACCGCCGCACGAACCCGTAGAACTCAGCATTGGGTTCGTACGCCTCGGCATAGGCGCGCGTCGACAGCGCATCGCCCTCACCACGCATCTTCTGACTCTCCTCGTAGGCCTTGGCCAGAATGATCGTGCGCTCCTTGTCGGAGGTGGCCCGGATCTTCGCGGCCTCCTCTTCGCCCTCGGAGCGGTAACGTTTGGCCTCGCGTTCGCGCTCGGCCTGCATGCGCGCGAAGACGCTGGCCTGCACCTCTTCGGGCAGATCGGCGCGCTTGATCCGGACGTCGAGGACCTCGATCCCGAACTGCTTCGTCTTCTCCGCGGCGTTGGCGGTCACCGTCTCCATGATCGGCTCGCGTTGCTCCGAGATGATCTTGGCAAACGGATGCGACGCCAACTCACGGCGGAGATCCGAGAACACGATGTCGTCGATACGCGCCCGGGCGCCGGCCTCGTCACGGACGGTCTTGAAGAAAATGAGCGGGTCGGCGATGCGCCAGCGGGTGAGGTGGTCGATCGCCACCCGCTTCTTGTCGAGCGTGAGATACTTCGCCGGACTGGCATCGCTCGCCAGGATCCGCTGCGGGAAGCGCAGCACTGCCTCGACGACGGGGAGCTTCCACTGCAACCCGGGCTCCCGGATCGTCCGCTTGTACTCGCCGAACTGCGTCACGATGACCTGCTGGGTCTCATCGACCGTATACAGACACATCGATCCCGCGATGAAGAGCACGAGCGCCGGGAGGGTGAGAAACCGGAGACGGCTCATTTCGCGTCCTCCTGTCCGGACACGAGGCGCCCGAGATCACCGAGCGGCAGCAGCGGCACGACCCCCTGCCCCACCGCGGCATCGACCAGGACTTTGTCGGTCTTCTTCAGCACGTCTTCGACCGCCTCGAGATGGAGCCGGTCGCGTGTCACGTCGGGCGCCTCGCGATAGGCGGCCGCCAGTGCTTTGAAGCGCGCGGCGTCACCCTGGGCGCGCAGCACGCGCTCTTCCCGATAGGCCTCGGCCTCGCGCAGCATCTTCTCGGATTCACCACGGGCCTTCGGGAGCACATCTTCGCGGTAGCCGCGGGCCTGATTGATCAGCTTTTCGCGATCTTCGCGGGCGCGCACCACCTCGGCGAAGGCGTCTTTCACTTGATCGGGTGGATCGACGGTTTGCAACTGCACCTCCGTGACGGTGATGCCCGATTCGTAGGTGTCCATCAGCCGCTGCAGGAAGATGGCGGTATCGTCCTGCACCTTCAGACGACCGGTGGTCAGCACGTCGTCAATGGTGGAGTTCCCCACCATGCTCCGGAGCGCCACCTCGGCGGCCGCATGCAGCGAGCGCTCGGGCTCCTCGAGACGAAACAGATACTTTACGGGATCGCTCACTCGGTATTGGACGATCATCTGCGCATCGACGATGTTCTCGTCGCCGGTCAGCATGAGCGCCTCGGCCGGCACGCGTTGGGTCGACGACGACCGACCGGCGCGCGTCGTCGCGCCGCGCAGGCTGCCGGTACTCCGAAAGCCGACCTCGATCCGTCGGACGGCCGCGAAATTGACGACGTCCACCCGCTCGATCGGCTGCGGGAAGTGCCAATTGAGCCCGGCGGTCGTCGTGTTGTGATGCCGCCCGAGCCGCCGGACGACTCCCTGCTCACCCGGCCCCACCACGTAGAAACCGGATGACAGCCAGAGCGCCAACAGGACGCCTATGATGATGAACGGCAGCGCCGGGCCCGTTGAGCGCAACCGGCCCAGGGCGTCGTTCAGACCCGGTATTTCCTTCAGGACCTGTTCTAGGTCCGCACCGTTGCCACGTGGACCGCGTGGTCCTTGGGGCATGCATCCACCTCCCTCAGAAACACCGGACCGGCTCCCAGCGCCGGACCTTGGCTTCCATCCCGCAGTCTACGTGACCGAGCGCCGGACGCAATGCGAGCCGCGTTGACCACCCAGGGCCGGGGGGATAGAGCGCTCGACCATGGCTGAGCTCATTTTGCATCAGTACGATGCGTCCCCCTTTTCCGAGAAGGTCCGCCGGGTCCTTGCGTTCAAAGAGCTCGCGTGGCGCGCCGTCGAGCAACCCATGTGGAACCCGAAGCCGGAGCTCACCCCGCTGACGGGCGGCTATCGCCGGATTCCGGTCCTGCAGATCGGCGCCGACATCTACTGCGACACCGCGTGCATCCTACGCGTCCTCGAGACGCACCAGCCCGAACCGACCATCTTCCCAGCCGAATACGCGGGAGCGGCCGAACTCCTGGCCTGGTGGGCCGACCGCCAGCTGTTCCAGGCGGTCGTCGGCGTCGTCCTCGGTGAGATTGGCCATGCCCTCCCGGCCGAGTTCCGCCGCGACCGCGAGCAAATGGCGCCCGGGCTCAAATTCGACGAGCTGGCGCGCCACGCGCCACACGCGCTGGCGCAACTCCGTGCGTTCTGCCGTGCGCTCGATCGCCAACTGGCGGCAAGCCCGTTCGTCGCTGGCGACCGCTTCAGTGCCGCCGACGCCGCCTGCTTCCACACGCTATGGTTCAGCCGGATGGCGCCGAGCGCCGCACCGGTCCTCGAGGCGCACCCGGCGATCCAGACCTGGCTGGCGCTGGTCGAGAACCTCGGCTCGGTACAGCAAACACCGATGCCACCCGCCGAGGCCTTGGCGATCGCCACCGCGGCACAGCCCGCTACGGACCTCACGGTCGTCCCCGCCGACCCGTCGGGACTCGCGGCGGGCACGAGCGTCACCATCACGCCCGACGACTACGCCTTCGATCCCGTGGCGGGCGAGCTGATCGGACTCGACGCGGCCGATATCGCCATCCGGCGGCGCGATCCGGCCCTCGGTGAGCTAGCGGTCCATTTCCCGCGCGCGGGCTTCGTTCTCGCCCTCGCGTGAGAGCCCCGGCCGGCCGCCGGCCCCGCAGCCAGGCGAGAGACAAGCCCATCCTGTGAGCGGCGCTGGCACATTCCGTCTCGGCATCGTCGTCCCGGCGCTCGATGCGGCCGCGACCATTGGCACCGTGGTCGCCGGCGCGCGCGCCCAGGGGCCGCCCGTCCTCGTCGTCGATGACGGATCGCGCGACGATACGGCGGCGCGCGCGGAAGCCGCCGGCGGCGGCGTAATTCGACATGCGTCCAATCGCGGCAAGGGGGCGGCGCTCCGCACGGGCATGCAACGGCTTGCCGCCGACGGATACTCGCACGCCCTCACGATGGACGCGGACGGACAGCATCTCGCACGTGAGATCCCGCAGATGATCGCGGCGGCAACGGCGGCGCCACGGGCGCTCGTCATGGGGGCCCGGATCATCGGCGACCAACCCGTCGCGGCCGCCAACCGCTTCGGCAATCGATTCGCGAACGGGGCTGTCCGGATCGCCGCTCGGAAGGACGCTGGTGACACACAATGCGGATTCCGGATCTATCCGCTTGCCGAGATCTTGCCGCTCCGGGTCGCCGGGGCTCACTTTGAGTACGAAACGGCGGTGATCGTGCACGCAGTGCGCGCTGGTGTCACACTCTGCTCGGTTCCGGTCGCGGTCTACTACCCGCCCGTCGCGCTCCGGCGATCACACTACCGCAATGTCCTCGACACACTCCGCATCATCCGAGTGATGGTGCCGCTCCTGATGCGTCGTTGAGTCGGCGGGTGCCACTATTACGGCGCCCCACCCGAAGCGGTTAGCACAAAACCGAGCGTATTCTGGTGCGTGCGCAGTGGCATTCCTCTTGCTCCTTACCGAGGCCGGAGGGCATGAACGAGTGGAAAGACTTGCACCAGTCATTCGCGATCTTCGCAGTCGCCTTGGTCTCACACAGGAAGAGTTCGCCCATGCCCTCGGCATCACGGTGAGTACCGTGAACCGATGGGAAAAGGGTCACTCCGCCCCTAGCAAGCTGGCTCGTGCCTCATTGGCACGCTTCGCCGGCCGGCGCGGAGTCGCCGTCGAGAGCCTCCTCGAGGACAGCCCGACCGAGACCCCGCCACCACACCGCACCGAATCGTTCTGAACTAGATCCGCGCACAGCCGACGAGGCAGCAAACTCGGAACCGTATCAGCGGCGTCAACGCGCCTGCTGATCGGACCGGGTTCGCTTCGCGCCCCGCCCGTCCGGAACCGGGCGGTGTACCTCAGTGCTGGCGCGTGGAATCGGTTCGGCGCGCCTCGCGTTCGACACCGAGGTCACCGATGCGCTCCTCCAGAAGCTCGTCGGCACGCGCCAGCAGCACCTCATCGTGGGTGTACTTCTCGATCATGAAACTGAGATCGCCGAGGTCGTGGATCAGCATCTGCACGGCCTGCTTCCGCCACCGCCGGTCCTTCACGACCTGGAGCAGATCGACGACGACACCTTCAAGCTCGGAAGCCTCGATATCGAGCGCCATGGCAAGCGCACGATCGATGCTCACACCCTGGCGAGCCTCGTCGCAATAGGTCGAGAGTAGCGTCCGAAGGCGGGCCACGGTCGTCGCGTCGAACGCGACCTTCCGTTCGTCGGCCAGTGAGGGATCGGTCTCGATCAGGCTCTCGACCAACGCCAGCGCACCACAGTGCCCGGCCTCGTGCCGCGCCATGGAAAACCAGAAGCTCCGGAGCTCATCGCTATCCTTGAAGACAGTGACGAGCTCCGTGTAGAGCTGCATGGTCTTCCGCTCCAGCTCGATCGCGGTCTCGAGGACGGCGTGGATGGTCAGGGTCGGCGTCGTCGCCATGGGGCCGCATCTACCAGGTAGGCTCTGATGTGGAAAGGCGCGGCCCCCCACCAATGGGGGGCCCCGCCAGGTGTCTAGATATAACCCGACAACCGCCCCGGCACACCCACAAAATTCAGATCA
>JAJCZP010000165.1 GCA_029262315.1 Deltaproteobacteria bacterium | reverse complement strand
CTGGCGCGCGAGCACGGCGAGGCCGGGCTCGTCGTGCTCGCGGTCAACATCGACGCCGACCGCGAGAAGGTCTCGCGCTTCCTCGAGGCCCATGTTCCGACCCCGGCATTCCGCGTGCTCTACGATGCCCGGGGGCGTGTCATGGCACGCTACGGCGCCGAAGGTATGCCGGCGCTCTTCGTCATCGATCGGAACGGAACCGTCCGCCATGTCGCCAGCGGTACGGCGGGAGGGACGCTTCACGGTCTTGGGGCCGTCGTTGCGCCGCTGCTCGCGTCCGGCAGGCCGTAAACGTCTGCGTTCTCGCGATCAGCTCCGCGTCCGCTGCGTTTGCCGTGGTCGTGTGTCGGCGCGCTTGGCGGGCGGCAAGCGCAGGGACGCGAGCCAGGCGAGCAGGGGGCGGGCGACGCGTTCGCGTTCGGCAGTCGGATCGGTCGCGTGCGCAATCATCATGGCGGCCTCGATCGCGGCGGAAAGAAACAGTTGCGCCAGGAGGTCGGCTGGCTGACGTCGGATCACGCCCGCGGTCATCCCGCGCTCCAGCAGATTGATCATGATGCCGAGGCCGTGGTGCGCGTCGATGGCGCGAAGCGCTGGCCACCCGAGGACAGCGGGGGCGTCGAGGATCACGATCCTGAGCGCGATAGGATCGAGGCAGCGGTCGAGGAAAATACCGCAGCCGGCCACTAACGCGTCGAGGGGATCCTCGACCCCCGCGATGCGCTCGCGAATCTCATCGGCGATCTCGCCTTCGATCTGATCGACCACCGCGCGGAGGAGATCCTGCTTGTCGGCGAACTGGTGGTAGATCGCGCCCTTCGAGCGATTCGCGCGCGCGACGACATCGGCCATCGAGACGCTGGCGTAGCCGCGCTTTCCAAAGAGGTGGCGGGCGGCTTTGATGCCGGCGCGTGACGTGGCCGCCGAGCGCTCTTCTTGGGTTCGTCTGGTCCCCATTGACTTATAGACCGAAGGTTTATATTACCAGACCAGCGGTCTAGTAATGAATCGGCCGATGGGGGACTATGCCATGTATCATCTCCTCGTTCGACGGCGCGCGCGTCGCATCTTCCAACGCTTGAGTGACGGCGATTGGCAGCCGATCCTCGACGGCCTGGCTGCGGATGTCCGGCATACGTACGCCGGGGACAACGCTGTTGGCGGCACGCGTACGTCGGTCGCCGCCGTGCGGCGTTGGTTCGAACGGGTCTTTCGGCTTTTCCCCGCGTTTCAAGAAGAGGTGCGAGAAGTGCTGGTGCGTGGCTGGCCCTGGAACACGGTCGTGGCGGTGCAGTGGGTCGCGCGTGGGACCTCGCCGGTGAACGACGCGGCCTTCGTCATTCACGGCGTGCACGTCGCGCGGTTCCGTTGGGGCAAGGTCACGGAGATTCAGGCGTACCCCGACACCGAGAAATTCAGCGCACACCTTCGGCAACTCGCCGCTGCCGGGGTCGAGGAAGCCGCAGCAGCGCCAATCGAGGGGTAAACGCTGGCCCGGAGTGCCCGGGATCGCGTGACTCAGAGCCCTCGATCCCACGAGGGGGCCTCGCCGCAATGTCGTGTCGGATGCTCGCTGTGCGCTCGACGCGACCGGGCGCGGACGTCGTCCCGTGGGACCTTCCCCGAGGCGTCTTGTAACCTCCGGTGCACAGCTGCATCTACCGGTGTTACCTAGTCAGCGTCGGGATCCAAACTGAATACTCAGGAGTGTCGTTGAATGACGGAGATCCGCATTGCCAGTTTCAATGAGCTGAAGCCCGAATCCCCCGCGCACGCTCTGGTCGGGAACGTCGACCTCGTGATCGTGCGCTGGAGCAACGAGGAGGAGGTGTCGGTCCTTTATGGTCGGTGTCTCCACCGGGGTGCGTTGCTCTCCGACGGTGAGATCCGAGGGGAGGACCTCGTCTGCGGGCTGCACGGGTGGGACTATCGTGTGCGTACGGGAGTGTCGGCGTACAGCAACGGCGAGGTCCTCAACAAGTTCACGCATTGGATCGAGGATGGTGGCGTATTTGTGGACGGGGACGAGGTCGCGGCATGGGAGCGCGCGCATCCCCAGCCCTATGACCGTTCCGCCTATCAGGGCGCGTACGCCGATCCCCACGGGACGCCGGACGAGCCCTTTAACCAGTGGACGCAGGAAATGGGGACCCGCGGTCTCGAGCGCACGGGGCATCATGGCCGCGTCGAGGCCATGGGCGTTCCGAGGAGCGCGCTGCCCAGCTGGGATGACATTCAGATCCTCACCGCCCAGCTGCATCGCGTCCCGCTGCTCGATGACGACGTCGTAGGGACCGATCTCGTGATTGGCCCGAACGCCGCCAAGCCTCTACGGCTCGACATCCCGCTCTTCGTGTCGGACATGAGCTACGGCGCATTGTCGGCGGAGGCCAAGGTTGCCCTTGCGAAGGGGGCGGAAGCCGCGGGCACCGGAATCTGTTCGGGCGAAGGGGGCATGCTTCCGGAAGAGCACGCCGAGAACGCTCGGTACTTCTATGAGCTCGCCTCGGCCCGGTTCGGCTTTGCGATGGATCTGCTCCGCGAGGTGCAGGCCTTCCACTTCAAGTGTGGCCAGGGCGCGAAGACCGGAACCGGAGGGCATCTTCCCGCGCACAAAGTCCGTGGCAAGATCGCCGAGGTACGCGGTCTGCCCGAGGGGACCCCGGCGATCTCGCCGTCGCGTTTCCCGGACTGGGAGCACGTGGATGATTTCCGACGGTTCGCCGATGAGGTGCGGGAGTTCACCGGTGGTATTCCGATCGGGTTCAAGCTCTCGGCCCAGCACGTCGAGCGGGATCTCGACGCGGCGCTCTCCGCGGGCGCCGACTACGTCATCCTGGATGGTCGGGGCGGGGGCACCGGCGCCGCTCCGCTGGTGTTTCGCGACAACATCAGCGTCCCGACGATTCCGGCATTGGCGCGGGCGCGGCGTCACCTCGATGCGCGGGGCCGTCGAGACGTTACGCTGATCGCCACCGGCGGCCTTCGTACCCCATCGGATTTCGTCAAGGCTCTGGCGCTCGGCGCGGACGGAATCGCAGTCTCGAACGCCGCCATTCAGGCGATCGGTTGCCTAGGGATGCGTGCGTGCCACACGAACAACTGCCCGGTCGGGATCGCCACGCAGAAGCCTGAGCTCCGGGCGCGTATCGACATCGACCTGGCCGCGATGCGCCTGACACGATTCTTTACGAGTGCTGTCGAGATCATGCAGGTCCTTGCGCGTGCCTGCGGGCATCGGCACCTGAACCAGTTCGCGCTCGACGATCTCACGACCTGGAAACGTGAGATGCACCACCTGACCGGGATCGAATATGGAGGAGTTCTTTCGTGAGCATAGAGAGATGGCACGCGCTCGGAGCGATCGAGGCCACCGGGTTGGTCGAGGCGCGGCTCCAACTTCATCACGCGGTACAGATCGTTGCCTCTGTGGGCGGCACCTGCCTCCCGCCGCAGGCCGACGACAGCCATCCGAACCTGGGGTGGGTCGACGCGTTCGGTGCGTTCGTCGGGCGACCCGTGTCCGGGACTCGCGCATTTCAGGCGGGGATACGCGTGGGGGAGTTCGCGTTGATCCTGGTAGGCGCGACTGGCGACGTCGTTGACGAGCTGGCATTGACGGGAATGACCCTGGACGATGCGTATCATTGGCTCGAAGGCGCGATCGCGCGATATGGCGCCTCGGTGCCCGACGCGGGTTTGACGCGAGTCCGCTATGAGATTCCGGATCACCCGGTTCGGCAGGGAGCGGCGTTCTCGCGGAGTGGGGCGACGGACTTCAACGAGCTGGCCCGCTGGTTCGCGAACGGACACCACTCGATGGCGGATCTCGCCGCGCGTACCGCGGGGGCGTCGGAGGTTCGATGCTGGCCGCACCACTTCGACGTGGGAGCGTTGACGACGCTCGAGGTTCACGCCGATGGCAGCCTCGCCAAGTCCGTGGGCATGGGGTTCTCGCCGGGCGACGGATCCTATGCGGAGCCGTACTGGTACGTGTCGCCGTGGCCCTATCCGAACAGTTCAGACCTTGCAGCGCTGTCGGCGGGTGGGCATTGGCACACGACGGGGTTCACGTCGGCGGTACTGACTGGTACGCAGCTGCTGTCCGGGGGGCCCGAGGCCGAGCAGGCTGACCGCTTGCAGGCGTTCCTGAACGGAGCGGTCGCGGCGAGTCGACGGGCTCTCCAGTAGCATCAGAGGAGAAGCGGATGGCGAACCGGCAGGTCTGGTACAAGGCGCTTGAATGCGACGAGCTCCCGGAAGGGCGCGTCAAGGCAGTCGCCATCGGCGTGCACACTCTGTGCATGACCCACTTCGAGGGCCAGTACACCGCGCTCAGCAACAAATGCCCTCACCAGGGCGGCCCACTCGGCGAGGGCTCCATCGAGAACGGTATGCTGCGCTGCCCGTGGCACGGTTGGGACTACCACCCCGTGACAGGGAGTCCGCCCGACGGCTACGGTGATTGCGTCCCGACGTTTCCCGTGGAGATCCGCGGTGACGGCATCTACGTATCGATCGAGGACGATGCGCCGCATGTCACGACCGTCACCGATGTCATGGCTCAGACACTCACGCGTTGGGGTGTGCGCAACGTGTTCGGCATGGTGGGGCACTCGAATCTCGGCCTTGCCGATGCCCTGCGACGCGAGGAACAGGCCGGCCGCCTTCGTTACATCGGGATCCGCCACGAGGGGGCTGCCTCGTTTGCCTGTTCGGCCTATGGGAAGCTCACCGGTCGTCCAGCTGCGTGTCTCAGCATCGCGGGGCCGGGCGCGACGAATCTTCTCACTGGCTTGTGGGATGCCAACGTCGACCGCGCTCCGGTGCTGGCACTCACCGGCCAGGTGAACACGCAGGTGCTCGGTCCCGGCGCTTTTCAGGAGATCGATCTCGGTGCGGCGTTCGGGAAGGTGGCTCAATGGTCGCAGACGGTGCTGCATGGCAGCCACCACGCCGAGCTCGCGAACCTTGCCGTCAAGAGTGCTGTTCTCAATCGCGGCGTGTCGCATCTGATCTTTCCAGACGAGGTGCAAACGTTGCCGGCTGCCGCGGGCCTCGAACCCGGGAGCCCCGTAGGCCGTCTCGCTTCACGGGCGATTTCGCCACCCGCCGATGCCGTGACGGCGGCGGTGACCTTGCTGGCGCAGGCGCGGCGCCCCGTCATCATCGTCGGACATGGGGCGCGCTTTGACATGCCGTCGATTCTCGAGCTCGCCGACCGTTTGAACAGTCCGGTGATTACGACCTTCAAGGGCAAGGGGCTGATCTCGGACCATCATCCGCTCGGATGTGGTGTCCTTGGGCGGAGCGGGACCCCGATCGCGAGCTGGTTCATGAACGAGGCGGATGCCTTGCTCGTGCTTGGTGCGAGCTTCAGCAATCATACCGGCATCACCCCGAAGAAGCCGACCATTCAGGTGGATTTTGACGCCATGGCGCTCGGGAAGTTCCACAAAGTCGACGTGCCGGTATGGGGCGAGATCGACGCGACGGTGCGAGTGTTGACGGAGCGTCTCGCGGGCGAGATCCGCGCGACAGACCAGCGTTCCGAGGTGGCGAGCCGTTGGGAGATCTGGCGAGCCGAGAAGGCCCGCCGTCGTCTCGATGATCGCGGTTGCGGTGTCAACTCGGCCTCGATCTTCGAAGCGCTCTCGGTGCACGCGCCCGAGGACGCGATCCTGGCAGTCGACGTTGGCAACAATACCTACTCTTTCGGCAGGTACTTCGAGTGTCAGCGGCAGTCCGTTTTGATGTCCGGCTATCTGGGATCCATCGGATTCTCGCTCCCCGCTGCCATGGGAGCCTGGGCGGCGACTCAGGAGGACGACCCGCGTTTTCAGGGACGCAAGGTGATCTCGGTCTCCGGGGATGGTGGCTTTGGCCAGTATATGGCCGAGGTGACGACCGCCGTGAAGTACGGGATGAACATCACACACGTGCTGGTGCGGAACGATCAGCTCGGCAAGATCAGCAAGGAGCAGCGCGCTGGTGATTGGGAGGTCTGGCAGAC
>JAJCZP010000164.1 GCA_029262315.1 Deltaproteobacteria bacterium | reverse complement strand
GAATGGGCGTCGACTACGGCATTTTCATCGTGGACAGCGCCCATCATCGCCGTGGCCTCGAAGCCACCATGCTGAGCCTCCTCGTCTCCTGCCTGACCACGGTATTCGTGTTCGGCACGCTCGCGCTCTCCGAGCACCAGGCGCTCCGCGCGCTCGGCATGACCACGGGCGCCGGCATCCTCTTGTCGCTCCTCTTCGCCCCCGTCAGTCTGGTGCTGCTCCGACCGGAGACCGAGCGCCCGTGAGCCGACCCCTCTGGCAACGAGGACTGGTGGTACTGATCGCGGGCGGCCTAACACTCGCCTGCCCGGCCCGCTGGCTCCCGGGCGTCCCGCGAGTTCCCTCGTTCGCCGACTGCCCAGGCATGCTCCGCTCGACCGAACTCATCGACGGAGCCTTTTTCCTTCGCCAGGACGTCCGCCTACGTTCCGAGGACCTCGATGTCGGCGTGCGCCTCGTCGTCCAGAAGAAAGGCGCACGTCTCGTCCTCGTTGGCTTCACCACCCTAGGCTTCAAAGCTTTCACTGTCGTCCAGAAGGGGACGACGGTCACCGTGGATGCGCCGCTCGGCCCCGCCTGGGCCATCCCACCACTGAATCTCCTGCGCGACCTGCACCGTACCCGTTTTCTCGAAGTCCCCGGGGGTCCGTTCGGCAACGGCGACGTACAAACCACCCGAGAAGGACTGACCATCACCGAGCATTGGCATGAGAGCGTGCTCGTGACCCGCTCCTTCCAGTATGCGAATGCCGATGCAGATGCGCAGGTGACCTTCGGCGACACCGACGTCACGATCGTCCACGACGAATGCGGCTACGAGGCGACGATCGTCACGACCGAAGAGCGCCCGCTATGAGCGCCACACCGCCCGAACGGTCCACCGTCTGGCTCGCGGTGCTCGCCGCGGCAGCGAGTGTATACTTCGCGGCGATCTTCTTCGTCGCGATTCCTGCCTGGCTCGTCGCGGGAGACGTCGAGCTCGCATCGACGGGCACGCTCGGCCGCGCCCTCGGCGGACTGACCATCCTCGGCGGCAGCGTTCTCGTTGCCTGGCTGGTCGTCGTCTTCGTACGCGACGGGCGAGGAACGCACGTTCCGCTCGACCCACCGCGCCATCTGGTCGCGACCGGCCTCTACCGCTGGGTGCGGAATCCCATGTACGTCCTCTACGTCCTGATCATCCTCGGAGAAGCCCTGTTCCTCGCGTCCGGCCCACTGGTGGCATACGCCGCGATCTTCTGGATGGTGTTCCACGCATACGTGGTCTGGCGTGAGGAACCGTTGCTCAGGCGACGTTTCGGCTCGTCCTACGAGGCGTATTGCCGAACGGTGCCACGCTGGCTCCCGCGGCCGCCGCGCGCCAACGCCCAGGAACGCCAGCGCGTGTTCAGCCCTCGCGACCGCGACTGAGCTTGCCCGTCAGGGTAAGCGGCAGCTCGGGGACGATCTCGAATCGGCGCGGAACTTTGTAGGCAGCGAGCTGCTCGCGGCAATAGCCGCCAAGCGTCGTGGCCGAGGGCGGGGCGGTTGGGTCTGCCGGCACAATTTCGGCGATGGGAATCTCACCGAGATGCGCGTGCTCCATCGGCCGCACCCGACTACGCGCCACACCAGGATGTGCATCGAGAATCGCCTCGACTTCCTCGCTGAAGAACTTCATGCCCGCCATGCTGATCCTGTTGGCGCGGCGGCCGGCCAAATGAAGATCGCCGTCGGCGTCGCGCCATCCCTGATCGCCAGTGCGAAACCCGTCAGGATCCAGCAGCGCTCGCGCCGGCGTCCACGGCTCGAGGTACGCGTCAAAGAGTCCGGGACCACGGATGCAGATCTCGCCCGACCGCTCGGGCGCGCTCGGATCGGGTACCGGATGCCCATCCTCCCCACGAAGCCAGACGTCGTAGTCCGGAAGCGGGCGCCCAAGCGCCGTCGGCTTCTCCTGCGGACGGACGAGATTCATGATCGACAGACCGACCTCGATGATCCCGAGGGCCTGGACGAGCGGCTGTCCGAAGCGCGTCGCGAAACGTTGGCCGATATCAGCGCGCAAGCCCTCGGCGGTCGACACCGCCAGCCGCACAGACTCGAGGGCGCGAGCGGATCGGTCCTTGGCGAGGAGGTTGTAGTGATAGGGCGAGGCGTAGAACACCGTTGGCTGCACGCTCTGCGCGAACTCGAGAACCGGCTGCGCGAGCGAACTCGACGGAAGAAGCACGGTCGCGCCCCGCTGCAGGTAGAGCAGGATCGAAACCACGAAGTGATGCGCCATCGGGAGCAGCCACATGATGCGATCGTCCGCATCGATCTGCATGCCCCGGTTGGCAGCATCGAGCCGAGCGAGGATCGTCGCATGCCCGAGCACGACCCCCTTGCGCGCGCTGGTCGTGCCAGACGTATAGCGGAGATACGCGGGCGCCAGGGCGCGGAACGCTGCGTCGTCGATCGGAGCGCTCACCGGCGCGCCTGTACACGCGCCGTGCGAGAGCACATCGCCGTCCACCCGCACCACGTGCGCCAACCCCGCCCGCGCCACGAACGTCTCCAGGGTGCCGTCGGGCTGATCCGGAGGAATCGGCACCAGACACGCGCCAGCGGCCATCACGCCGAGCGCCGCCTCGACGAAACCCACGCCCTGGGGCGCAATGACCCCGCATCGATCGCCGCGCGCCACGCCTGCCCGTTGCAACGTCGAGGCGTGCGTCGCAATCCGTCCGGCCAACGCCCCGTACGACACCGTACCACCAGCTTGCTGCACCATGGCGGCACGGTCGGGCGCGCGCTCGGCACGCGCAAGAATGTGGTCGACGACGGTCAGGCGCCCGCCTCCGCCAATGTCTGTAGGCGGTCCCGAACCGTACTCGCTGCAACCCCAGCCAGGGTCCCGCCGCTGTCGGCGGCCAACGCCGCGGCCACCCCGACCGCTTCGCCGGTTGCCATCGACGTCCCGATCACCCGGAGTGCCCCGAGTGCCTCGTGCGTGGCCGAGACGCACCGGCCCGCCATCCCAAGCGTCGGATGCGAACGACTCACCAACGCGCCGAGCGGGACCGAGCACGGCGCCGACGGGTAACCGAAATACGGTCGCTGATGATCGTCCCAGAGCTCGATCGGCCAGGTCGAGACGGCGACCTCGTCCGCCTCCTGTTTCCCATCGAGAATCTCGGTTCGTGTCAGTTCCGCCCGGCCACGAAGACGCCGCGTTTCCCGAATGCCCACCTGCCGCGGCCACTGAGCGACACGCGCGCACGCGAACGCGGGACGCGTCGCGCGGAGAAACGCCGCGATGGCCTCGGCATGCACGCGGGCCTCGCGTCCCAGTGCGGCGATGTAGGCCGAGTCCAGTGGCGCATACGGAGCCGTCGCCGGCCGAGGAACGTTCAGCGTGAGCCAGGCATCTCCCGCTACCATTGCCGGGCGGACGAGAACCGATTCGCATCCGGTCGCGAGCATCCCCCCGCGCACCGCACCCGCCACCGCGTGACTGACCTTGAGACGTGCGAAACCCGCGAGGGCGTTCACCTCGACACCTGTCATCCGGAAGATGAAGGAGGGCAACTGCAGAGCATCGGCGGACGCCATCGCGCTGTCCGCTCCGACGAGGGCGCCCACGCCGCCTTCGCCACTGGTATCGACCACGATCATCGCCCGCACCGACGAGCCGCCCTCGGCACCGTCGAGCGCCAAGAGCGCGGGTGACCCGTCACGCATGTCGGCACCCACGACCGCGCACTCGCGCCGCCACGTCAGCCCCGCGGTCGCGCGGCAGGTTGCCTCACCGACATCCGCGAACCTGCCCGGCTCGATTGGCAGAACGTAGACTTTGCCAGCGCGCTCCGGCGTTCCAGCTCCACCGGCGGTCCGCAACCGATCGGCGAACTGACGCGGGAACCCCGCGTGCGCGAACCGCGCCGATCCTTCGACCGCGGGACGATAGAGGCCACAGATCGTGTGAACGAGTGCGTGCGCCACATTGCCACCCAGGCGATCGGTGCGTTCGACGAGGAGCGTGCGCGCGCCGACACGGGCCGCGGACACGGCCGCGGCAATACCAGCCGATCCCCCACCCACGACGACGACATCGAACTGCTCGGGAGCGCTCACGAAGCCTCGCCGATGAGATCCGCGCGCACACTCCGGCGCATCGTCTCGATCTCTTCCTCGGCGAGTACGTCGCTCTGGTACACGTGCGTCACGTTCAGCCGCGCACCGCGCAGGCTCATCGCCAAGCAGCTGCCCGGAGAGGGCGTCACCGCCGGAGCATGGAATCCGTTCAGAATCTCGGCGCCGAGAAAGCTCTGCGCGGCCGGAACGAACTGATCGGTGTAGGCGAAGAAGAACGAACACAACTCGCCCGCCATTCCGCGCCGGGTCATCCGGGCGTACAACCGCTTCGGCAAGAATCGCACGAATTCCATGGCCGCGACGCCACCTTCTACGAGTCCGCCCTTGATCGAAGCATGGCGCTGCCGCTTGAGGTCGGCGATCAGCCCCTCGAGATCGGAGACCTGTTCTTGCTGCACCTGAAACCACAGCAGCGAGACGTGCGAGCGAAAGATGGCGCCGTCGACGCCCTTTGGCCGCAGGTTCACGGGCAAGGGCACGACATAGCTACCCGGATCGAGGCCGCGCGCTCGAAAAACCCGATCGTGAGCCCGGATCGTCACTGCGAGATAGAACAGCATGGGAGTGAGAAATCCGGCCAGTGCCTTCGCCCGCTCGATCGCGCGTGCCGTCTCCTCGACGCCGAGCGTCTCGACCCGAAGGCGCAGATCCTGAGGCACCGACCGAAGCGGACCCGCGAGTGACCGCGGGGGGGACGCACCGAGGTGCGCAATGTGCGCGCGCCACGCCCGTGCCCGTTGTCCGCGCGCGGACATCTGCTCGCGCGGCGCCGGTGGTCGATCATAGGTCATCAGGTCCGCGGCGCCGCGCGTCCCCTGAAAATAGCGATCGAGCTGCGCGATGAACGTCTCGCTTCCGGTGCCATCGAAGAGCATGTGGAGCCAGCTCATGGCGAGATCGGTGCCGCGCGCTCCGTCGGCATACGGCACGACATCGAAGTGCAGGAGGCGGCCGCGACGACCAAGAAAACGGTCGTTCATCCGCGCGGCAAACGCGTCGGGCAATGGTCCGGTTGGTCCGCCGTCGGGCTCGGAGGCATGCACCGTCACGACCGGGAGCGGCATGCGATCGGCGAGATCGGTCCGATACACCGGCAGGCCGACACCGTAGCGGCGCCGGATCGGTGCGCGCATCAAGGGGACCACCACCGTCACCTCGTGGACCAGCCGCCGCAAGACTTCGACGTCAAACCCCGGGCCGAGGCGCAAGATCAACTGCGAAACATGGCTCGCGCCATTGTACCGCCGAACCTCGTCGTCGAACGCACGGAGGAAGCAATCGGATCCCGTCAATGGTACGATCCGCGGGCCGCCGCTCGTGACGGCACCGGCCGCGACGGGAGGGACGGCGTCAGCTCTGAGCGAGCTGCTCATGGACACACGCCGCGAGCGTTTCGGACGAAGAGAGGAGCTCGGGGGTAAGCAGACCCTCGTCGACCCATACGCCCGTTCGCTCCTCGAGAGCGAGCATGAGCTGCGTCACCCCGATCGAGTCGAGTCCGGCCTCGATCAAGTCGGACTGCGGCGTAAAGTCGTCGCCGACCGCCACGAGCTGGTCGCGCACGATCTCGAACACCAACTGCGCCAGCCGCTGCACACTCCATTCAGTCATGGACCGAGCTGTTCTTTCGCCGCTCGTCGCGCGTTGTCAAGGGCGCTCGCGTCCCCTATTCTGCCTGCGCCATGGCGACAGCGCGTGTCAACACCGTTGCGGTACTCGGAGGGGGCCCCGCCGGGGCCATGCTGGCAGCACTTCTGGCCAAGCGCGGCGTACGCGTCGCCCTGTTCAGCAAGGCGAAGCGCCCCCCCATCATCGTCGGCGAGTCCCTCGTGCCCGCCGTCATCCCGTTCCTCCGTCGACTCGGCATCGAGGACGAAGTGGCCGCGTACAGCATCTGGAAGGGCGGCGCCACGTTCGTACTCAATACCGAGCAGCGGCTGAACGTGCGCTTCGATGAGGTCCGTGGTGCGCGCACGACTTACTCGTACAATGTCCCGCGCGACCGCTTCGATGCCTCGATTCTGCGCGCCGCCGAGCGGGCCGGTGCCAGGATCGTCCCCCAACCGGCCCATCTCACACGCGAGGCCGATACCGATCGCGTCGTCCTCGGGAGCGATGCCATCGCCGCGGCCGGCGACGTGTTTGACGGCAAGCAGCCGGACTGGATCGTCGACGCCGCCGGCCGCAGCCGCCAGATAGCTCGTCTCCTCGATCTCCCGACGATCGAGGGCGAGAGGCACGACAGCGCGCTGCATGCGCACGTCGAGGGTGTGGAAGTAGAAATCGACGGCAACGTCCATACCGATCGGCTGGAGCATGGCTGGGCCTGGCGGATTCCACTGCCCGATCGCGTCTCCGTCGGATTGATCGTCGACACGGACTTCCTACGAACGTTCGGCGACACCGCGGAGGAACAGTACGACAACTATCTCCACGCCGACCCCGTGATTCGCGACTGGGCACGCCCCGCGCGCCGGATCACCCCGGTCGTGCGGTACTCGAACTACCAGCTACGGACGACGCGTGGCGTCGGCGCGAACTGGGCGCTGGCCGGCGATGCGTTCGGCTTCATCGACCCCGTCTTCTCGAGCGGCATGCTGATCGCACTCGAGAGCGCCGACGAGCTCGCCACCGCGCTGCTCGACGGCTCGCCCGAAGCGCTCCGCACCTACGAGCGCCAATTTCTGCACAAGCTGGAATGCTGGCAACGCACCGTCGAGTATTTCTACAGCGGCCGACTCCTGACACTCTTCAAGGTGGGCGACATCGTCAGGACTAAGTTCTGGGGCCGGATGCTCGACTTCCATTTCCGCAAACACATGCCGCGACTCTTCACCGGAGAGGGTGCGACCAACCGCTACAGCCAGTGGCTGCTCGGGTTCATGGTCCAACACGGGCTCTACCGCCAGGACCCCGCCGAGCTCCGCATCAACTGAAGCGTCGGCGCCATGGCTGCTCCCACCGATCGGATGCGGTTTCACGCGGAAGCCCGGCGGGAGCGCTACGACGCCATCGTCATCGGCAGCGGGATCGGCGGCTTGACCACCGCGGCGATGTTGGCGGACACGGGGCGAACGGTGCTGGTCGTCGAGCGCCACGACCGTGTGGGCGGCTATGCTCACGCGTTCCGGCGCGGCGCCTACCTCTTCGATTCGTCGGTCCACATGGTTGGCGGCTGCGCACACGGCGGCCTCGTTGGCCAGCTGCTCGAGACTCTGGGCGTTGCCGACCGCTGCGAATTCACGCCACTCGATCCATGCTACCGGGCCGTATTTCCCGGGCTCGACCTCGCCGTCCCGACCGGTGTCGAGGCGTTCATCGACGCGCATGAGGCGGCGTTTCCTGGACGAGCGCACGGGCTGCGCGCGCTCGTCGCACACTGCCGTGACATCCGACAGGAGCTCCGCGCCGCCGCCGAGCTACCCTCGCACATCGAAGCATTGGGAGCTTCCGAGCGGTTTCCAACGCTCACAAGATACCGGCGAGCGACGCTCGCCCAACTCATGGCAGAGCACGAGGTCGATCCGCAGCTGCAAGCCGTGTTCGCCACGCTCTGGCCGTTCCTCGGCCTGCCGCCTGGCCAGGTGTCGTTCGTGTACTGGGCGACGATGCTTCTCAGCTACATCGAAGACGGCGCCTACTACTGCCGTGGAACGTTTCAACGTTTCGCCGACGTCCTCGGTGAGGCCATCAAAGAGCGCGGCGGAGAAATTCTCCTACGCAGTGTCGTGCGCCGAATCCGGCTCAACGATGGACGGGCCGCCGGCGTCGTACTCGAGAACGGACAGCACATCGACGCGCCGGTCGTGGTCTCGAACGCCGATGCTCGGCAAACCGCGGACGAGCTCGTCGGCGCCACGGCGCTGCCGACACGGTACATGCGCACACTTCGTCGCCTGACGCCGTCGGTGTCCGCGTTTGTCGTGTACGCCGCGACCGACCTCGATCTCAGCGCACGCGGCATCGAGCATGAAAGCTTCGTGTACTCCGACTGGAATCATGAAACGGCGCTGCGAGGCATCGGGGCCGAGATCCCCTCCTGGCTGACCATCACCGTCCCGACCGTCAGCGACCCGGCGCTGGCTCCGGCTGGGGAGCATCTGCTGATCCTGACAACATTGGTTCCGAACTCGGCGACCCAGCGGTGGCCCCGCGACAAGGCGCGTGAGGTGCACGCGATACTCGCGGCCGCTGAACGGCACATTCCCGATCTCCGGAATCACGTCCTGTTCGCGGAAGGCGCGACACCGCGAACGATGGAACGCTACACGCGCAACACCGCAGGCGCGATTTATGGCTGGGCGATGTCGCCGCAACAGGTCGGCCCCGCCCGACCCAGCCAGCGGACGCCGATCGAAGGCCTGTATCTCGCCGGACACTGGACCCGCCCGGGAGGCGGCATCTACGGTGTCGTCGCCTCCGGCGTCGAGGCTGCCCGCACCATCGTCGGCCACGCGTCCGACATCGACCGCTGGAAGACGTTGACCGCGTAGCACGAAGCAAGGGAGAGTACATGCCGAGCACGAGCAGCGGAGCTGTCTTGGTCGAGCGGCGAGGCGCCGTCACGATCCTCTCGATCAACGATGCACCGTACAATCGGATGTCCCTCGAGTTCATGGACGAGCTCGAGCGCTTGGTCGAGTCGCTCACGAGCGACGAGACGGTACGGGCAGTCGTGATTACCGGCGATGGGGATCGCAACTTCTCGGTCGGCATGAATCTGAAGCAGCTTCCGCAGGGTATCAAGGAAAAAGGAAGCGCGGACGCGCTCTTCGATCAACGCCTGAAGGTACTCTCCGCGATCGAGAACATGGGCAAGCCCTGGGTCGCGACTCTGTTCGGCTACTGCCTCGGCGGCGGGCTCGAGCTCCCGCTGGCCTGTCATTTCCGCCTCGCCGCCGACGATGGGGCGGAGATCGGACTTCCCGAGATGGATCTCGGAACCGTACCGGCCTGGGGCGGCAGCGCACGGCTCGTGCGCTGCGTGGGGCGTGACCATGCGCTCGACATGATCCTGCGCGCCAAAAAGATCTCGGGCCCCGAAGCCCTGCGCATCGGGCTCGTCCAAGAGGTGTGGCCCAGCGCCGAGCTCAAAGCCAAGGCGATCGCGCTCGGCGAAGAATTGGCGTCCATGCCGAGGCACGCGGTGAAGGCCATGCTCGGGTGCCTCGTCGGCGCGGAGACCAAGACCCTGGAGCAATCTCTACGAGACGAACGCGACGCCGTACACGCCACCCAGAACACCCCCGATCAGGTCGAGGGGATCATGGCGTTCCTCGAGAAGCGGAAGCCAGCCTTCAATCAGTCGTAGCCGCGCACGCGACGACCAACTCAGCCCGGCACCGCCACGAACCGCCCGTGAACGGCGCCGCGTTCGAGGGCGTCCATCGCGTCGTTCACACCATCGAGACCGATGCGATGGATCGTTGGCCGCACCAGTCCGCGACGGGCCAGCTCGATCACGTCCGCGAAGTCGTTCTGCGAACCCCACCAGCTGTTCGTCACCGTCACCTCGGCACGCACGCCGAAGAACGAGAACGGCAGCGATCCACCGCCAATCCCTACCAGGACGATGATGCCACGGCGCGCGGCGATTGCGGCAGCGGTGGCGGTCGTCGGATCGGTGCCGACGAAGTCGAGCACCGCCTGAGCCCCTTCGCCCCCAGTGAGGCGAAGGACCTCTTCCACGGCGTTGCCGCGAGCGTCGACGGCGTGCGTCGCACCGAGCTCGCTGGCGAGGGCTAGCTGCTTGTCCGCCACATCGATCGCGATGATATCGACCGCGGGAGCCAATGCACGAACGATCTGGAGAGCCATGTGCCCGAGCCCCCCGACACCGATGACGGCGACGGACGCGCCCGGGTACAGGAACGGCAGGCACTTGGTGATCGCCCGATACGGTGTCAGGCCCGCATCCGCGAGCGGCGCGATCTCGATCGGTTCGAGATCGCCAAGCGGCAGGAGCTGGCGCGCCTGTTGCACCACCGTGTAGTCCGCGTAACCGCCGCCAGCATCCCAGAGCGCGATATCGCAGCACTGCTCGTGCTCGGTCTTGCAGATACGACACTGGCCACACCCAAGGCCGCCCCAGACGGCGACCGCGGCCCCTGGCGCGAGACCCTCCACGCCGGCCCCAACTTCCTCGACCCATCCCGCGTTCTCGTGACCGAGCGTGAGCGGAAGCTCGGCCCCAGGAGGGATCGGGAACTCACCCGAGCGGATGTGCACGTCGGTATGACAAACACCGGCGCCCCCGATCTTCACGAGCACCTGGCCCGGCCCGGGACGCGGAACCTCAATCTCGTCGAGCGCAAGGCGAGGCCCCGGCCCATGAAACCGAACAGCCCTCATGCCATGCAGCTACCAGACACGCCCCACCCTGCCCAGCTATTGCCTCGCGCTCCTCCAACGAAGGGAGAGGCGTAGGCGCTCCTCTTCCCGAACGAGCGATCCTGCACGATCGTGGGCCCGGGGGTGGGGGGGGGGGGGGGGGGGGGGGGGCGCCCGGGCGGGGCGCCCCGCCGCCCGCCCCCCCCCCCCCCCCCCCCCCCCCCCCCCCCCCCCCCCCCCCCCCCCACGACCGCAATCGTCCGGGATCGCTTGTCCGGGAGCGGAGGAGCGTCGGACCTC
>JAJCZP010000163.1 GCA_029262315.1 Deltaproteobacteria bacterium | reverse complement strand
CATAATCCTTGCGCGTCGGCAGCCGCAGATACGCGTCGGCCTGCCCGCGGGCGACGACCGCGTACTTGGCCTGGCTGTCCAGCCGCAAAGGCGTCGACGCCTCGCCGATGTGCTCGAGAATCCGGTCCAGATCGCTCACATTCGAATGGGCCTTCTCCACCGACGCGCACACCACGATCGGCTCGCCCTCGACATGATCCAGCCGCTCGATGTGGATCGGCTTGTCGGTCGCGTCATCACACGCGACCTCCCACACGCCCTCGCGCAGCACGCTGAAATACAAACACCCGTGGGCGTCGGGGACATCCAGAGGCTCTGAGAAATCCCTCGGCAGGTTTGGGCACCCCAGAGCCGCGACCGTCGGCGTGTCCCGCTCGATGAACGACAGGCTCACCGCGTACTGCTGACCCCGCAAAAAACCCTTGGTCCCGTCGATCGGGTCGAGTGTCCAGAATCCCGAGGCGTGGGGCGATCCGCCGCCCAGGTCGATCGCCTCGAGCACGCTCGACTCGGTCGCGTCGTCGAAAACCTCGCGGACCGCCTCGACAGTCGCTGCCAGGTGCGTGCTGTGCTCGGGCTCGCGGAGAAAGGCCGAGTCCTCTTCTGCGATCAGGTGCAGGTGTCCGCCGAGGCGCTCGCGGAGGATCGTCGCGATAATCGCCTGGGAGGCAAAGTCCGCCACGGTCACGGGGCTCTTGTCGTCCTTGGTGATCGAGCGGACCTCGTCGAGGCTCTGCTGGACCTGCCGGCAGACGCTGCTGGCCTGGGTCACCCCCTCGCGGGCGGTCTCGACGAGTTTGGCGTAATCGTGCATCGCGGTCTCCTTGGCGCGCGATCCAGCCGATCGCTGCGGGCGCGAGTCTAGGTCGCCAGTCCAACCCGAGCACGCCACCGCGACCCGCCACGAGCACGAAAGAACACCCCACCTGCCAGGCGGGGCCTGGTCCGTGAGCTGCTCGCGTCCTACGGACAGCCCAGCGCAAACAGATCGAGATAGAAGAAGAAATCGCTGGCGTCCAGCGCCCCGTCGGGCACGCCGAAGCCCGGGTCGTTGGGGTCGATGCTCCCCGTCAGGTCCGCAGCCAGATCGCCCGAGCCGAACAGCCCGAGGTAGAAGAAGAAGTCATTCGCGTCGAGGATCCCATCGGGCACACCGAACGCCGGGCTGTTTGGATCAGCGCTGCCCGTCAGGTCGGCTGCGCACGCCGGCGCCAGCGCAACGATCAGCATCGCCTCGCCGATCGCATCGCCCGCTGCGTTGGTCAGCTTGGCATTCAAATACAGGTCGAGCCCGTCGGTCAGGAACCCCTCGTCCTGCTCGAAGGAAGCCACAAACGCGTCGTCAGCCGTGCCATCGCCGTCGAGGTCGACCGCGTCGCCCTTGCGCAGCACCACGGTGTCATCGTTGAGCACGACCACCGCGTTCGTCGCCGTCGGCCCGTCGGTCACGCCCGCGACGATCGTGTCGCCATGGTTGTTGTTGACATGGAGCTTGAACGGCGTCAGCCCGCTGGCCGCCCAGTGCTCACCCGCTCCGGGCGTGATCGGATCGCCGACCAGCAGCGTGTCGGTCCCGTTGCGCACCAGAAAATCGGTCCCATCGGCCAGATCCCCCCGGGCGTACCACGAGCCGTCCGAGTCCATCCACACATCAAGCATGGTGTTGACCGGCGAGGTGTTCGAGGCGCCGGGAATCGCGCTGAGCTCAGCGAGCACCACGGTGTTGTTGATCGCGACGAGCTGGCGCGAGCTGATCCCGTCGCCGAGCGCGATCCAGTTGGTACCCGCCGAGTCCATGAACAGCCGGTCGATCACGAACGAGGCCCAGAAATCACCAAACCCGCCGATGGGATCGACCACCGCGGTGTCCTGCTGGATGGCCAGCGCAGTCCCATCGAAGATCAGCACATCGGGGATGCTCGGCCCGGACCGCAGATCCCGGGCCATGTACGCCACGCGTCCGTCGTTGGTGATGTTGGTCCCGCGCAGGCAGCAGCCGTAGGTAAAGCCGGGCACCGCGGGCACCGGATCGTCCTCGCGGGCGATCGTCTCGAACGCGCTGCCCGTCCACAGGACGATGTACTCGTCGCTGGCGGTCGAGCCGTTCTTGGTGTTGTTGCCAAACGCATACTGGCCCGCGTTGTTGATCGCGCACATGTCGTCGAACAGCCCGAGCGTCTCGAGCGGGTCGGGCGCAAAGACCGCCGGGTCGCCCTCCTGGCCCACGAGCGCAAACGACGAGCCCGCCCCGACCAGCAGCAGGTCGTTCGAGTCGCTGGGCAGGTCCGAGATCGCCCGCATGATCCACCGCGACCCGTCCGGGCTGCGCCTGGGCGTCTTGAGAAACGAGAACCGCCCCGGAGCAGCCCCGGGCACCAGCGAGCTGGGGTGCCCTGCGATGGTCGACACCACGGCTGTGGGGGGTCCAGCGAGCGCCGAGGCGCCGCTGGCACACACCACACTGCCCGCCAGCACAACCCACCACGAGCGGGTCAGATCGGAACACTGCCACAACACACGCGGTCGGTTCGAAGTCAAGGCTGGGCTCCATCGTCAGCGAGGGTTTGAAACAGCAACAGACCAGAATGGTCGGGACCGAGGATGACACGACCGTGACACACAAAGCGAGCGGACGA
>JAJCZP010000162.1 GCA_029262315.1 Deltaproteobacteria bacterium | reverse complement strand
TACGTCTTGCCCCGCCCGCTCTCGGCGTAGAGCCCGATGAGCGGCTTGGTCGACGACCGTTTCGCTGGCCGGAATCCCCACGTCATAGCCGCCCCTCCCGCACTTCGCGGTCTTCCCATTGCGTCTCCAGCCACCTCGGCGCATCGACGCTGATCGTCTGCTGCGGGTAGGCGGGCCACTCGTCGCGATGGATGCAGCGGGCCCAGAGGTCGAGCGCGTACTCGACCCGGCGCGCGGCGAAGCATTCCGCGGCGGCCACGAGCGTGTAGGGCGCGAGAAGGTAGGGCGGCTCGGTCTCTTGAAAGACGAGCTCGAAGTCCCACACCTCGATGCCGAGCACCGCCCTGAGGCCGCGCATGTAGAACGCGCGCTGCACGTCGTAGCCCAGCGTGAACAGCTGACGCTGAATGACGTCGGGATGCGCCTTTCCTTTCGTGGTCTTGTAGTCCCACGCGAACTTGAGTTCGGCCCGCACTACGTCGAGCTTCGCGCGGCACCAGATCTCTTGCTCCATGTCGGGGAGCGGCTCGAGAATCTCGTCAGGGGACAACACTCGTCGCTCTGGCCACGCGAAGCTGTGCTCAACCAGGGCGCCGTCAAGTTCATAGCGCTCAGGACGGTCGAGCTCGGCCAGCTGTCGCCGAGCCGCGGTGGTCATCGCTTCGACCTTGCGCCATTGCCAAGTGAGAAGGGGGGTCTTGCCCGCGAGATAGGCCTCGGCCCGCTCGTCCTTCGCAGAGTTCTTCTGCCAGGTCTTCTCATCTACGATGACGAAGTGGTCTTCGGTCTTCCCACGGAGGAGCGCATCGTGCGCCGCAGTGCCCAGGTCGAACTTGCCGTCGTTGGTGGGCTTGTGGTCGGGGTTCAGGCGTGGGTGCTGGAGCCATGCGTGCAGCGGCGTGCTGTCGATCAGCACCTTCGCGATCGATGACGAGAGCGACGGCTTGGAGCACGGGTCTGAGTGGTACTCGGTGTCCGTTAGCGGGGAGAGCCCCATCTCTAAGATTCGCTCGTTCATGACGCCTCCCGCAGGAAGACGGCGACGACCACGTCGCGGAGTGTAAAGCGATGTGCGATCTCACGGGCGGGGTTCGAGTCGAAGCGCGAGGGGACGACGACGCAGTAGCCGGGGACGAGGTCACCATGCGCGCGGTACCGGGCCCGCTTGATAGTGGCGGCGTCGCCGAGGCGGGCCTTTACGAGCTGCTCGGCCCGGGCTTCGGTCAAAGGCGCAGCGTCTGCTTTCTCGTAGAGGGCGTCGACGACCATGTCCGTTGCTTTGACGCGGCCGCCGTCGACGTGGGGCGCCAGCGCGACCGTGACGTCCTCGCGGGTCACGCACAGCCGATCGGCGAGCTCCCGACGCCACCAGGGCGCGAGCTCGAGCAGTTCAAGGGCGCGGACCGCGACGCTCATAGCGCCCGCCGCATCTGCCGGAGTTCGAAGGTGAGCGCCGCCATGTCGTCGGCCAGCGCGGTGGCAAGGTCCGGCGCGGTGTCGACGGTGAGCTTCAGGATGTAGCGGGCGAGCACGATCCGCCCCTCGGCCGTGACCTTCGGGCCCTCGGGCGACAACCAGACGTAGCCCCGTTGCTGAAGGCTGTTCAGCGTCGTGCCATGCAGGTTCTCCTGGACGGCGCCTGCCTCCAGCCACGCAAGACTACGCGCCTGCCGGCGCGTGAGTCGTTCAGGATCGCGAGGGCTCCTAGCCATCAGGCTTCGACGGCCTCGTAGTAGGGCTCGAGCCTGGAGCCGAGGTTCGCCAACTCGACGTCGACGTGGCGGTCGATCTGCTTTTGCGTCGAGGAGTCGCCAGCCTTAGTCATCGCGGCCTCGAAGAGGTCGGCTTCGGGAGCCTCGTCGAATCCACCGACCTTGATGTTCAGCGGGATGCGGCGTTGGCCGGACTCGGAAAGAACAGACGTCTCCAAGCGGAGGGTGACGACGCCGGCCTTGAGTTTCACGCGCCAAAGCGCGTCGCACGCCGACGCGGTGAACTCGACGGGCGAGCCGCTGACGAGGCGAACCGTGGTCCAGGCAAGCCCGCCAACATCGAAGGTTGGCGCCGGGTCGTTCGCGGGGTCGGGGCTGTTGCGGCCCAGGTAGGCCTCTGGATCGAAGCTCGTGCTCATGCGGGGGTCCTTGCGTCGGCTGTGATGAGGTCCGTGCACTTCAGGCACGTGACCTCTTCGGGGTCGTGAGTGGTGCGCGCGCCCCTGCCAGGCCGGACGAGGCCGCAGGTGCTGATGAGAGCGGTCGACGAGCTGAGAAAGTGGGTCTTCTTTCCGCTTAGAGCGCCAGCGGCCCCGTCATCGTCGTCGCTTCCGTCTGAGCTTCCGTTCGGCCCTCCGGCGTCATCGCCAGGGCTTCCCGGTAGGCTCGGACGGCAATCGTCCAGAGCGCTGTCCAACCCGTCTCCTTGCTCGAGTTCAGCATCGCCCGGCGCTGACGACGCTGCGCCACGTTCAGACGTCTCCGCAATTTGAAGAGCGGCGGCGTCGTGCGCAGGATGTCCAGGGCCATCGCCTCGAACTCGGCCTCCGCCTTGTCCGCCGAAATCTTGCCCAAAGCCTTGCGGAGCGTGATCGGCGGTGGCCGCCTTTCGCGCCGCGCGCGACGCTTGGTTGATGTCCCAGAGGCTGGCTTTCTGATTGATGTGCGTGACCGTCGGGGTGGTGAGCGCTCGGACGAGGTCTTGGATGGTGGCGACGAGGGAGAGGGTGACGGGGCTGCGATCGGCGCCGGCGTCATCGGTGCCCTTTCCTTGGACGCCGGGGAGGTCGCTGCCTTGGTGGCGGTCGTCCTCCTGCTCCAGCGGTTTGTGCTCCTCGATGCTCTTGGTGGCCCCGCCGAAAAGGCCGCCAGACGTGTTCGTCGGGTAGAAGGTCGACGCGGGCCGCGCGTTCTCAAGCTTCAGCGCCAGCTGGGCGACCGCGTTGAAGCTGTTGAACCAGTTCACCCGGTCGAGTTCGGGCCACGCGACGGTGAAGTCGGGCAGCTTCTCGAGGAGGTTCTCGAGGGCGAAGAGTTCCCAGACCTTCGGCGGCGGCTCCGGCTCCTCGGCGGGCGCAAAGGCTGGTTGCCCGGGACCGACGACCCTCACTTCGAAGTCAGCGTCGACCTCCTCAACATCCTCGGGCTCGTCCGGCTCGGGCTGCTCCTTTTCGGGGGCATCGGCGTCGGCGTGGGCCGCCTCGATGGCCACCACCTCGTCGAGCTCGCGGCGCCACCGGTAGAGCATGGGCTTCGCGATGCCGAGGTCATCAGCGACATCCGCAACGCGCTCGCCGTCGAGCACCACGCGACGCACAGCATCGAGCTTGAAGTCGTCGGAGTATTTTCGCGCAGCCATCAGCGGCCGTCCTTTCCGTCGTTCATGACGACACCATTAGATCGGTCGCCTTCACCGCAGCGGTAGCGAAGCCGCCGCACGCATCGGTGCCGCACACCACGACGCCGGGCGCTCCGTCGCTCTGAGAGAACACCCGCACCACCCGCAGTTCAGGCTGGAAGTGCGCGGAGCTGAGCAGCGCACGGAGCGGTTCGCGGAAGACCAGCGCGCTCGGCCGGATGTCGACGAGCGCGCCCGGTACGAACCGGCGCTCCGCAGCTTCGAGCGCGTTCATGACGTCACTCGGGGACCGAGCAGTTCGTCCAGTGCGTCAGCGTTGGCTTCGACGGCGCGGGGCGCTCCAACAGCCTTGATCGCGTAGATGAGCTCGTGCGCCTGTGCGGTGACGCGGCGGAGGACGTCGGCGCAACAGCTGATCATGCACTCGCCGCAAAGAGGGATGCCCTCGCTGTCCGCGTGGAGAGCGGGTGCACCGCACCCCTCGCACCGAGGCTTGCCCATGGCGCGCCACTGCTGCTTCAGGTCACGCCATCGAGGCGGCGTCGGCTCACTCATGCCGGCGCCCCGGCGAGGGAGGCCACGGTCTTGGCGAGGTTCGCGGCGAGCTCTTTGTTGCGCCTCATCTGACGACGACGCTCGGCCTTCGCCGCTTCCCGCGCCCGACGGCGAGCCTGGCGACCGGGCCGATGCTTCGGCTTCTTGGCGGTGTGGTGAGGCGTGCCCGCGGGGAGCATCAGCCCGAACTGGTTCAGCTTGTTGCCGTCGGAAAAGTCGCCGAGCTCCGCGCAGCGACGGCGAGACCTATCGAGCGCGAAGACGACCTGCGCCATCGTGTAGCCCGTCATCAGGGCGACGCTGGCGTAGCTGGGGGGCGGAGCGGTGCGAAGCGGCTTCTTCGGCCGACGAACGAGGTAGCGCGCGTCGTCGTGGACCTTCGGCGCGCGGCTCATCCGAGCGACGCCGTTGAAACCGCTAGCGACGGGGATGAGGGCCAGGCGACGCTGGTGCTCTTCAAATTGGGCGCGGCTCATCTTCATGGCTGGACCTCGGGGCAGTGGCATTCGCAGGGGACGACTTGGACGCGCTGGGCCGGCGGAGGCACGCCGAGGAGCGTGGCCACGACGGGGACGCCGATCACGAAGAGAAGGGCGGCGACGACCACGGCCGTGAGCCAGGGGTTCGGCCTGGGCTCTTGCCGGCTCGGCTCGGCGTCCAGCTCAGCGCTCCAGGACCGACGGCATTCAGGACAGGTGCCGAAGCCCAGCTTCGCGCCGCAGCGGTCGCAGTCGAAGTAGCTCATGACGAGGGCCCCCGGACAGCGAACGCGGCGCCGACGAGGCCGATGACGACGGCGAGCGCCGGGTCAAACGCGAGCACCGTGGAGATGGTGTAGACAACGGCGAAGCACGCGGCAGCCCAGACGGGCAGACAAGGCTTGCGGAGCAATCGGCGGTGGAGGGTGACGGTCATGACGGCCACCGCTCGTTGAGGATGGCTTCAAGTCGGTGGTGAGTTGCTTCGAGATTCGAGTGGCGTAGGCCATGCCCAGGCCCGGTTTCATGGGCGACCTTCTCGGCAAGAACACCCACCGCTGAAGAGATGCGCATCAGTTCGTCGTGGGTCAGCTCAAGGTTGACCGTTGTGGGGGCCGAGAGACGGTAGGTCTTGGCGCTCATCGCGCACGCTCGGCCGCTGAGGGCTCATGGCCATGGACAACTTCCGGCCACGCGCCCTGGAATGTGATGCCGATGGCGCCGACGAGCACAGCGGCCGCCATCAGCGCGCATCCCGAGGCCTCTCCAGATGCCCTCATGACGCCACCAACGAAGCAGCGTCGACAGGCCGACCGCTCCAGACGTTCGCCACCTGGAGACACCAGCCGTTCGCGCCCTTGCCGGCTGCGGAGAGCACATCGAACAGCACCGAGTGACCGGCCCGCCAGCGCTGGGCCATGTCCTCCGGCGCCGTGTACAGCGCGCTCTCCCGAACGGACGTGAGCCGCTTGCGGAGCTGCTCCTGCTCTTCGGGGACGAGCTCGATGACCTCCTCGAGGACGTCGGCGAGAACACGCGGCGACGTCATGGCACCACCTGCATGTCGACGGTGAGCGGATCGATGGCCCGCGGGCCAACGTCGGCGTACGCCAGCAGCGCAGCGAACAGCGGCCGCGCCCGGGACCAGCCCGCGACGGCTACGGCCAGCGCCAGCAACGTCACGGCGAGGATGAGGCGGAGGGTGCTCATGCGGCACCAGCCTTCCGGCCGCGGCGCTCGGGCTTGGCGATGAGGGCGTCAGCGTCGGCGTTGAGGGCGCCGGCAAGATCGAAGAGTTGGTCGAGGGTGGGGAGGCGCTCCCCGGTCTCGATGCGGCTGATGGCGGACTTGGAGAGCCCAACCTTCTCCCCAAGCCCCTCGAGCGTCAGCCGCCGGCTCTCGCGAAGCACACGCAGCCTGGTGGCCATCTCCTCCAAGGTTTCCGTCTTCAAATCGCTCATCTGAGGCGGCCCCTTCGTTGTGGGCCCTGTTTCTGGGGCCTGATCTATCCGCACCCCCAAAGTAGGGGCCAAGGTCTTGTCTGTCAACAAGTCTGTGCCCACTCTTTCCCTGCCCCGGGGAAATGCCCCTACAATCAAGGGCATGGCAAGGAGCGCAGTGTCCCCATCCCAATTCAAAGCTCTGCGCAAGCAGCTGGGATGGACCCAGACAGAGACGATGGTGTTTCTGGGCCTCGGCTCGGTTGAGACCATCGCGGCCTATGAGAGGCCGGAAGCGAGGACGCGCGGGGCGCCGTTCGCCTACTACGAGCTCATGCGGCGCGAGCTCGAACGGACCCAGCAGTCCGTCCCCATCGTCGCGTCCGTCCCTGCGGGGCCACTCAGCTCATCTGACCCTGAGGACGTCCTTGGCTGGCTCGCCTGGGAGCGGCCGAACCTGAACGACACCTTCTACGCCCTGGTGGTCCACGGCTCGTCGATGACGAGATACAGCATCCGCGACGGTGACATCGTCGTCATCCGTGCGCAGTCGACCGCTGACCGCAACGCAGACGTCGTCGCGCTCATCAACGGCGAGAGCACCCTGAAGCGCTACGACGTCGCGAACGGCCACCCGATCCTCACCGGCGACCACAGCCACGTGGTGGTGGACGACCCTGAGGACTTTCAGATTCTGGGAATCGTAGTCGACGTTCTGCACGGCGGAGGCCAGCAGGCCTGAATGCCTGCTTCATGAGTCGCCAGCGGGCGCCCCGCGGCAGCCCCTCCGTCAGCGTCCACCACTGCGCCTGGGGCCACACCCTCAGGTCGCGCCCCAGCGTCGCCGCCGAGTCGGGGCCGAGCCCCCTGCTCCATCTCAGGGCCCGCTGTCGCCATTTCGCCGTGTTCATCGTGTTCATGTATTGCTGCCCCTCCCTTCTTCCGGACCGGACGGCAAACGGAGCCGTGGCCTCTATAGGGATCCGTTCCGAGGATTCCTAAATTGCGCGGCGGCCGAGCCGATCCGGCTACGGTGGCGGAAACGCTTGGGATCTTTTTTTTCGAGGCCGCGGATCAGGCAGTCTCAAACGCTTCGCACCGTCGACAACAGAGAAGGCTTTCGTTGCCGCTGACGCTGGACTCAGGGGTCAGCGCGGAAAGGCAGGCTCTGACTCAACGAGAGCGACCCACGGAAGCCTCCGGAAGAGTCGGTTCAGCCAGGCCACTGCGCCAGCCATGGAACCATCAGCGATCCAGAAGAGGATCACCGCAACGGCGACCAGAAAGTTCGAAACGATGAAGACCAGCGAGGACGTCATCATGTGCAGATTGAAGAAGAAGCGAAGCTGCGCCACATACTCATCAAACAGTTCTCGATCATCGCCGCCGAGGAGATCGAGCACCTCGGACAGTTCCGCAGCCTTCCCATCAACCTTCTTGCTCATGAAGCCAGCCGAAAAAATCAAGGTCCAGGCGCTAAGAGTGTAGCCGTAGCGAATCTGCTTGTTGGTGAGGTCGCGAATGAAGCGATGCGCAGGATGGTCCAGGAGATCGCGTTCAGCGCAGGAACTGAACAACGAGTCCCGAAGTTCGAACGTGTACGAGCGCCACATATCAAGCAGCGAGGGCCGCAGAAGAAACTGCCAACCACACCACGCACCAAGGAGGGCAACAAGGCTTACGAGCGTTGTGGCGTAGTCTGAAGTGCTCATGGTCCGTCGCCCGGTGGATTGTCGCCGGACGTTAGAAGGCCCGTACTTGTTCTCTTACTATCCAACACCAGCTCTAGCGAGTGGGGTCTCTGTGTCAATCGTTCCACGTCACGTTTTCTTAACTTCCGCTCGATGAGCCAACCTCCACTTGGGACGACGCCGCAGAGCGCCATCACCAGGTAAGAAAACCACTTGTTCGCGAACAGATCCAAGAACAGCCCTGTTTCCTCGCCGGCCATTGCCTGAAGAACCTGGGCGGCGAGGTAGCCGAGGAAGCCAATAACGCCCCATTTGATTGCTTGAGATCCGAGCTTAACACCTCCGTCGATCACACCCAACAGGACCTGTGTGCGCTGTTGAGCCAGGGCAGCCCCCACGGCAGGCGCAACCTTGAGCCCCTCAGGAAGGTCTTCATCCTGCATTTGCTTTCGTCGGAGCCCCCTCCGCGCGGAGAGTGCCCCGGCGCGGCGTCATAGGCAAGTCGACAACGCTAGCCTTCCCCCGCCACCCCTCCAGCACTACGCTGTGCATTGGAGGTGGCGATGGCTACTAAGAAGAGACCTGTGAAGAACTACTGGGCGCGCTGGGACAGCACGGACAACAAAGGAAAGATCGTTGTCGACCTCGGCGGCGACGTTGAGCGCTGGGTCAACCTGGGGTCATCGGAGTTCGCCGCCATGATGGCCATCTTGAAGCTGGACGACGTCGTCTACCGAAAGACCACGGGCGGTGATCGTCAGCTGCTCACAAACGGATGGGTAGACAGCGACGACGACTGAGCTCACGCACTCAGCAGCTTTTGGTCGCTCAGGCCTGCTAGCTTAAGCAAGCCTGGGTCGAGGTCTCGCCCTTCTGCGCGAAGGACGTGCACCTGCGCGCGGGCCATTAGTTTGGTCTTCACTGCAGGTTCGCCCTTCTCAAGCGCTCGCCGCGCGTTCAGAACGTCTGGCAGTTCCTTCTCTAGCTGCTTCATCTGGGTCAGCGACGACGCTTCTACTGCGTGCTGGAACCGCTCGAGCCTGTCGAGCGCAGCGGTGTATGCGGCGTGCGCCTCACGATGGCGGGTTACCGCTGTGCCTGGTCTCTGAACGGCGTCGTAGGCGCTGATTAGTGCTGCGACAACGATGAAAGAGCCCCATACCGCCGCGCCGAGCCCAGTTCCGAGCAGCGGGCTGGTCACCACACCGGCAGACCCTGCGACGGCGGCGACAAGCTTGACCGCTTTGTCGATGGATTCCCAACGTTCTGCCTGAACAGCCTGGTAGCGCCGGTTCATCATCAACACCAACCGCTCTGAATAGAGTTGCTGCCAAGCTCGCGTCCGCCTGGTGATGTGCTCGTCGTCGGTCATGTCGCCATCCTAGCCAGTGATGACATCACTCGCCACCTTGCCCAGCGTCGACGGTTCGGCCTCTAAGTGGTTCGATTTTGAGCTCGGCTTGGTAGTTCTTCCCAAACCTCGCCAGCGGCTGCCACGACCCCGCCTGCGTCGGCGGTGGAGGTGGTGGAGGTAGGGGCCAGACAGGATCGCCGGCAATCGCCAGGCTGTAATGCATCTCCACCGGCAGTCTGCGGCACGACTTGGCGTTACGCTCCAGTCTCGTTCGGGCCTTCCGCATTTCGGTCCGCTGCGCTCGCGTTCCTTGAGTTTCTAGCGCCTCGGCAAGCCACGCCATTCCGTCGAGAAACATGCAGTTGCGCTCCAACTCCGCAGGCCTCGAGAATCGAGGGCTGCGCG
>JAJCZP010000161.1 GCA_029262315.1 Deltaproteobacteria bacterium | reverse complement strand
TGCCGTCACACTCTTCAACGAGCTCGGCCCGTCCGTCTCCGCACTTCCGGTTCAGGTAGCGCACGGGCGGTCCGGAGGGCTCGACGCGCTCGCCGTCCTCGCGAATCTCCCAAGTGAAGAAGCCCGCGTACTCGACCTGATCCGTGAGAAGAGCGTCGATGACCTGATCCATCCCGTAACCCTTCCGGACGAGATCCAGCATCACCTGCAACGCGAGCGCGCCTCCCTGTTCCGCATCTTCCTTCGCCTCCGCGCGGATGATCTCGAGGGCAGTCCTTTTGGCCGCGGCCCGGAGGGCGGGAGCTGCCCCGGAGTCGATGAGACCGAGCGGTGGCCCGTTCGGCGGCTCGATGGTTCCTTCCCGGGTCCGGATCGCGCCTTCGAGCGCGAGTCGCCCAGTGAGGATCGCGTCGATGACCTGTCGCAGGGAGTAGCCTCCGTCGAGCGCCAGGACGACGGCGTCGAAGCTCCCGTCCTCGCCGTGGTCGTCGGCGGCGATATCGACGACGTCGTCGACTGCCACCGCTTCGGGCGCCTCGAAGAACCCGACCGGCAGACTGACCGCGTTGATGAGCGTCCACTGGTCCGGCGTGCACGGCGCTGCCGTGCACCGGTCGGCACCGAAGCAGCGCATGCCAACCTCCTCGACCGTTCGACTGGTCTCCTCGCACCAGACGAAGGCCGGCTCACCACCTCCCGGAAAGAAGACGTTCCCGGTGACCGTGGTGTCGTCGCGATGGACGGTGATGGCCCAGCGCTCGTCGCCGACGTTCTTGCTGACGAGCGCCTGCTCGTCGCCACTCGTCTCCTGGACACCCGGAGGAGAATTCGTCGAGGCGCCCGCGGGCGTCTCGATGGTGCCGCCCACTATCTCGCTCATGGCGGGAGGCAGGAAGAATGCCTCGGGAAGACTCACCTCGGCGATGAGCGTCCATTCGTCGAGTGTGCACGGTGCGAGCCGACACCGGTCCGCGCCGGAGCACGAGAAGCGGATCTCACCCGCCGAGCGCTCGAGTTCACGGCACTCCACGAAGCTTGGCTCCCCGCCCTCGGGAAAGAACACGTTGCCCGTTACGAACCCCGTCTCCTGTTCCAGCGTGATCGCCCAGCGCTCGAGCCCCACGTCCTTGCTGACGAGTGTCCGCTTGCCGTCCGGAGTGATCTGCACCCCAGGCTGCGCCAGGACGAACGGGGCTGAGCCGAGCAGCATGACGACGCCCAGGGCGAACGCCGACACACGCCGTGCAGCGTGCTTCGCGCTTCGGTTTCTGTACGGTCTCGGTCGCACGAGAGAAGAGCATCGCAACTCTCGTGCCGGCCCCCCGCGTCGAGAAAGACCCTCTGCCACGTCCCGCTATCGCGAGGTTGAGAAGGCGCTGCCCGCCGTCGTGGCGCAAACGAGAATCGACCTCACGCCGTTTCTAGGCGGTGGGACCGCGTTGGTCGCCGTGTGGTCAGTGTCGAAATCGGTCACACGTGGCGCAGTCGACCAGGTCGTCGAGGGTCGTGACGGCTCCCGCGCAGTCCCCCACGTCAGGGCACGGCTGGGGAAAGCCGATCTCGGCAGTCGTGAGGTCATCGCCGCCGCCGCAGTCCCGGTCGGCACCTCCGCACGCTTCGCAAATCCTCGCCCGTGCCTTCGATGTCGCCTTGGCGATCTTCGCTTCCGCCTTGGTGTCGCCTGGATCCGGGCACTGGTTGGCGTGTCCTCCCTTGTAGCGAGCGCTCCAGCACTTCCGGAGTGCAGTGGCGCGGGCGTCGAACAGCTGGCGCATCGCGCCGCCGATCGTCCGCTGACACATCAGCACGTTCGGATTGGGGGAGGGGGAGAACCCGGGCGGGTGCCGCGCGATGGATTCCGGTGACGCAGTCAGGGTGTCGCGCTGACACGTGAGTTGCCCGGAGTGCGCCGGCAGCGCGATCTCGACCAGGAGACCCACGACGAGGCACGATGCGGCGATCCGCATAACGGTTCCTCCTTCGAGACGCCGGCCAGCGATCGGCCATCGCGTCCGGTAGGTTCATCTCGAAGGCGTTACGATCGAAGGAACATCGTGAGATTCGAGGGAACTTCAGCCCCAAAACGCGCGCTGGAGCACGATGCCGCAGCGCACGTCCGAGAGAGCGCCCGGAAACGGCACGACAGACGCAGCGAATGCTACCTCATCCTGTCTAGCCAGCGCGCATGAACGCCCAATGACGGGCCCGCCTGTCGTGCCCGCCTCGCGGCCCGGAGCTAGTCGTTGCTACAGAGTCCCCATGTGGGAAGCAGAGGCCCGAAGCTGTCGAAACCCCAACTATACTCGCAGGTGGTATTCTTGAGACGCGGACGCTTGGCTGCGACGATGTCCGCGGGGTTTCCGGAGTAGAAATTTCCGGTGACCGACGCGTCGGTCAGCCGGATAGTTTGGTCGAAGCCCAGCACTCCACCGAGCCCGTTGCCATGCACTTCGGCACCGACGATCTTCGCAAGGAAAAACAGTCGCATCCCGCTTTCCGTGTTGTTGTTGGTGGTCACGTTCGTTGCCTTGAGGCGTCGGCTTGCGGATATGAGGCCTACCAGATTCCCGTTGGTGGTCACGTTCGTCAGCTTCCCACCAAACGTGTAGATACCCACCGAGCCGTTGTTGTTCGCTTCGATGTTGGTGAGCTTCGCACGCAGGACAAAC
The DNA here is from genome assembly GCA_029262315.1 of Deltaproteobacteria bacterium. Taxonomy (GTDB): domain Bacteria; phylum Desulfobacterota; class Binatia; order UTPRO1; family UTPRO1; genus JAJCZP01. Next base: position 32,675 of record JAJCZP010000161.1, on the reverse strand, counting down.
CGAATACCTGAACCGCTGTTTCCGTTTGCGCGCACGTTCGTGGCCGTGAGGCGAAGTTCGCCGGGAGAGGAGGAGAAGATCCCCTCGCCGCAGTTCAGCACATCGAGATCGGTGAGGGTCATCCTGGTTCGAACGGAAACCTGGAACCCGAACGCCGATGTGTCGATGACTCCTGGGCCGGTCACCGAGCAGCGCGTGCTCTTGCCGTCGTTGTCGCACAGCACGGCGGTCTCAGCATTGGAGATGCTGTGGCCGTTCATGTCGAGGCGGGCTCTCTTCTTCAACGTAATACCGTCCAGTCCCCCGCAGTCGAGATCGGCCTGCAGAATCCCTGTGACCCTCGGCGGCACGACCGTGCCGCAGGCGGTGACGTCGAGATCGATCGCCCAAGCGGGGGCGGCGAGGCCGAGGACGAGGGCGAATGCCAGAAGCGATCGTGGCAAAACTGAGAGCCGGTCGTGCATGTCAGCCTCCGCGGTTGTGACGATACAAGATGGTACTATCCGTGACTTTCGTGGGTCAACTCAAAAGGGTGCACTCATGCCCCCCGAATGCCTCACCGCCAGGCGACGGCGACGAGGCGATGCTCGTCCGAGATGCCCTTCAGCGTCGTGAAACGCTCGTCGATGAACCGGAACTTGCCCACGGCCTCGATCTGCTCGCGCACGTCCTCCGAGATCAGGATCTCCTCGGCCTCCGCGAGGTCGGCAATGCGGAACGCCTGGATGACGGTCTCGCCGAAGAACTTGTCGACGTCGCGGATCGCCTCGCCCGTATGCAGACCGATGCGCTGCCGGAGCGGCTCCTCGGGCTGCTGTTCGTTCCGCGCCGCTGCTGATGTCGGGGCGACGTGCGCCGACGGTCTCGTCATCAGGGGTCGCAGGCCAGGGTGTTCGGATTGCACGAGCCACTGCAGCAGTGGCTCGACGAGAAGCACCGGGTGCCCGTCCCGCCGCACTCGCAGGTGCCAGAGGCACCGCAGTTCCGCGAGCAGCATTCGATGTCGCCAGTACAGGCCGTGCCGTTTTCGGAACACGGGTCGCAGGTGCCGTCCACGCCGCAGGCATCAGAGCAGCAGTCTGCGTCACTCGTACACGGCCCCGCTCCGGGGTGGCAGCAGTTGAAGGCGAGACCGCCAGCGAATGGGGCGCCACACACCGTGCCGGGGCAGCACGGGGTTATCGGCAACATGATGGTCGCGATGAAGCATCCCTCACCGGCTGGTGAACAACAGCTTTCGTCGGGGAGACATTGTGCGTTCCCGCTGCAGTTGAAAGGCGGTGCGCACGTGGTCGAGATGCAGGTGCCACCGCAGGATCCTGCTTCCGGAATGATGATCGACGGCTGGCAACAGCCGCCAGTCTGCGCTGGACAGTTGTCGCTGCAGCAGGTGCACTCGTCTGGTGCGCCGACCGCCGTGCACTCGTAGATGCCCGGGACCGGGTTGGTGCAGGTGCCGGGACCGTCGCACTCTTCCGAGCCATTGACGATTCCGTCCCCGCACGCTGGCGGGAGTTGGAGGAGCGTCTCCGTGTCGCAGCCCAAGGGCGGTGGGGCCTTGCGGGCCTTGAACAGGCCCGGTTCGTCGCGTTGGATCGTCAGGCCGGTGAACAGCGCGCAGTTCCGGAGCGAGCCCGTCGTGATGCGAACGCCGACCGACTGCTGCGGCGTCGCCAGGTCGAGCCCGGTTCGCTTCGCGACGATCTTCAGCAGTTTGCCCTGACGCAGCAGGGCGACGCGGATCTCAGAAATGCCATCCGGGGCGTCCCGGTTCACGAACTTGTAGCTGTCGAAGTTGGCGTCCTTGGTCGTCCAGCCCGGTTTGCCGAGTCCGGTCGGCATGAGGAAGGAGGCCGTCGAGCCGCCGTTGCCCGGGAAGAGCTCGATCAACATCCCGGCGGAACTAGGATCATCCGCGCCGCCGATCGCCGGGAAGAGAAGGCTCTGATCCTTCAAGAAGACGATCAGTTTCTCCTTACCCGAGGAGGAACGCTTGACGATCATCTTCTGGCCGAAGATCGCGCGATCAAGCGCCCAGGCGGCGTCTGACGTCAGCGTCAGGATCGCAACAGCCGTAAGCACTATGCGGGCCAGGCGGGTCATAGCTTCAGCAGTGAAGATGGTCCCACAGAGCGGAAGCGGGAGTCCACGATTTCGCGGGTGTTTCTGCCGAACTCTCAGCCCGCGGTGGGTGGCCGTCATCCCGGTTTCCGGCCCCACACCTGGAGATTCGGTCCCACGACGACGAGCGTGTCTGGATTCGCGAGATGGCGCCGCAATCCTTCCTGCATCGTCGACCCTAGGTTGGCCCGATCACGCACCCGCGGCGCCAGACTGGATGCTGGTCTCAATCACGACGCGACAATAGGACGCGTGCGAATGGGCACGCAACGGTCGGCCGCCAGGTGGCCCGATCAATCGTCAGGCGGCGCCCCTGCGGTCGAGATGACGAGGGGTGCGGTCGCCAATCGATAGAACGTCAGTCCCGAGTAGACGGTCAGCCAGGTCACGCCGAAGACGTACGCGCCGGGGCCGCGGGGGACCAGCCAGTCGGCAATACTCAGCACCTGGACCACCATGACGCAGACCTTGCCTATGCCAACGAAGATGTTCAGCACTCGACTCAAGGACTCGCGCGGGAGGCGAGCGAGCTGGCGGCGCTTGGCAACGAGATCGATCAGCTCATAGCCGAGCAACAGCGCGCAAAGGGAGGGCCAGAGCCGGTTCGGGGGGACACCCAGCCCCATGATCGCGGCAGGGAGGATCGCGAAGAGGCCCGCCGCGAGGCCGGCCTCGAGCATGAGCTTGAATCGGAACGCGTCTTCGGGTTTCCAGGCCCCGGTCGAGCTGCGCCTGCGGAACACGACGACGATACTGGAAAAACCCACAAGGCCCACGGAAATTTCCGCGAGTACGCCTAACTGCTCTTCCACACAGCCTCCTGATGCCCGCGACACGGCAGCCACGACTACGAGCCTCACGCCTATTCACGAATCGGGCGAGCATAGGGCTCCGGCGGACGAGGACGCAAGAGAGCGCGCTGCGCTCTACGAGCTCTGGCCCGACGGCATGGCGTTCCTGGTGCCCAGCCTCAACCATGTTCCGTTCTCGGGATGGGCCCTGATTGGTCTACTGCGCTGTCGTCTCAGTGGGGGCGGTCTACCCGACGCCAGGGCGATCGAACGGCACGATGGCGAGGACGGCGCGCGCGTGTGCGCCGATCTTGCCGTCAGCGCGGGTCAGCTCCGTTTCGGTGTGGATGAGTCTTCGACTTCGGTTGACGACGCGCGCTTCGATATCGATGTAGTCGCCGACGACGGGTCGAAAGTAGTCGACCTGTAGGCTGGCTGTGCGTGAGGCCTCATCGTCGCCGAGGATTGTGAACGCGGCCAGGGAGGTCACCTGGTCGGCGGCAGCAGCGAGTAGGCCGCCGAACACCGTGCCGTTGGCGTTGTGCGCCCAGGGCCCGATGGCCCATCGCCGTCGTACGACGCCAGTCTCCCACGAGAGTGTGCCCGGAACTACTTTCAAGTGCGTCGTCTCCATGGCGCCGGGAACGGTGGTTGTTCCAGCATTGATGTCGTGCAGAAGCGATTCCCAGTAGCCCATGGGGGGGAGGCTAGCACGCACGCAGGAGCCCAGCGAAACACGGACCTCGAGTCGCGCATCGATCCAGGAGGGGCGGGCGGTGTTTCCAGGTCGCATCTGGCGCGGACGTCGTCGCGATGTCGTTAGGGTGGCGGGGTGCCTTTAAGTGGACACTGCGGACGCTCATCCGCTAGTCACCCGGCATGATGATCTCACGACAGGTAAGAGTAGCCCCCTTGGTGGTGGCGTTCGGTCTCGTCACCGTGCTCGGCTCGAACGCGCACGCAGTCCCGACGGCATGCGTTCCTCCCGCTACTGCCCAGCTCGCTTGGGAGGGAAAGGTTCCCGCAGCCCAGTGCCTGATTGGCGAAGGCGAGAAGCTCTGCAAGGCCTGGCTCAAGACATGCAAAGCCGCCGTGCGAAAAGCGGCGGCCTGCCGGAACGGTGAGCTCTCGGCGAGCGAGAAGCTCGAGAAGGCGCGCTGCAAGCTCGACACGATTGTGGACGAGAAACAGTGCAAGAAGGACGCGAGCGCTCACCGGAAGATGCTGAAGGCGGCCGTGAAGACCGAGAAGGAGGACGCCTTCCTGGCATGCGAGGACCACGTCCCCAACTGCACCGCCACCTGCGAGAACTGAGCGGGCGCAGTCGCCGCGAGACTCACTTCGTGGAGCAGCTCTTCCCGAGGGTGATAGCGGATGCTGCCAATCGCCAGCGCGCGACTCTGCCTGCTGCAGTCTCGACCAAGAGCGTGCTGCGTTTACCACGCTGTCGCGCGATCCGGAGCGCCCCAGGTTGGCACTCTTTGCTTGACTCGGATTCCGAATCCGCGCGAAGTAGCTCCTTTGCCTGATTCTTGGCTCTCGAAAAGGAGACCGCCATGCGCGTCCGCCACCTGCTCGCTCTCGTCCCGATGCTCGTCATCGTCCTCCTCACCCCGCGGGCGGCGGTAGCGCAGTTTCCGCCGACGTGCCCCGCTGACTTCACATGCGTCAACGGCACCTGCGTCAGTGGCGTGTGCGAGTGCGTTTCGGGTTTTCAGGGCATGACGTGCGACACCGACATCGACGAGTGCGCGCTCCTGCCGTGCCTAAATGGCGGCATCTGCACCAACACGCCGGGCTCCTTCGTCTGTGACTGTCAGCCAGGCTTTACGGGCTCAACCTGCAGCGTCGCGGCGCCGGCTCCCTCCCTGAACCACTTCCAGTGCTACGACGTTGACCGTCAGCCTTTCGACCGGTTCTCTCTGAACCTGACCGATGACTTCGGGGCGAACAACATCGAGGTACGCCGCCCGAAGATCCTCTGCGCACCGGTCAACAAGGACAACGAGGACCCGACCGCCCCCGACGATCCGGATCATCTGGTCGGCTATGAGATCCGCCGTGACGGCCGGCGCTTTGAGCGCTTCGTCGATGAGCAAGTCACGGATCAGTTTGGAACGCTCCTGCTCGATCTCCAGCGCCCCGAGCGCCTGCTGGTGCCGACGGCCAAGAGCCTCACTGGCCCACCGGCACCGCTCGCGCCGCCCGTGGTCGATCACTACCAGTGCTACCGCGTCCGCGGCGACCGCCGGCGCGTAGCCGACGTGCCGGTCGAGGATCAGTTCACCACCGGGCCCACCACGACCGACGTGAAAAAGCCGCACCGGCTCTGCCTGCCAGTCGACAAAGCCGGCGAGGGCATTCTCGACGGCGCCGCGCGGCTGATGTGCTACCTGACCAAGCCCGGCCCGCGGGTGAACCAGACGGTGTTCGTCGACAACCAGTTCGGCACGGAGAGCCTGAACGTCCGGCGCGCGCGTGAGCTCTGCGTCCCGGTGGCGACCCCCGCATCAGCGCTGACGCCGACCGTGACTGCTACCCCGACCGTGACCGCGACGCCGACCGTGACCGCGACGCCGACCGTGACTGCTACCCCGACCGTGACCGCGACGCCGACCGTGACTGCGACACCGACCGTGACCGCGACACCGACCGTGACCGCCACACCGACCGTGACCGCCACCGTCACGGCTACGCTGACGCCGACTGCCACGACCACTCCGACGGCCACCGTCACGCCAACCGCGACGACCACGGCTACTGCTACCCCGACGCTGACACCGACGCCGACCGCGACCCCGACCTCGAAGATCATTACGCAGATCATCGACGCGAACGGTGACAATTCCGGCAACATCTTGACCGCCCCCGAAGGCCTGGCCGTCGATGGTGCCGGCAACGTCTACGTCGCGGGGAGAGGAAGCAACAACGCTTTCAAGATCACGCCGGGCGGGACCATCACCCAGATCATCGACAGCACCGGCGATGGCACCAACGCGCTCATCGGTCCCGAGGATATTACGGTCGATGCCAGCGGGAACGTCTATGTGCCGGGCGTCACTAGCGGCAACGTCTTCAAGGTCACGCCGGGCGGGACGATCACCCAGATCATCGACAGCACCGGTGACGGTACCAACTCCCTGCTCAGTCCGTTCCACGTCGCCGTCGACGCGAGCGGTAACGTCTACGTATCGGCTATCGGCAGCGATAACGTCTTCAAGATTACGTCGGGCGGGACGATCACCCAGATCATCGACAGCACCGGCGACGGCACCAATACACTCAGCAATCCGCTGGCCATCGACCTGGACGGCAGCGGCAACGTCTATGTCGCGGGCTCGTTCTCCTCGAATGCCTTCAAGATCACACCCGGTGGGACGATCACCCAGATCATCGACGCGACCGGCGACGGCACGAATACGCTCAGCCAGCCTTTCGGTCTCGCCGTTGCCGCGAGCGGCGACGTCTACGTATCGGGCGTCGCCAGCGATAACGCCTTCAAGATCACGCCGGGCGGTACGATCACCCAGATCATCGACAACACCGGCGATGGGATCAGCGCACTCGACGGGCCCTTCAACATCCACGTAGATGACGGAAGCGGAAACGTGTACGTGTCGGGCGGCACGAGCGACAATGTCTTCCAGATCACGCCGGGCGGGACGATCACGGAGATCATTGACAGCACCGGCGATGGGACCAATTCGCTCGATTTCCCCGAGGAGATCGCGATCGACGCGAGCGGGAACATCTTCGTCGCGGCCCAGACCACTAGCAACGTTTTTAAGATCGTGTTGCCGTAGCGTTCACGCACCGTTCCGGTGCGGTACTCACGGGGGCTTCCGCCGACACTCCGCCCTGCAATCCCTACGACGGAGCGCTGCAACTCATGGGTTCAGAAGAGTGTCGAGCAGGCGCCGAACGTTGGCGATCAATCGCCCATCGAGCTGGGACTGGAGCGCTGTGATCGCGTGGCGCAGCATCGGCGCATCGATTCCGGCTTGATCGCATAGCGTAGCGACGAGTTCCATGTCCTTCTGCCCGGTCTGCATCAGTGGCTCCGCCTGAGCAGGGTCCTGGAGCACGAGCCGCATGAACAGCTGCGTCTGTTCCCAGTTGTCAGTGAGCCAGGTGTTGCCGCTACTGGCCTTGATGACCTCGACCATGGTCGTGAGATCGAGTCCTTCGTCCAGTCCAATGCCCAGCGCCTCGACGACCACCGGCAAGGTGCTGATGGCGATCATGTTGTTCACCAGCTTCAAGGTGAGGCCCGCCCCCACCGGCCCCACGTGTGTCACCGCATTGCCCATGGCGCGAAAAACCGGCTTGGCCTTCTCGAAGGCCCGCGGGTCACCGCCGACCATGATCGCAAGTGCACCGATGCCGGCCACGACCGGGCCACCGCTGACCGGTGCATCGAGGAACTCGATCCCCGCAGCGGCCGCAGCCGCGCCGAACTCCCGGGCGCTCGCCGGCAGAATCGTACTCATACACAAGATCGGCGGTGGCGCCTCACGCATGCACGCGATCAGACGACCGACGACGTCGCGCGCTTGGGCGTCTGTGTTGACCATCACGATGACCGCGTCGCATCTGGCCAATTCCTCGAGCCGCGCAGCCGGCTGTGCTCCCCCGGCCACCAGCGTCGCGACGGCATTGTCTCGCAAGTCGTACACCGCAACCTCGAAGTCCGATCGCAGCAGAGACTCCGCCATCGGGGCACCCATGACCCCTAACCCGATAAAGCCGATGTGTTTCACATCATCCTCCTTAGCGTAGTGACCACGTGGTGTGCCACGGTGGCACATTGGCGCCCCGGTCGCCTTTGGGAGTACAATCGTGCCGTCATGACGCCGTCGGCGAGTAACACAGCCATCGGGCGATCGGGCGACTGGCAGGGGTTGCGCTGGCGGTTGCTCGTGGATCGACTACCGCTCTTTGCGCTCGTCTGGTCCGTCATTCTGGTGCTCTGGATGGCGGTCTATGCGCTCGAGGCACGCCTCGTTGCCCTTCCGGCGATCGCCCTCGTGGTGTGTCAGGGCACGATCCTGTCGCTGGCCATCGTTCTCGCGCGTCGGGATCCTGAGGCGAGGCGTGTCCGCGTCATCACGGTCGCGGTCGGTGTCCTCATTGGGATCACGACCACGGTGGGTTTCGGCGTCATGGGCGGATCGGGCGATGCGGTCGCCTTCGTACTCCTGGCGCTCTATCTCACGCTCGCACTCCTGTTCGCATGGGGATGGCAGGCCGAACTCGTCGTGTTCGGGCTCACCATCGGCCCCGAGCTTGCGGCGCTCTCGATCCAGGGGATGCTCGTCTCGACTTACATGATGGGCGGGGCGATCCTCCTCGGCATGATCGTCTCCTTGCTGGTCGCGGAGATGTCGCGGCGAAGCCTGGAAGCCGAACTGGCCAGTCGCGAGAGCGAGGCCCGCTTTCGCGGGGTGTTCGATCATGCGCCGGTGGGGATGGCCGTCGCCGGCGCCGACAGACGCTTCATGCAAGTGAATCGGTCGTTCTGCGAGCTGTTGGGCTATGCGGAGCACGAGTTGCTCGGCAAGAGCATCGCGGACATCACGCATCCGGAGGATGCTGCCGCGACGGCCGATGCGCTACGGCAGCTCGTTGCCGGCGAAGTGCAGTCGTTTTCGATCGGGAAACGCTATGTCCGGAAGGACGGCCAGGTCGTCAGCGGGTGCGCGAGCCTCTCGCTCGTACGCAACCGCACCGGGGCGCCGCTGCACTTTGTCGCGCAGGTGGAGGATGTGGGCGAGCGCGAACGGCGCCAGGAGGCCCTGCGAGAAAGCGAGGGGCGCTATCGCGCGCTCGTCGAATCGCAGCACGATCTCATTGCGCGCAGCGACCCACGGGGTCGGCTGACGTTCGCCAACGATGCCTACTGTCGGACATTCGGCCTCAGCAGGGAGGATGTTGCGCAAGGCCGCGTCAATTTCCCCGATCTGGTGCATCCCGATGATTTGGGAACCGTGGCCGAGATGCAAAACGGTCTCTCGCACCCTCCCTATCGATCTCGCGTAGTGAATCGTAATCGTACGCCCGAGGGGTGGCGCTGGTTCGAATGGGAGACCAGCAGTATTCGGGATGACGGAGGCGCAATCGTCGAGTTGCAGGCGGCTGGTCGGGACGTGACCGAACGGCGGGCGGGCGAGGAAAAGCTTCGTGACTCCCTCGCGCAGCTCCAGCGCAGCGAGCAGAAGCTTCGTGCGCTGGCTGCCCGACAGATCGTGATTCGCGAAGACGAACGGAAGCGTTTGGGTCTCGATCTGCACGACGATGTCTGCCAGGAGCTAGTGGGCATCGACATCCACCTCGAATCGTTGCGCCGCCGTCTCGGCCCGATGTCGACCGAGAACGCGGCGACATTCGAGCGCGTGTCGCGGTATCTGAATGCACTGGTCGAGCATCTTCGGCTGCTCGCGCGCGATCTCCAGCCGCTACCGCTGCGTGACTACGGTCTGGTCGATGGGTTGCGATCGATGATCGCAGGGATGTCCTCGGAGACCGTCAGCGTCAGCGCCGTCTTTCCCACCGAGATTCCCCGGCTCGAAGAGAGCCTGGAGGTAGCCGTCTACCGGTTCGCACAGGAGGCAGTGATCAACGCCGTCCGCCACGCCGACGCCGGCACGATCGATCTCGTCGTCTCCGTGGAAGGGGGCATGCTCCGGCTCGAGGTGCGCGACGACGGATGTGGGTTCGATCGCGATCAATGCCACGACGCGCTCGGCCTCGTCAGCATGGAGGAGCGCGTGCTGGCGCTCGGCGGGAAGTTTACGCTGGAGTCTGCGCCGGGTGCAGGCACGACGGTGGGCATGGTATGTCCGGTCGACGCTCCGGCGACGCCGCCCACGGCGTCAGGTCGCCTCGCGCACGCGCGGTGAGCGTGCCCTCGTCTGCTGTCGTGGGAGGAGTCGCTAGACTTTTGCCGTCGAATCCTGGGGTTGCTCGCAGGTGCGAGCGATGGTGGTCAGCACACGCCGCATCATTCGCGTGAAGAAGAACATGAGGACGGAGGCGATCGGCCACGCGAGAGGGCTGCGGAGATCGAAAGCGCACGTCCACGTGACGCGAACCCCGTGGCCTTCGGGCTTCAAGGTCCAACGCACCTTTCCTTCCCGGACCAGCAGCGAGAATGGTCGTCCGATGCCCGAGAGGGTGTAGCTCCACGCGGAGCCCGGGATGTATTCGAGGATCGTCTCTTCGATCTGGTTGCCATCCACGAAGAACACACGACGCGTCACGCCAACGTCGAGCGGGCGGTCGCCGAGTACCTCCGTGCGGGAGGTTCCCGGCAAGGGCCCCCAGCCGGTGAAGACTCTCGGCGCATCCTCGGCGCTGTTCGCGAGATCGAAGACTGCCTCGGGCTCCGCGGTGATGTGCGCGGTGACGGTCGTGCTGACGTGCATGCGCTGATCGAGTTGCTTGGAGGTTGCCCGGTTCACTCGAGCCCTACGATCTCGCCGCCCTTGAGATCGATCCGCTCCGCGAGCGGGCGGCGGGGCAGGCCCGGCATGCGGAGGATGTCGCCCGTCAGTACGACCAGGAAGCCCGCGCCCGCATTGATCTGGACGGCGGTGACGGTGACGCTGAATCCGCCTGGTCGGCCGCGCCGCTTCGGGTCGTCCGAGAGCGACGCCGGCGTCTTGGCAATGCAGACCGGCAGATCGGTGTACCCGAGCCGTGCGGCTTCTTCGATGTCGCGCTCGGCACGCTTGGTGAAGGACACGCCGTCGGCGCCGTACATCTGCTGCGCGACGGCGCGGATCTTGTCACGGATCGGGGCGTCGAGCTCGTAGAGCGGCGTGAACCTCGACCCACGCTCGGCGTGAGCCATTACGGCCTGCGCGAGTTCGAGCGCGCCCTCGCCACCGCGTGCGTGGTGATCGGAGACGGCGAAGGGGACGCCGAGCGTTCGGCAGTGTTCGCGGACGACCGCGATCTCGTCCTCGGTGTCAGTGCCGAAGCGGTTCAAGGCAACGATGGGCACCTCGCCGAAGTGGCGAATGTTCTCGACGTGCTTGTCCAGATTGGGGAGCCCTTGCTGCACCGCTTTCGGGCAGCTGTCGGTGAGTTCCCCGGGCTGTCGCCCTCCGTGCAGTTTGAGTGCGCGCACCGTGGCCACGAGCACGACGGCTGCGGTATCGAGGCCGGTACTGCGGCACTTGATGTCGAAGAATTTCTCCGCTCCGAGATCGAAGCCGAAGCCCGCCTCGGTAATGGCCCAGTCGGCGAGGTGCATCGCCATCCGGGTGGCGAGCACGCTGTTGCACCCGTGCGCGATGTTGGCGAAAGGGCCGCCATGGACGAGTGCCGGTCCGCCCTCGAGCGTTTGCACGAGGTTCGGCCACAAGGCGTCGCGCATCAGGGCCAGCATGGGGCTCGAGGCGGAGAGTTGCCGGGCGGTCACCGGATCCCCATCGTAGGTGAACCCGACGAGGATGCGATCGAGGCGATGACGGAGATCGTCCTCATTCTCGGCGAGGCACAGGATGGCCATGACCTCGGAGGCGGCGGTGATGTCGAAGCCGGTCTCGCGTGGTACGCCCTGCTTGTTGCCGCCCAGTCCGACGATGGTATTCCGGAGCGCGCGGTCGTTCATGTCGATCACGCGTCGCCACACGATTCGGCGAGGATCGATGCGAAGCGGATTGTCGAAATAGAGATGGTTGTCGAGGAGCGCGGCGAGCAGATTGTGCGCTGTCGTGATCGCGTGGAAATCGCCCGTCAAGTGGAGGTTGATACGATCCATCGGCACGATCTGGCTCCGGCCCCCTCCCGTCGCGCCGCCCTTCATGCCGAGCATGGGGCCGAGGGAGGGCTCGCGGAGCGCGAGGCAGGCGGACTCGCCTAGTCGGGTGAGTCCCTGCGCCAAGCCGATGCTCGTGGTGGTCTTGCCCTCGCCCGCCGGGGTCGGTGTGATCGCCGAGACGAGGATCAGATTTGCTTGCCGTTCACGGCGCCGCGGCTGCGAGAGCACTACGGGTGAGATCTTCGCCACGTCGTGTCCGTACGGGCGAATGTCCTGCGGGTGGAGCCCGAGATCGGCAGCAACGTCCACGATGGGACGCATCGTCGTCGCGCGTGCAATTTCGATGTCGGTCGTCATGGACCACACGCTAGCAGCGGCGTGGGCGCACCTCCACCGAGGGATCCGTAGGCTGACTTTTGTCATGTCGGGAAGCCGGAAGAGGTATGGTTCGTACGTGGCGCTTCGCTCTTCCCATGCGTAGGTTGGGACGATGCTCGACTCGCTGCGGGTGGTCTACGCTGATCCTTTGTTCTGGACGTTTCCGGTCGCCGCGATGCTGATCAGTACGGTCGCATTCCTGGCATTCGCGGTGCCGTTCACGCTGCTGGCGTGGCGGCAGCCGGCATGGGCCGAGCCCTATCGCATCCAACGTCGGGCGACGGGCGTGCGTCCGATCGTTGGTGAGTCGCTCAAGTACGTCGCTGTGAACAACGGCATGCTCGTCGTCCTCACGATCGCGGCCTGGCCGCTGCTGCGCCTGTCGGGCGTCCACGGTGGTCCCATCCCGCCGTGGTGGGTCATCGTCGGACAGCTCCTTTTCTTCATCGTGCTGGACGACTCCCTATTCTACTGGGTGCATCGGTACCTACACGAGAACAAGTGGTTGTTCGCCAACATCCACCGCGTGCACCATCGCATCATGACACCGTGGGCGCTGACCGGGCACTATATGCACCCCGTCGAGTACGTCGTGATTGGCGTGATCATGCTCACCGGACCGCTGTTGGTCGGTGCGCACATTTTCACCTTGTACCTTTGGATCATCTACCGCCAATGGGAAGCGGCGGAGGGGCATGCCGGTTACGATTTTCCCTACAGCCCGACGCGCCTCGTCCCCTTCAGTGACGGTGCGACACATCACGACTACCACCACGCCAAGGTCGTCGGAAACTACGCGGGCTTCTTCCCCTGGAACGACCTCCTCTTTGGGACCTGCGCCGCCGGGTACGCTGACGATCGACTCCAGCGACGACACGCCCGTCGGTCGCGCTAGTCTCGCGAAAGATGCGGTGCCGCCCGCCCGTTTGCTTTGACATCGCTCGGGACTATCCTTCTGTCCCCTTGCGGCAAGAATGCGCTATGTTCGGCCGCGGTTGTCGGGGCGCCGCCCACAACGCGCCTGCGCCTTCCTGCAGACGGACGAGCAGGTGTACGGAGGACCGCACTGTGAGTGTCCAGAAGCTGCCATTCGAGATTCGACGATTCCTCGTTGCGTGCCTGTGCGTGGCTATCTGGGGGGTCGGTGGGGCAGTCGCGTGGGCCGGGCCTGATCACGACGGGCAGCTCTGGACGCCACTCTACAACCGACTCAGGTTCTCCGAGCGAGTGCGAGGCTGGATCGAGGTGAACCCAAGGTTCGGGGACGACGTCTCCGAGGTTGATCAGCTGATTCTCCGTCCCGCCCTCGGCTATCAGCTTACTCCCGCGCTTTCCGTCTGGCAGGGGTATGGATGGATTACGAACTATCAGCCGCGGTTTCGCGATGAGCATCGGTTGTATCAGCAGTTGAGCTATCGCCTCCGAGTGTCCAATTTTAGGGTATCCAGCCGTACGCGCCTCGAGCAGCGCTTCATCGAACGTGCCGGGAGCGTCGCCGTTCGGGCGAGGGAGCTGCTACGGGCGGACATGCCCTTCAGCGCCGACGGAATGTGGAGCGCAGTTCTGTACGATGAACTGTTCGTAAACCTGAATACGGTTGGTAATGGTCCCGAAAGCGGTTTCGATCAGAATCGCGTGTTCGTTGGTGTGCACCGAACGATCAACGATCGTGTCAGTTTCGACTTCGGGTACCAGAATCAGATCGTCAACACCCGTGGGTCTGATGTCTCGGACGACATGAACCACATCATCTTGATGCAGGTGTTCGTGGATTGGGGGAATCGGTGACATCGAGCTGCCGCGAGCCGGGCAGACGGTCCCACGTGCTCCGCGCCGCTTGAACGGGCTCGGGGGCGATGCCACAAGGGGCATCGTGACAAGGATCGGCACGCCGCTTCGTCGGGCGACGTTCCACGACGACTATGACGTCATCGTCATCGGCTCCGGCATGGGCGGGCTCACGACTGCCGCGCTGCTCGCCAAGTACGCGGGCAAGCGGGTGCTCGTGCTCGAGCGCCACTACACCGCGGGTGGCTACACCCACGCGTTCCGTCACGGCGACTACGAGTGGGACGTGGGGCTGCACTACATCGGGGACGTTGGCGATCCCAGCTCGGACACCCGGCGCCTGTTCGACGCGATCTCGGACGGCCAGCTCGAGTGGGCGTCGATGGGGCCCGTGCACGATCGCATCGTCCTCGGCGACGACGTGTACGACTTGCCCGCGGGCCGCGACGCGCTCCGCGCTGAGCTGGTCCGGCGCTTTCCCGCCGAGGAGCGAGCGATCACCCGCTACATCGAGCTCGTCGACGACACTGTCCGGGCGAGCCGACTCTACTTCGCGGAGAAGTCGGTGCCGCGCCTCGTCTCGAAACTGCTCGGCGGCTGGCTCCGCCGAAAGTTCACGGGCCAGGCGGCGCGCACGACGCGCGCGGTACTCGAGGAGCTCACCGACGATCCGAAGCTCGTCGCCGTGCTCGCCGGCCAGTTTTTCACCTACGGGCTCCCCCCGGCCGAGAGCAGCTTCGGGGTGCATGCGGTGATTGCAGCACACTACTTCGACGGCGGATTCTATCCCGTCGGCGGCGCGTCGCGCATTGCGGCGACGGTGCTCCCGGTCATCGAGCACGCCGGCGGCCAGGTCGTCACACGCGCCGAGGTGGACACCATTCTGATCGAGGCGGGGCGTACCGTCGGGGTGCGGCTCGCCGACGGCACCGAGTTTCACGCGCGAACGATCGTGAGCGCGGCGGGCGTCCCGATCACGTACGGCCGCCTGCTCCCGCCGGACGTCGTCGCCGCACACGGGCTCGACGGCCTCGCGACGCGCCATCGTCCGTCGCTCGCGCACGTGTGCCTCTACGTCGGCCTGAAGCACACGGCGGCCGAGCTCGGCCTCGAACGCGGCAACTACTTCGTCTACCCGAGCGCCGACTACGAGCGTGACCACGCCGCCTACACGGCCAATCCCGATGGCCCACTGCCCGTCGTGTACCTCTCGTTTCCGGCGGCCAAGGACCCGTCGTTCGGGGAGCGCTTTCCCGGACGCTCGACGATCGACATCATGGCGCCTGCTCCGTACGATTTGTTCGCCCCGTGGGCCGACAAACAGTGGCAGCATCGCGGCGACGCCTACGAGGCGCTGAAACAGCGGTACGCCGAGCGCCTGCTCGAGGTGCTGTACCGGTTTGTGCCGCAGGCCGAGGGCAAGGTCGACCACTGCGAGCTTTCGACACCCATATCGACGCGCCACTTCACCGGCTACGAGCACGGGGAGATCTACGGAATGGCCGCGACGCCGGCGCGCCTGACCGACCGCCAGCTGCGGGCGCAGACACCGATCCCCGGGCTCTACCTCGCGGGGCAGGACATCGCGCTGCTCGGCGTCACTGGCGCCATGTTCGGTGGGCTGATCGCCGCGTCGGCCATTCTCGGTCGCGACCTTGGCCGGACCGTGCGCCGCGGCTGAGCGCGGTGACGACTGCGTAGGACGACAAGGCGGGCTGACGGGCGTCAGCCCGCCTTCCGCGACGGCGCGTCCGGTTGGCGACTCGTGAAACGGCGGTGCGCGTATCTCTTGGAGTGTGAGGGGCGCTTTGATAGGCACCGCGTGCGTCTCATCATTCCCCGATGTCCACGTGCGCAATCAGTTCGGCGAGATACCAATGCGTGCCGTCTTCGCACAAGAACTCTGCATGCCGGCGCAGCGGGTTAGCCTGACGACGCCGACCGCGGCCTCCACGCCCCGGCCCGTGGCGGATCTCCGCCATTTCCAGTGCTACCATGTGAAGCGCGCACGTACGCGCATGCCGGATCTCGTCGTCACCGACCAGTTCGGCACCTTCACGGTCGATGTGAAGCGGCCGCTACGCCTCTGCAACCCAGTCGACAAGAACGGCGAGGGCATTGCGGATCCCGCCGCACACCTCATGTGCTACGCCGTTCGAACACGAACGAGACCCGTGGGCACCACGGTCTTCATCGACAACCAATTCGGCAACGACGACGTGCGGGTCGGGAAGCCACGCGAGATCTGTGTTCCTTCGACCAAGCGCCTGCCATGATGCGAACGCTTTGAGAGCAATCCCGCTCGAGACGACCGCCCGACAAGGCGCAAACCCTGCGGCGGCGACGACGATCGAAGGCGGGCAGGCAGCGTCGCGCAAGATGATAGGCAACATGAACGCCTGATATCGGTTGACGTAAGGCCTCGATATCGGACCTTGGCCCGGATTCGGTCTCCTACGCTGTTGTCACAGCGAGCGTCCGTACGGCGGGAGCCCGCGTACTCCGAGAGCGCGTTCCATTTGCGTTCGATGGGCGCGGCAATCTATGGGATGTGCTCACCACGGTAGTCGATCGGTGCGGATGAGTATGGAGAGGCGAACGATGACGGCGGCCGGTACTGCCGCTATCTGAGCGGCGCACTCGATGGATACGATCGCTCAGAAGATCCTCATGGCCCTCACCGGGCTCTTCCTCTGTCTCTTCCTCGTCGTCCACCTGGTCGGCAATCTGCCGCTCCTGATGCCGCTACCGGCTGCGCAGCTCCGCTTCAACGCCTACTCGGAGGCCCTCAGTCACAATCCCCTCATCCGGCTCGCCTCGCTCGTGACGTTGGCTAGCGTGCTCGTCCACACGCTCGTGAGCCTCGTGCTCACGCGCCGGAATCGAAGCGCCCGGTCGGTCCGCTACGCCGTCGCGCGCCCCGCGGAGACGAGCCCCTGGTACGCGCGCCGCATGGGCCTGCTCGGGACCATCCTCCTGCTCTTCCTGCTCGTCCACATGCGAACGTTCTGGTGGGAGTACAAGTTCGGCGAGGTCGGCGTGGATGCCGCAGGCCGGCGCGATCTGTACGGCGTGGTCGTCGCCGCGTTCCAGGCCGAGTGGTACACCGCCCTCTACGTGCTGTGCATGGGCGCGCTCGGCTACCACCTGCTGCACGGCGTCGCGAGCGCGAGCCGCACGCTCGGCCTGCATCACCGGCGCTACGGCCGATGGTTGGAGGGCCTGGGCATCACGTTCGCCGTCGGAGTCTCGGCCGGCTTCGCCGTCCTGCCCGTGTTCGTGTACATCATGCGGGGATGAGCGCGGACATGTCGCTCGACGCCAAGATCCCCGACGGACCGCTTGCCGAGAAGTGGTCGAGACACCAGGCCGGCCTGCGCCTGATCAGCCCGGCCAACAAGGCCAAGATCGACGTACTCGTGGTCGGGGCCGGCCTCGCCGGCGCGTCCGCCGCGGCCAGCTTGGCCGAGCTCGGCTACAATGTGACCTGCCTCTGCTTTCAGGACAGCGCTCGGCGGGCCCACTCCGTCGCCGCCCAGGGCGGGATCAACGCGGCCAAGGGTTACCAGAACGACGGCGACAACGTCTGGCGGCTGTTCGTCGACACCCTGCGCGGCGGGGACTACCGCTCGCGCGAGGCGAACGTCTACCGGCTGGCCGAGCTCTCGCTCCGGGTCATCGACCAGGCGGTCGCGCAGGGGGTGCCCTTCGCGCGTGAGTATGGAGGCCTGCTCGCGAACCGCTCGTTCGGCGGCGTTCAGGTGGAGCGCACGTTCTACGCGCGCGGCCAGACCGGCCAGCAGCTGCTGATGGGGGCCTACGGCGCCCTGTTGCGCCAGGTCGAGCGCGGCAAGGTGCGGATGCTCCCCCGCCGCGAGATGCTCGACCTCGTTTTGGTGGACGGACGCGCCCGGGGGGTCATCGCGCGCGATCTGCAGACCGGACGGCTCGAGCGCCATGCCGGGCACGCGGTCGTCCTCGCGACCGGGGGCTACGGGACGATCTACTATCTGTCGACGCTCGCGATGGGCTGTAACGCCTCGGCCGTCTGGAAGGCTCACGTGCGCGGGGCGCTGTTCGCGAACCCGAGCTTCACGCAGATCCATCCGACTTGCATCCCCGCGACCCTGGAGACGCAGTCGAAGCTCACGCTCATGTCCGAGTCGCTCCGCAACGATGGCCGGATCTGGGCACCCCGGAAGTCCCGCGACGAGCGCCGCCCCGAAGACATCCCCGATGACGAGCGCGACTACTATCTGGAGCGGAAGTATCCGTCGTACGGCAATCTGGCCCCGCGTGACATCGCGTCTCGTGCCGCCAAGGAGATCTGCGACGCCGGACACGGGGTGGGGCCGACGGGACGAGGCGTGTATCTCGACTTCGCGGACGCCATCGCTCGCCAAGGGCAGACCGTGATCCGCGAGCGGTATGGCAACCTGTTCGACCTGTACGAGAAGATCACGGGAACGAATCCGTACGAGACACCGATGCGGATCTACCCGGCGGCGCACTTCACGATGGGCGGCCTCTGGGTCGACTACGATCTGATGACGACCGTGCCCGGACTGTTCGCGATCGGCGAGTGCAACTTCGCCGACCACGGGGCGAACCGTCTCGGGGCCAACTCACTGCTGCAGGCGTGCGTCGACGGATATTTCATCCTCCCGCACACGATCACCGACTATCTTGCCGACGACATCCGCACCGGCCCCGTTCCGGCCGAGCAGCCGCCGTTCGAGACGGCCGAGCGCGAGGTGCGCGAGCGGATCGACCGCCTGCTCGCGATCCGGGGGACGACGAGCCCACGGCGCTTCCACCGCGATCTCGGCATCACGCTGTGGAACCATTGCGGCATGATGCGTAACCACGCCGACCTGGAGCGGGCGTTGGCGGACGTGCGGGCCCTCCGCGAGAGGTTCTGGCGCGACGTGCACGTCACTGGTAGCGCCGACGGCATGAATCCGGAGCTCGAGAAGGCCGGCCGCCTCGCCGACTTCCTCGAGCTCGGCGAGCTCATCGTGCGGGACGCAATCGCGCGCAACGAGTCGTGCGGCGCCCACTTCCGCGAGGAGCACCAGACCGACGACGGCGAGGCCCGGCGGGACGACACCGAGTTCATGCACGTGGCTGCGTGGGGGCACGCCGGACCCGACGCGGCGCCGCAGCTTCACAAGGAGCCGCTCGTGTTCGAGTCGACCACGCCGACCGTCCGGAGCTACAAGTAGCGCATGCGCTTCCATCTCAAGATCTGGCGCCAGGCTGGCCCGGACGTCGCGGGCCGCATGGTCGACTACGACGTCGAGAACGTGCCGGGCGAGGCCTCGTTTCTCGAGATGCTGGACGTCCTGAACGAGACCCTCGTCGCGCGGGACGAGCCCGCGATCGCATTCGACCACGACTGCCGCGAGGGGATCTGCGGCACCTGCGGCGTCATGATCAACGGCCGCGCGCACGGTTCACTACGCGGCGTCACCACCTGCCAGCTCCACATGCGCAGCTTCGCCGACGGCGACACGATCTGGATCGAGCCCTGGCGCGCCGACGCGTTTCCCGTCGTCTGCGATCTCGTGGTCGACCGCAGCGCCCTCGACCGCATCGTGCAGGCGGGCGGCTACACGTCGGTACACACCGGGACGGCCCCGGAGGCGAACTCGATCCCGGTGCCGCGTCACGCCGCGGAGCGGGCGTTCGACGCCGCTGCCTGCATCGGCTGCGGCGCCTGCGTCGCGACGTGCAAGAACGCCTCGGCCATGCTCTTCGTCGCCGCGAAGGTGTCGCACCTGGCCCTGCTCCCGCAGGGGCGGGTCGAGGCGCGTGATCGCGTGCGCACCATGATCGCGCGCATGGAACAGGAGGGCTTCGGGGGCTGTTCGAACACTGCCGCCTGCTCGGCGGAGTGCCCGAGGGACATTTCGATGGAGCACATCGCGCGCCTGAACTGGGAGTCGATCAAAGCCCGAATCACGTCGGGCTCGTAGGGCCGCAACGGCCCGCGCGGTCAATCCGCGAGTGTCGTCCGCAGGTAGCTCGCGACCTCGGCGACGAAGTGATGCACCGATACGTCGGCGATCCGGTGGGCGCCGATGGCGTCCACGGCGCTTCCGAGCGGGCCGAGCGGCGGTTCGTACGTTCCGACGAAGTCGAGCTGCGTCTCCCTCCCGGTTAAGGGATAGACGAGCAATGCCGCTTGCATGAAAGGAAACAGGTGGGACCGCTCGGCCGCCTGCCACTCCAGCCGCAGGCGGGTGGCGGGCTTCGCCGGCGCGTCACTCACGTCGTTCTCGATACCCGTGACGCTGATGGCCACATCCGTCGATACGTCGATGCCTGCCACGCTCGCGTGCAGCTGGGAGGCCACGCTGTGGGCGCGCGCGGTCGCCGCCTTGGTCGCCGCCTGGAACACAGCGGTCGCATCGCGAGTCAACGCGTCACGAACGGTCGCGTAAGGATGGTTCACGTAGTCGAAGCACCTGATCTCGCGCCCTCTACTCATCGCGTCAATCTGACTACGCCAATCGCAACGAGTCGGCAACCCGCGCCGGGCGGGCCGCATCGCGGTCGCCGGCCCCGGCGCTCGGCGACCGGCGGCTCGACTCGGACGCGGTCTGGCCGGCCCCGTCGAGCGTCGCTTCGGCGTGCCGTTGGTCGATGGCGCCCCGCACCGTTCCTGGTGTTGGGAACCCGTATCGCACAGGTCGGAATCACGGCGCCGCGGCCCCCGCAACGACGGGCGGTCGTTGGATTCGATGGACCCGCTGCTTGGCACGTGGGGTGCACGTATCATGATGAGTGCAGGTCACATCAAGATGAGAGGTGTCGTGCCGAAGCCAGAAATGGACGCACTGCAGTGGGTCGATCGTGAGGTCGATCTGCCCGGGCGTGGGGTGATTCCCGTTCGCGAGGCGTCCGGGCCGGACGGTGCGCCGACGCTCGTTCTCCTGCACGGACTCGCTGCCACCGGGCGCCTCAATTGGATGACGGCGCTGCCGGCGCTCGCCGAGCACTTTCGGGTTCTCATCGTCGATCATCGCGGTCATGGGCGGGGAATTCGAACCGGACACTTCCGGCTTGTCGACTGCGCAGATGACGTTATCGCGCTCGTCGATGCGCTCGACATCGAGTCGGTATTCGCGGTCGGTTACTCGATGGGTGGACCCATCGCCAAGCTGACCTGGAGCCGGCACCCGGATCGGGTGCGTGGTCTCGTTCTGTGCGCGACGGCGAAACACTTCGTCCGTCCGGAGGTCCGGGGTGTCGCGAGTGCCTTCTTTCCAGGAATGGTCGTGACCGCGCGGATGCTTCCCGACGTCTTCCGCGACCGTATCACCGCCGGCATGCTCGACGGCTTTTCCCCGGGTGAGCGCCGCGAGCATGCGCGTGGCGAAATGGCGATGATGGACCCGGCGACCGTCCTGCAGGCAACGCGTGCGGTGATCCGTTTCTCGTCCCACGACTGGGTCTCGAACATTGACGTGCCGACGGCGGTTCTGGTGATGGTCCATGACACTCTCGTTCCGGCGCGGCGTCAGTATCGACTGGCGGCCTCGATTCCAGGCGCTCGCATCTTCGAGGTGGATGGCGACCACCTGGCATGTGCGCGCGCCGTCGACAGCTTCGTGCCGGCCCTGGTCCATGCGTGCGAGTACGTGAGCGCGGAGGCGACGGCGGCAGATCGTCGGCGCGGTCCCGCCGTCGTAGCCTGACCTGAGAGACAGAGGAGGACGACCGATGCCCTATACGCACTCCGAACGACTCTCCGCGCTCGACGACAGCTTCCTCGAGATCGAGGACGGCGACAGTCACATGCACATCGGTTCCGTGGCGCTGTTCGAGGACGGGCCGCTGGTGGCGTCGGACGGGAGCGTCGACATCGAGCAGGTGCGGACGATGATGGAGGCGGCGCTCTACCGATTTCCGCGCTTCCGGCAACGACTGGCGTGGACACCCGTGTTCGGCCAGCCGGTGTGGGTCGACGACCCCCGGTTCAATCTGCACTTCCACATTCGGCACACCCACCTGCCGAAGCCAGGTGATGATCGCCAGTTGAAGCGGCTCGCTGGCCGCGTGATGTCGCAAGAGCTCGACCGCAACCGGCCGCTCTGGGAGATGTGGGTCGTCGAGGGGCTGGAAGGGGGCGGCTTCGCCATCATCCAGAAAGCGCACCACTGCATGATCGACGGGGTCGGGAGCGTGCAGCAGTCGGCTTCGATCATGCGCCCGACGCCGGACCCCGACCCTGCCCTCACCGAGCCCCCACCGCGGTGGAGTCCCCGCGCGGCGCCGACGCCACTCGAGTTGTTCCTCGCGGAGCTCGGGCATCGGGTGACGGCGCCGGTGCGAGGCACGCTCGGATTGCTGCGTACCGCCGCGCAACCGCAAACAGCGCTGTCGTCGATCGGCCATCGCGCCGCAGGTGTCGCCGAGGCGTTCGGTGCTGGACTCGCCCCAGCGTCGCCCTCACCGCTGAACGTCGACATTGGACCGTACCGGCGTTTCGACTGGACGGTGGCGGACCTCGAGCAGATCAAGGCAGTGCGCAGCAAGTACGGCGGTACGGTGAACGACGTCGTCTTGGCGGTCATCACGGGGGCGCTGGCGCGCTTCTTCCATCGCCGGGGTGTCGATCCCGTGCCAGCCGATTTTCGGGTGATGGTCCCTGTCAACATTCGGAACGCCAGCACGCAACGTGACGTCGGCAACCGGGTCGCGATGATGGTCGTTCGCCTGCCGCTCGACGAGCGGGATCTCCTGCCGCGTTTGCGCCGTACGATCGAGCAGGCGCGCCAGGCGAAGCAATCACGGCAGGCGGTCGGGATGGAGACGGTGGAGTCGCTGAGCGACGTGACGTTCACGACGTTGGTCGTCCAGTTCGCTCGTCTGTCGGCGTTGTCGCGCCCCTACAATCTCGTGGTCACGAATGTGCCGGGCCCCCCGGGGCCGGTCTATGTCGGGGGGGCGTGCATGCGTGCGTGCTATCCGCTGGTTCCCCTGTTTTCAGGCCAGGCGCTCGGGATCGCGTTGTTCAGCTACGATGGAAAGCTCCATTGGGGCTTCAACGCCGATTGGGATGCGCTGCCCGACCTCCACGATCTGGTCGCGGCCGTGGATCGCGAACTGACGATCGTTGGTGGCCTCGTGAGCCAGTCCGACGGAACCGCCGCGATCGGCTGAGGGCACGATTCTCGCCGGGTGGTTCCCGTCCCCGCGCCGCGCGCGCTACTGGTCGAGGCGCTCCATGACGGCGTTGACGATCAGGGGCCTGAGGCGGAGGCCCCAGACGTAGGCGGGTGCCGCAGGCAGTGTGTTGTCCGGCATAGTGGGCGCGCAGTTCTCCGCCACGGGGTGACCTGCTACCTTCGGTGGAACGCCGTGAGCGCACAGGCGGCCGGTAGCTTCCGCCCACGGCGGTCTGACAGGAGCCCTTTGATGATTCGACCCACGCTATCCATCTTGGCCTAGGTGATGTGTCTGGGGCTTGCTGTGATCAGCAGCGGCCCGGCTGGCGCCTCTGCACTTCCGGACCCGGCGGCGGCCAAGGCCGCCGACAAGTGCCAGGTCGCCATCAACAAGGCGAGCGCGAAGTTCGCCAGTCAGACCCTGAAGTATCACGAGAAGTGCTACGACGCGGTCTTCAAGTGTGTGCAGACCAAGCCGGGCGATCAAAAGTGCATCGACAAGGCGGCGGCGAAGTGCACCAAGGAAGTGCAGATCAAGCGGCCGAAGAACGAGGCCAAGCTCCTCGGGGCCATTCAGAAGAAGTGCACGAGCTTCGCCGACCTCATGTCGGACGACGGACTCGGCTACAACGCGCTGGCCGCGACCTGTACCGATGCGGGGTTCCCGCTCTCAGGGGTGAACGCGATCGCCGGCTGCGTGCGGGAGTTGTCGGAGTGTCACGCCGAGCGGATGTTCGGCGCCCAGATGCCGCGGGCGCGCGGGTTCGCCATCCAGGAGCCGATTACGATCCGCCTTGGGACGTGCCTCCAGGGGACTGGGCTCGGTGACGTTGGTGATCCGAAGGGGCTGGGGAAGGCCCTCGACAAGTGTCAGAAGCAGGTGAAGAAGGCGAGCGCGAAGTTCGTGGCCGGCAAGCGGAAGAGTCTCCAGAAGTGTGTGGGTGCGCTCTTCAAGTGCACCCAGACCAAACCGAACGATCCCGCATGCATCGCGAAGGCGCAGGCGAAGTGCGACAAGGAGTTCGTCACCAACATCCCGAAGCTCGAGGCCAAGCTCGCGGCCGCGCTCGGCAAGCGCTGCTTGGCAGTCTTCCCCGCCCTCCTCCCGGTCAGTGCAATGAACGTCAGCGTCTTGGGCGCGATCTGCCAACAACTCGGGATCCCGGCGTTTGCCACCATGGGCGACTACGCACAGTGTATCGTCCGTCGCAACGAGTGCGAGGTCGATGATCTGTTCGGCGCCACGGCACCGCGTGCGGATGCGCTGTTGCAGACGGTCGGGCACACGTTGCACCGCGGGGTCTGTGGTCCCACCCCGACCCCCACCGCGACGCCGACCTCCACGGCCACGGTGACGCCGTCCGTGACGGCGACACCCGCGACGACGCCGAGCTTCACACCGGCGCCGGGCCAGTTTGCGGTCATCGTCAACAAGAAGGGGGCGGGCACGGGGACCGTGACCTCGATCCCGGCAGGTATCGATTGCGGGAGCACCTGCGGCGCGAGCTTCCCGGTCAGCACCGCCGTCAAGCTCGAAGCGCGGACGACGAACGGATCGAATGCGCAGTTCAACCATTGGGGTGGGGCGAGTTGCACGGGCCCGTTCTGGGACTGCGACGTGGTGACCGACCAGACGCATGTGGTCGATGCCACGTTCGGGGCGCTCGATCACAACCTCGTCTTTGCCAGCTCGACGACCGTCGCCATGAACCTTGGGCTGGCCGACCCGAACGATCCCACGTCGCCGTACGACGACGCGTGCAACCAACTCGCCACCGCGGCCGGCGTGAACAATGGCGGCGGGGACGCGTACGTCGCGTTTCTCTCGTCGAGCGTCTCCAGCGCCCTTACGCGCCTGGGATCGGCGCGCGGCTTCATCCTGCCGGACGGGAAGGTGTTCGGAGATCTGCCCGCTGACATGACCGCGCAACGAGAGGTGTTCAATCCGCTTCTGTACGACGAGATGGGCGGGTTCGACTTCTCGTCCACGTTTGCGACCGGAATGAACCTCAGCGGAACGACCTCGCTCTCCACGTGCCTCGATTGGTCGTCGATCGACAGTAACGATTTCTTCTCACGTGGAACCCATCGCACCGGACCTGGGTTCACGTTCGTCGGGTCGGTTCGGTGTGACAGCCCGGTCGCGAGAGTCTTTTGCTGGATGAACACCCAGACGACGCCGATCGTTCCCCCGCCGAAGAACGGCAAGGTCCTCTACCTGACGGACACCCACCTCGCCATCGGCGTCGACGACCCAGATGGCAAGTGCGAGGTCGACAAGCCCGCGGGTACGGGTACGGTCAAGGCGCTCCTGGCCACTACGACCGTTGCGGCATCGACGCATCTCGACGACAACACGACGTATGTGCGGCCCGATGGCTACGTCATCGGCACGGGCGCGCAGTTGGTCACCGTCGCCCAGGCGCCGTCGGCGCTGGATCCCTGGCTCGACAGCGGGGTGTGGCAACTAGGCAACGGCTCCTACCTGACCGGCACGGCCTGGACGGGGCAGGAGAACATCGATGATCTCGGCACCGTGGCGAGCACCTGTAACGATTGGACGGACACGGGCGGCACCGGTCACCGAGGTATTGCCGGTGCCATCGAGGTTGGCTGGTGGAACGTCGACCCCATCGCGTGCAGCGCAAACGGGCGCATCTACTGTGCGGAGCAGTAGGATGCGGCTGGCGCACCACACGGATATCTGCAGGACGGCCCTGGCGCTGCTGCTCGTTGCTCTTGGGGTCGCGTCGCCAGTCGGTGCCGGCAACCTGCCCGATCCTGCGGCCGCCAAGGCGGCCGACAAGTGCCAGGCCACCTTCACCAAGTCCGGCGCCAAGTTTACGAGCAAGACCCTGAAGAGCCTCGAGAAGTGCTACGACGCAGTCTTCAAGTGCATCCAGACCAAGCCCGGCGACCAGAAGTGCCTCGACAAGGCGATCGCAAAATGCGCCAAGGAGTCCGGCAAGGTCGCCAAGGAGCGCACCAAGCTCACCGATGCCATCGTCAAGAGGTGTCCGACCGACCCGGCGGATCTCACGGGTGCTCTCGGCCTCGGTTTCGACGCACTGGCGACGGAGTGCAACGACGACTTCGGGATTTCTCTCACCGATGTGGCCTCGATCGCCGCCTGCGTCCGGGAGCAACACGAGTGTCAGGCCGAGGAGGCGTTCAACCTCCACATGCCGCGTGCCGGCGGCTTTGCCGACGCGCTCGCGATCGGGGTGCGTCCCGGAACGTGTCTCCGCGACCTTGGTGGAACCGGCGGCGACGTCGGTGACCCGGGTCTCGGGAAGGCGCTCGACAAATGCCAGAAGGAAGCCAAGAAGGCCGGCGCGAAGTTCATTGCCTCGAAGCTGAAGAGTTTGCAGAGGTGCGTTGGTGCCCACTTCAAGTGTGTACAAACGAAGCCGGGCGACCAGAAGTGCCTCGATAAGGCCACGGCCAAGTGCGACAAGGAACTCGTTGCGAACGTGGCGAAGGCGGCGGCGAAGCTGGAGAAGTCGCTGACCAAGCGGTGCGACGAAATCCACGCCGACGCGCGCGCCGATGCGGGCATGCACGTGGATGGTCTCGCGGGTCGCTGCCTCGACGTCGGCGTGAACACGATCGATGCGCCCTCCGACTATCGCCTGTGCATGTTTCAGCAGCTGTCGTGCCTCGCCGAGGAGATGGTGCATTTCCAGGCTCCGCGGGCGGAAGCGCTCCTGCAATCGGTTGGGCACGAGCTTCATAGCCCGTTTTGCGCGGCCGAAGGCGAGATCCTGATCGGCGTCACCAGGCGAGGGGGCGGGGCCGGGACGGTGACGTCCACGCCGCTCGGCATCGATTGCGGCCCGAGCGGGCCCACGTGCGTGGCCGCGTTTCCGGGTGGGCCGTCCGTCGAATTGCATGCGCGCACCGTCAACGGATCGGACTCCTATTTTCAAGTATGGGATGGCGCCTGCGGCGGCGGCTTCCATGATTGCACCGTGTCGACCGGCGAGTCGCAGGCCGTCGAGGCATACTTCGCCCCGCAGACCTTCAATCTCGTGTTTTCGACTCAGGAGCGATTCGACGTCACGCTCGGTGCCGGCGATCCGAACGATCCCACGGCGCCCTACGACGACGAGTGCAATCAGCTGGCCACTGCGGCGGGCATCAACAACCTGACCGACGACGGCTTCACCGCTTTTCTGTCTTCGACCGTGCAGACCATCTCGGATCGTCTGGCGCCGGCACGCGGCTTCGTCCGCATGGACGGCAAGCCGTTTGCGGATGAGCTCGCCGATCTGTTCAGCGCCAACGAGATCTTCAACACCGTTGAACTCGGCGAGGACGGTGCGACCAACGAGAACTCACCGCAAGTGATGACGGGAACGGGGCCGACCGGGACGGTGACGCCCAACTGTACCGACTACTCCCAGACCGTGTCGGGGCTGCTCTCGACCGGGCATGCGCACAAAGGGCCGACGAGTTGGACGGCGGAGGGCGGATTCGGCTGCAACGTCGTCACCACCGGATCCGTCTACTGTTTTGGTAACAGCAAGAACGCAGAGTTGGTGCCGGCGGGGGTGCCAGGCAAGATGATCTACATGACAAATACGCCGTTTCTGGTGGGTGTCGACGACCCCGATACCAAGTGCACCGCAGAGAAGCCGGCCGGGGCAGGGGCCGTGAAGGCGCTCCTGCCGACGACAACGACGGCGGCGGCGAGTGTCCTGGCCGACGGCCAGACCTATGTGCGTCCCGATGGGCAGGTCGTTGGCACAAAAGAACAGATCATCGCGACGGCGTTGGCGCCGACCGCCGCCACGCGGCTGCAGAGCGGCATCTGGCAATCGGGCGACGGCACGTACCGTGACGGTACTGTCATCACGGGCGCGGCCGACATTATCGCGCCGGCGACCGTGGCCGAGACATGTGACGATTGGACCGACGACGCGGCGCCCGACTCGACGGGCGCCAGCCTGGTGGCGAACACGGGTTTCGGGTTCTGGAAGCCGGGCATCGCCTCGCCCTGCAACGTGACCACGCGTCACATCTACTGCGTCGAGCAATAGCGGGTGTACGTCGTCAGCGGAATCGGGATCGATGGGATCAGTTTCTAAGAGACATTCCCCGCACGACGGCTAGACTACGCGGCGCGTGAATTCGCCCGTTTGCGCCGCGCCATCGTCTTCCGCTTGATCTGCGCCCGACAGGTCAAGATTTCCTGCTGGCGAGCGTGCTTCACCGAGCCGCACCCGCTAGAGCTTCCGCGGTGCCCGATCAGATCCAGCCCAACACGGCTCCGAACACGATCAGACAGGCGGCGTCGAACGCGAAGATCGCCCCGACGGTCATGGCTTTCCGCCGTACGCTCTCCATGTCGTGCACCCAGTAGGCGACCAGGTAAAAATGGAGGTACCCGAACAGGAAGATCGGGATGGGGCTCCGGGCGCTCCACCACGTGTAGTCCCAGGTCAAGGCATCGATGGCGTTCAGGAAGACCTCAATGACCACGCACCCCGCCGAGTTGATCGCAGCGAGGAACCAGCGATTCGGGATCCCCAGGATCCGCAGTGACTTGTCCGCGGGAAGCAGCTTGGCACCGTAGATCCCCATGAAGGCGAACATCATGCAGATCTCGATGTTGAGACCGATCAGGATCACATAGGCGCTGTCGCCGGGCGTAGCCCACATCGGCGCATGCTGCGTGAAGTGAAAGACCAGGCCGTTCCAGATCTCGTTGAACCAATCCATGCCCCAGAAGGCGAGTCCGGCGAACAACACGTTCCAGTTCCGGCGCTCGACCTCTACCGAGTAGATGTAGAACACGAGGACGAGGATCGGGATGACGTACCACTCGAAGTGGCTCCCATCGCGAACCCTGGCGAGCGCCTGTGATGCGAACTCGGTTGGCATTGTCGACTCCTCGGTGGCGCTGCGGCTCGCTAGCGGCCTCGTACGGTGCGCGGGGTACGCAGCGTCTTCAAGAACGCGCGCACGGCGTCCTGGTTGGCGCCGTCGAGGCCATCGAAGGCGTTGCGCGATGCTTCCGCTTCGCCGCCGTGAAGCAAAATCGCCTCGGTCAGCGTACTCGCACGGCCGTCGTGCAGATAGGGCGCGGTATCCGCAACGCCCCAGAGCCGGGCGGTCGTGAAGTGCGCGTCGAGCTCTCCGGCCGGCGTTTCCGCGAGGGCCGGACCCATGTCGTGCCGTTTCAGATCGGCGAACAGTGGCACACGAAGGCCGCCCCCAGGCACGCGTTTGAACCTCGCCGGTGCGTGACTGAGATCGAACGACGCGAACACGTTGGCGCTGGGGTCGGTGTCGACCTCGGGAAAGCTCACCGTGAGTCGACGGCTCGTGGTCCGCAGCTCGGGCACATGGCAATCGGCGCAGCCGATTGCCGAGAAGATGGTTCGTCCGGAGCGGGCCTCCGCATCCGCGCGCACCTCGCGCGGGCGCTCGAGCGTCACGCCGAAGATGTGCAACACCGAGAGCTCACCGACCAGGATCTCGTCGACGACGCCGTCCCCGTCATCGTCGATGCCCTCGCCGACGACCTCTGTCGGCTGAATGCCGTGGTGGAACTGCATGGCGCCGACGTCGAACGCTCGAACGGTCGCGAACTCGCCCTTGCGACCGAACGGCCGCACGACGAGATCGCTGGCAACGCCCTCGACGGCGTCGGTATCGAATATGCCAGTTTGGAAGACGATCGATCCGAAGTCGACCCCCTTGCTGAGCAGCGGCACGATCGTTCCCGGGTTGGACTCGGCAGTCGCGCGTAACGCCCGCAACTCGGCCGTCATCTCCTTGGCGAGGAGCTCGACACCACCCGCGCCGAAGACGAACGGGGGATTGATGAAGCGACCGTCGAACCCGGCGAAACCGTTGCCGTCGGAATCGTCGACATCGATCGTCGTCGGACCCGCCATGGCATTGGTCGCCACGCCCCCCGCGCCACCGACGGCGAACGTGGCCGGGATCGTCGCGTTGCTGAGCAGGCTGTGACACTCGAGGCAGGTCTGCGAGTCGAGACCATTCGCCCGCAGGAACATCCCGTTTGCCTGCAGTGTCGGCCGTCCACCCGGCGCCGTGGGCTCGTTCGGATCCATCGGGCCGTCGCCGAGACCGTCGAGCAGGTTGAACGGTGTCGCAAAGATCCGTCGCCCCTCGCGCCGCATCTGCGCACGACTCAACTCACCACCAGCAACCATCGCCTGCGTAATGCGCGCGGTGCCGAGGGCGGGCGCCTCGCCGGCGCGAGTCGCGCTGGTTGCCGCCGCCGCGATGATGAACACGGCGAGAGTGATGACTACGAAAACGCGACACGGTGTCATGGGCTACCTCCAACTCGTTGACGTGTTGTCGCTATCGTAGCCGCGACACAACGAGCCATTCTAGCGATCAGATCCTGGACGTGCTCGTCAGGCGCGGCAAGCACCCGGCACCATGACGAAGGTCAGTAGTGCGTTTCGTCATGGTGTCGGCTGACGAACATCACTCCCGAGCGAGGGAGTCCTGTGCGTCGACACTACCCCAACGTGTGCAGCGCCTCGCGCGTCTCGGCCACGAGGCGCGCGATGACTTGCGCGCCGGTCGACAGTTCGTTGCACCATGCGACGCTCTGCCCCGCTCCTTCGTACTTCAACGGTTCGATCTCGTGCTCCATGACTCCGGTCAGCAACTCACCTTGGGTACACGAACATGCGCAGCCTGAACGGCGGTACGTTGGGCTGGAGTGACCAGGGGATCCCTACCGAGAACGGGAGCTGAGGCCATAGCGCGTCGATTCAGCGTGCTGCGTCCACCGGTTCCGGCGCTCCGCTCGGTCTTTCCGCGCGCCTGCGCGCGTACGCTTGCTCCGCGCAAGGCTTCGAGTCCGGTTCCGGTACGCACGCTCGCCGCCTGCCTCGCGAACGATCTGGCCGCGATCGAGACACCGTTCATTCTCGTCCTCGATGACTATCAACGTGTGCAGACCGCCGAAGTCCACGATCTGTTGAGCGCCCTGGTGACGCACCCGCCGCGGTCGATGTCCCCGGTTCTGGTGACGAGGCGCGAAGCATCCTCCAGGCGC
Organism: Deltaproteobacteria bacterium; assembly: GCA_029262315.1. Lineage (GTDB taxonomy): Bacteria > Desulfobacterota > Binatia > UTPRO1 > UTPRO1 > JAJCZP01. The sequence continues at coordinate 1,604 of JAJCZP010000161.1, read as the reverse complement.
TTCACGGGGCGCTCGTCGCGTCGAATGATTGCCGCCGGTTGAGCGATCTCCTGGCATTGCGGGCCCTGAGGGTGTCTATCAGAAGCTCGGGGTCGGCAGTCGACGCGCGGCGGTAACACGAGCGCGCGAGATCGGACTTCTCCTCGGTCCCTGATCAGGTACCCGCCGCCGCGCCCAGGTCGGGTCCCCCGTTTTTCCCCCTTCGCGCGGGGTGCGTAGCCGGCGGCTTTCTTCTATATCGGCACGGTACGGTCGAGGTGAGCCATGCGTCCGGTTGGACACGACAAGTCTCCGCGTCTCAAGACCTCCCGCTTTGGCGGTCCTGGGTTGTACCGCGTGTGCGTCCAGGGGCGGGTTGGCGATACGTGGGCTGATCGGCTTGGGGGCATGCGCGTTGCCGCCAGGCGTGTCGAAGCCGGAGAAGAGGAGGTCACGTGCGTCGAGGGGCGGGTGTGCGATCAGGCCGAGCTTCTCGGCGTGTTGAATACGCTCCACGATCTTCACCTGCCGCTGCTCTTGGTAGAGTTGATCGATAGTGACGAGGAGGGGACGCGTGCGGTTGAGTAAGACGTGGATCGTGTTCGTGGCGGCGGTGACTGTTGGGCTCGTGCTCGACCAGGCCATTCTCGCGCGTGCCAACGAGGGGCCGGCCGAGGCACCGCCCGGGAAGCTCTCCCTCATGACGCTCGCACCCGACCTGACGCCGGTGTCGGACTATCGGGGTGATCTCTGGCGTCGGACGACACTCCTCGGGGATCTCGCGGGGCGACGGCAGGAGTTGTACGAGCAGCGGATTGCCCTCGATCTCGCGATGACGCTGCTGCTTCCCGCCGGATGAGATGTCACGCTCGCCAACACGGAGAACAACGATGAGGACCACAACAATGAGGACCACAACAATGAGGAAGAGAAGCTTTGTCGCCGTTGCGCTCACGCTCGTGATAGTCGGCCCGGGCGCGGCTGTCGCTCTCGCCCAGGAGGCACAGCTCGATCGCACCAGCCTGCCCGTCAAGGGGCCCTGGTATCCGCCGATCACCACGCTCGATGCGCGCGATGCCAAGGCGCCGCCTGTATTCGAGGTTAAGGCGCCCAAAGACGCGCCCAACGTGGTGATTGTCCTGCTCGACGATCTCGGTTTCGGTGGCACCAGCGCTTTCGGCGGTGTGATCGAGACGCCCCACATCGACAAGCTGGCCAGTCAGGGCCTGATGTACAATCAGTTCCACACGACCGCGTTGTGCTCGCCGACGCGGCAGGCGCTCAAGACCGGGCGCAATCACCACTCGGCCAACCAGGCGAAGATCGCCGAGGTCGCGACCTCGTTCCCCGGGGCGACCGGCATGCTGCCGAACGACGTGGCGGGCATCGGCGAGATGCTACGCCTGAACGGCTACAGCACGGCGGCGTACGGCAAGTGGCACGAAACCGCGGTCTGGGAGATCAGTCCGTCCGGTCCCTTCACTCGCTGGCCGAACTACCAGGGCTTCGACGAGTTCTATGGATTCCTGGGCGGGGAGACCAACCAGTGGGCGCCGGCCGTGTACCACAACCAGAATCGTGTCGAGACGCCGGACGATCCCAGCTACCACTTCATGAACGACATC